>CAZUAH010000091.1:0-33836 GCA_964617665.1 uncultured Pirellulaceae bacterium
ACGCCCCCAAAATACCAGGCAAGTCAACAATGGTTCTGGTGTCCGCTCACGGATCTCTGGTCTATCCTTGTGAGGATTCCCGCACCACTTAGGAGCTTCGTGACACGATCCCATTCGTTTCGAGCTTCCTTGTCGCGGAGATTCCCAGGTCTCGGCGGAATCTCGGCCTTCATGCGAAGGCTAGGACCATTCTTGTTGATAGGGTTCTTGCCTTTACTCGTGTCGCCCTTGAGCAATCGTAGTGGTGTCGGTGTTGGCGGCATAATAACTTATCCCATATTCGGGAGTCCGGCTTAGAGAGCGAGGGATGACGTGAGGTTAGGAGCATATACCCCTCTCCAATTTCTCATATGCCCCCTATTCCTCTCGACATACTGTGAGCCACATCCTAGATTTACCTCGAAGTACCCGCTGTAGATAATGGCAAGGACCATGGACGCTCGCACTTCTATATCTACCCGACCGAGCGATGCCTGACAGCGACTCCAGAGCAAGGAGCATGATGATGCGTAGGAACAAAGTCGTCCTGTCCATTGCCGCTCTACTTCTTGCTGCCTACGCGACCTATATAACCTGCAGCCTTTGGATGTTTGAGCGTCGCACAACTGCACGAATGGAAGAATTGGAGAATTCAATTGCTAGTCTGCGTTTGACTCAACGAAATACAGTTTATCGCTTGTCTTGCCTCGCCATCCTGCCGCAAGTGATCGAGCGGGAATTGCAGAACGCTGGACTCCAAGTGCGAATCAACAGTATTCAGCGATGGCAATCGAAACAGAATAGTCGCGACCCAGGAAGGAAACACGACTTACGCGGATTGAAGATCGTCTTCTCTGAAGCAATTCCGAAAAACATACAGTCTGCAATCCTTTTCAGGAGCCATGTCGAAAAGGAATTCCTGTCGTTGCAGTCGTTTGGTAGCTCGACGATACCACTTTCTGATTTGCTTGGCTCGATCGGCTACAAGCTTGAATTTCAAGACGACGGAAAAGCGATCATATTGCACGAAATGAAACCGGATGACCTACGACCAGGAAAATAAGGCTCCTATTCCTCTCGTACTTCGGGCTTGGCGGATTGCTTGTCCTCCTCGACCCTCTCCATGAATTCCTCGACCCGGTCAGATTTCTCCAGCAGAATCAGGAGGGTCTTGGCGATGATCTGGGCTTGCCCTTAATCGTGCTTCGCCGTGCGGATCAGGGAGTCAATCTCTTCCTCCCCCAGTACGATAGTGAATTCCTCGACTTCTATTTCTGCTTGTAGCTGGTCCTCAGGCCCACGTGACGGCCTTCTGCACTAAAGATTCCTCTCCGATAGCGTACGAGTTTCAGATCCTCAAACGAACAATAATCAACTTCGTCCGTCAGTGTGATGAATGTGAGTCCCTCGGCTGGTTTATCGGGATTCCAGTCACCGACAAACCACACCGGCCCTTCGCCCGTATCCTCTCCGACGAGCCTTTTCATCTTGTCCGGGCCATCGCCCCCGGAGGAAACTGTCAGTTCTACGTTCACATACGTGCCACTGCCGACTCGGCATGCCTGCCCTGGCTCGAGTGCATCCCAAGCAGCCTGAAACACTCCAGGAGCGTTGCCGGGCAGTGCGTTGTCCCAACTCGATCCATCGCGTCGGCCGCCGCCGTTTGGGGTCACGTAGAGATCGGACTTCACGGGTCTGACGGCCAGAGCGTCCGCAGAGACCGCCGCGATCTGTCTCGCACGTCGGACAGCTTCCTTCCACGGCGGCGGAGGCGGGGCCGGCCCTTTTTCTTCCAACGAAACATCAGAGAACCAACCCGTTTGCCCAACCCAACCGCGCTCGGCGCTCTGCCGCCAGCGGCAGAGCACCTGGATCTCGTCAGCGTCTTGCGACGAAAACTCGTATGTCGTTGTGGTCCATTGCGTCTGGGATTTCGGAAGACCAATTCGCTAGATTTCGTTACGGTTCTTTCGCAGCTTGATCGAGAAGAACACCAACTCCGACTTGGTGCTTCGCGTCTTTCCCAGTAAAAGATACAGCGTATTCGGTTTGGCCTTGATGTCCTGATAGATCTGGCCGTAGCTCGAGCCGCCGTCTTCCAGAACGTCCACTCGCAAACACTGCCGGCTGCCCTCGGACGCTGACTCTTTTACCAGAGTCACCTTCTGCTCTCCCACGACCGTCCAGCCCACAGGCAAACCCGCCTCGGTCTTACCGGAGAAGTCGCCGTTGCTAACGAGATTCTCTGCATGGGCCGTCACCAAATAGAACGAGAGTATGATTGTGACGCTGACGGGTATTCTCATGCTTTCACTCTTCCCGGTTGCGCTTTGTATTGCTCGGTCGTTGTCCCAACGAGGGCAGATGATTCAGGGGCCCCGGGCAGCGCAGTGTAGCTTGTGGCGTCCGGTCGTGCAAAACGCAGCCAACGGTGGTAATCTGTGTTATCGGGCAGCCTTCTTGTCGGTAACCAAGAGTACAGGTCTGCCTCAGAGAGTCCCCATTCCTCAACTCACATTGTGCCTCTCCAAGAAGGCCGGCTTAGAAACAGATGCGAGGTTAGTCATGGTGGAATCCAGAAGAATGCGACGGTCTGGTTCAGTTCAGGCACGCAAACGTTTGACAAGTCCGATGAGAACACGAAGGCAGTTCATTCGCGATCTGGGGTTGGGCGCGTCGGCGCTTCCGTTTGTCTTGAATCTGCCCAGTTTGGGGTTTGCGAACACTAGTGCTCGCAAGCAGCGGCTTGTCGTGATGTTCAGCCCCAATGGCGTGGTTCCCGGGCGGTTTTGGCCAAAGGAAGAAGGTGCGGAATTCGAGCTGCCGGAAATCCTCAAGCCGTTGACGCCTTTCAAAGATCAATTGCTCACGCTTCACGGTGTATGCAACCGGGTACGAGGTGACGGCGACAGCCACATGCGAGGCATGAGCTGCCTGTTGACGGGAATCGAACTGTTTCCCGGCAATATCCAAGGCGGCTCGCACACGCCTGCGGGATGGGCCAGCGGTATTTCAATCGATCAGGAGTTGGCGGCGTTCTTGCAGAGCAACGAGCAGAGCCGGACGCGTTTCGGGGCGTTGGAGTTCGGTGTCGCCGTGCCGGACCGGGCCGACCCCTGGACGCGGATGGTCTACGCGGGACCTAACAAACCCGTCGCCCCGATCGCCGATCCATACCAGATGCTCGAGAAGCAGTATGGTCGTCTGAAGGACCAGGAAACGTTGAAGAGTGTGCTGGATGACGTGCAAGAAGACCTTCGTCGAGTCCATGCCAAGGTCAGCAAGGAGGACCGCCGGTTATTGGACGAACACCAGACGTTTGTGCGCGAGATGGAAAAGGAACTCCAAGCCGAAAACCAACAGCGTGATGATCAACCAGCGCCGAATCTAAAACGTGGCGTGAAGAACACGAACGACAACATACCCCAGATCAGCCACATGCAGATCGATCTTCTGGTCAACAGCCTTCTGTGCGACCAGGCACGTGTCGCCACGTTGCAGTTTACGAACTCGGTCGGGCAGGCGCGCATGCGATGGTTGGGCATCGAGGAAGGACACCACGAACTGTCTCACCATCCGGACAGCAACACTGACTCGCAGGACAAATTGACGAAGATCAACACGTGGTTCTGCGAACAGCTGGCTTACCTGGCACGGAGGCTTCAGGACACGCCGGAACCGAGCGGCGATGGCTGCCTGTTGGACAACACCACGATCGTGTGGACCAACGAACTGGGAAAGGGGAATTCGCACACGTTGGACAATGTCCCCTTTGTGCTGGTTGGCCGTGGTACGGGGTTCCGCATGGGGCGATCCCTGAAGTACGGCAAGGTTCCGCACAATCGCCTGCACTTGGCCCTCGCCCACGCGATGGGCCATCAACTGAGAACGTTCGGCAAACCCGAACTCTGCAGCGGAGGCCCGCTGGACGATCTGGCCTGATCGTCCGTGTGATGGGGATGGATGCTGCTATCAGTACGGGCTCGCGAGAACGCGGATATGTAGACTCGAACCATTCAGTGCAGCGCGAGCAGATGCCCGGTGCCAGCCGGGATTGCGATACGACACTTGTCGCCTTGAAGCACCAGTTCTTTGAAGTTCCCGGTCGTAGAGTCTGCCAGTGAAACGGCAGTAGTGTCGGACGGAAATCGTAACATCGCCGTCTCTGCCCGATCGCAGTTGCGATTCATCAAGAGCACATATTTGCCGCCGTCCTCGCTCTTGAATAGTCCAATCGCCAACGGTGGACGCCCAGATATGCCGAGCCAGCTATCTTTGGGCAATGGCTGGCAGCCAGCAGGAATATCATGGCCAACGTGGTAGACGTCGACAGACCGCATCTTGGCCAACTGTGTGCCCAGTACCGCAAGTTCCTGGTTCAGTCGACGCATGGATTCGTACAGGGGCTGCGGGGCGCCGCCATAGTCGACAATCGCCGCGTAATCATCCTTGGCAGGCCAGTAAGTGAAGTAAGCAATTCCTTGTATGCCGTAAGCCAAAGCGCCGTACGCCTGCCAACGCAGTTCGGCATCGGTTGGCGTCCGGAAGTGCTGCCACCAACTGGAAAGCACGACGATCCAAAGCGGCGTCCTGTGTTTCAGGCACGCGCGGCGTGCGACCTCCAGATTGTGAAAGTAGTCCTGACGGTCCTCGCCATGTCGCATGAATGGATAGTGATCGTAGCATAGTGCAGGTGGCTTGACTGTGCCGAGAAATTCATCCAGGTACTGCTCATAACTCGCCGTGCCAAGTTGCTCGCTGGAGGCGTATATGGGAAACAGGTTGACGCAAATGTCGTGCACAGGATCGGCTTGTCGAAACTCGGCGGCTACTCGTCCCAGCTGCGAAAAGACCTCGGCATTCGGCTCGTCTCGAATCATGTAGCCATAGAGGGCCGGGTGCTTTGCGAAGCGATCAACGGCAGATTGCACAAGTTCCTTCCAGTTCGCGGGCGCCGGGCCATCGGCGGTGGGAGGGGCCAGCCGCTTAACGTTCACCACGCCGCGTAGGCCGGTTGACTGGCAATGGTCAAGCATCTGCAACTGCTGCTCGTCGTCGTAGCGAAAACTCGGCAGCACGAGGTTGAAATTCGCGCGACGGATCGTTTCGTAATGCTCAACTTTAATGTCCGAAGCCGGTGGGCCAGGAAAGCAAATGATGGCGAACGAGGGGCACTTTTCTGCTTTCGCCTTGTTTTCAGATGCCGGGCCTGTGCAGGCAAACAGGATCGCAGTCGCCACACCAATGAGTAGTGCGCGGAGTATCTTTTGGTCTTCTCTCATGATTGGGACTCGTGTATTAATCGCCGCCGCGATCGGCAGGCCACAGCAGAATATTGCCGTCTTGATCCGCTGTGGCGATCAGTTGGTCATTCGGGGCGATCGCGACGACGGGGGCAGTGGTCGTGCTGCCTGAAAGTCGCAACACCTCACGACCGGTGGGAATCTCCCATAACGCCACCAGCTTTCGCGCGGTACTCGTTATTAGACGCGTGCCGTCCGACGAAAACGCGAGGTCAACTGGGGCATCGCGCGCGGGAATTCCGAATTTCACCTGCGGTTGACCATCGCTTGCGGCGTGAATTCGCACGTTTCCGTCGCCCCGAGCAACCGCTAGACCTTGCCCGTTTGGGGACCAGGCAACGTTCCATACTCGCGAGAACGGCTGAATATGTCGCCACAGCTCCTCGCCCGTTTGAATATCCCATACAACGGCGACCGCATCCCGTGTACCGGCTGCGAGTCTGGTTCCATCGGGATGGAAGTCCAGGGAACGAATGGCGATCGTGGTCAGCGACAAGGACCGAACCACGTTCCCGCTGTTGGAATCCCAGAGAATAACCGTATCACCGATCCCGGCCGAGGCAACCAAACGGCCATCCGGGCTGAACGCAACCGCTCGTAGCGGACGTTCGTGCCCTTCGAAAGCCAGTTGCGGTTGGCTGCTGGCGACATCGTAGATTCGCACGGTCGAATCTTCGCAAGCGCACGCGAGTCGACGAGCGTCGGGAGAGAAAGCGAGCGCAAACACACGCGAGCTGGAAACCGGTATCGTCCACAGCGTTTCCCTGGTCACCGCGTTCCGCACGCTTACCGATCCATCCGTGAATGCGGCGGCCAACAGATTCTCTTTTGGTGCGAACGCGATATTGGTTACGGGGGAACCAGTGCCCTGCAACGCGAAAGCGCCCTGTTCCGCTGTCGTATCCCATACGCGAATGACATTGTCGCTGCCGCCTGCGGCCAAGCCGTTTCCATCGGGAGTAAAGCGGAGGAAGCGTGCCGGGGGCAGTTGACCGCGAAAGACGCGCGGTTCTTCACCCGTTGATGCGCTCCAAACGCGAATCGAACCATCCCATGATTCGGCCGCAACCCGTTCGCCACTGGGATCGAACGTGGGGCAAGGATAATCGGTGAGAGGCCCGCCGATCGTTAATAACAACTCGGGTGGACCCGTCTTCCAGATCTGCAGCCCTCCCCACGGCTCGGCCACGGCCAGCAGCTTTGCGTCTGCCGAAAAGGCCAGACCGGTCACGGGGCCCGCTTGCGTTGGCACTTCTGCCATTTTCTCTCCGCGATAGCGACACCAAATAGTCACGGCAGAAGCACCTCGATGGCCCGTCGAAACGGCGACTCGCGAATCGACGGGCGACACGGCGATAGTGCGGATTCGTCTTGGTCGAAAACCGATTGTCCGCAATTCGTTCCCCGTCGCCGTCTCCCACAGACGAACTGTGTCGTCGCGGCCCATCGACACGATCCGGCTGCCGTCGTCCACAAAATACGCCTGCACGACCTCGCGAGGGTGACTACCGACATCACGAATATACTTGCCCTCGACGGCGTCCCATAATCGGAGAGTTCGGTCCGAAGCGCTAACGGTGACAAACGTGCGCCCGTCCGGGGAAAGATCGATCCACTCGACCCAATCCTCTCTACGATGCGGCAATCGCATCCGACGAAGCTCATCCTTTGATTCCCTACACCAGACCTTAAGCACGGGCTCAGCCCCACCGGCGGAGACAAAATGTCTTCCGTCAGAGCTGATATCGAATGCCCGGCCCGCCCCGGCGAGCTTTGTATGCGGTGTCTCGAAGAGGCGGTTCAGCAGATGCCACTCCAGACCGCGTCGCCCCGCTGGACAACTCGCCAACAATTCCTCGGCTGCTGACGAATCGTTGATCAGCCATTTTTGATGTGCCGCGGTGATATGATGGAAGTAGAGATTCGTCTCGGCTTCCTTCAGCGACGCCTCCGTTTTCCAATACGCGAGCGAAAGGGCCGTCACCGCACCAACTACAACGCACGCCAGCACACCGCTAAGTGCAGCCAAGGCGGGTTTACGCTGGCACCAACGCCAGAATCGACCGATCGGCGTGCCGGGTCGCGCGTGGATTGGCTCGTTCGCCAAATATCGTTGCAGATCATCTGCCAACGCGGCTGCCGATGGATAACGATGCTGAGGCTCTTTCGCCAGGCATTTTAGGCAAATGGCTTCAAGATCGCGTGGTATCTGGGGATCGATTCGTCGTGGTTGCGGCGTTGGGGTATCCTGAATCTTCTGCAGCAACTCTCGTGAACTGCCGGTAAACGGACGCGCGTGCGTCAGAATCTCAAACAGGATTACCCCCAGCGAATACACGTCGGTTGCTGGGCCGAGTTGACCGTCATCACCCCGCGCCTGCTCCGGTGACATGTAAGCGGGAGTACCAGCGACACGTCCCCGCTCCTTAGATGCGCACTCGGCTTCGATTGTGGCTAGCCCGAAGTCCGCAACATACGGATTACCATCCTCGCTGATGAGAATATTCGAGGGCTTTAGGTCGCGATGGACAATCTCGACTTCGTGTGCTGCATGAAGTGCTTCGGCGATGCGTCGACTTAGCGACGCGGCCTCGCGAAACGAGATCGTTTCAGCTCGCAGATGCTCACGCAGCGACCTGCCCTCGATGTACTCGCTGGCAATGTAGACCGTGCCGCCCTCTTCTCCGGCGTCGTAGACTTGAACTACCGAAGGATGCTTGATACGGGCAGCGGCCCGCGCCTCTTGTACGGATCTGCCAACCTGATCTGCCAGAAGCCGATCCGACCGAGGGATTTTTAGCGCGACATTCCGCTTGAGCAACGTGTCGTGAGCGAGCCAAACGGTCCCAAACCCGCCACTACCAAGTTCTTCTATCAGCTCGAATCTGCCAAACGCTTCGTCGAGCGGTGGACTGCCATGCGTTGTTGGCAACTGGTCGTCTTTGCCTGTTTGATCTCGATCCCGTGGAGTCTCTCGATTGCCCGTGGGCGCGCTCGCTTCTTCCTCAGCCGCCTCCGATGCGATACGAAATGCTTCTGAGATCTCGGACGCTTCATCCGGAAAGCGAAGGTGATACTCATCGGGCCTTGGCTGCTGTCCCGCGGCTCGACGCTGTCGAATCTCGATGGCCAGTAGATCGGAAAGCAGTGATTTTGCCAACGGCGGCGGGACATCCCGCAGGAGGTCCTCGACCAGCACGGCACGTCCGCGAGACCAAGCGTCCTCGAGTTGGCAGGACATGGTGTCGCGGAACTCGTCGGTACTCTGGAAATCGCTGTCGGTCGCCATGAATCCTCCAAGACGCTGGAACACGCAGTGCGTCCCAGCTATCCCCATCCTGCGGGCTAGATTGTAACGCGTGCGGCGTAATAGGCCAGAAGGGAGACGCCTCTTCGGCAGCCCCAAACGGTGCCCCCGATGCTAACGATTATGACCATGTTGGACCTGCTGGCTAATCTTCAACACAGTTGCATCACCGTGGAATGTGGCTGACAATACGCGTCGGCGATCAAAATCAGGTCTTGATGCCTGACCGTCTACGACAGTCACATGTCGAAAGGGGATACTATGCCGATCAAAGCTGTCTGCCCTGAGGGTCACAAGTTATCCCCCCCAGAGAAGTTGGCTGGCAAACGTGTCCGATGCCCAAAGTGCAAATCCGTTGTACAGATCCCAGAGCTGGAATTGCCTGAAGCGGATGAAACCGATCCTCTCGCTGTAGATCCCCTCGCGGGCACCGATCCACTGATGGACGTTGATTTTGGGACGACGGAAGATCGCTCACCGCTCGATACGGCAGCAAGTTCGCTGCCTCAGAAAGAAACGGCGCCCAAGGGCATCTCACCGCTAGTTTGGGCACTGGTGGGCGGCGGAACCCTATTGGCGCTGATGTTGATCGTTGGAGTTGTCATGCTGTTGATGAGCGGCGATGACGAAACCGTCGTTGCCGATGGAGCACCAACGGAAGCCGGTGCACCCGATAACGCTGGTCCCTCTCCAAAGGATACTGCGCCAGAGCCAACAGAACCGGAGGCAGCACCCGAACCGACCGAAACGAAGCCCGCTGCCAAACCAGCACCACCAGCGCAGTCGGATCCGATCGTCCTGAACACCGAGGACCTCCCCGACATCCAGGGGAAACTGAAGCGAATCGCGCTCGCCTTCCACAACTTCCACGACACATACCGATGTTTTGCGCTGCCACGGTCTGGCGCTTCGAGCGAGTCGCCTTCGAGTGGTGGCGCCAAGCCAACCAGTCTGTCTTGGCGCGTTCATCTGCTCCCCTTCTTACAGCAACAGCCGCTTTACGATCGTTTTCATCTCGACGAACCGTGGGACAGCCCGCACAACAAAACTTTGCTGGAGCACATGCCCGATGTCTATCACATCGGCTCCAACGACGAGCCAACGACGCGTTTCCAGGTGATCACTGGACCCGGTATGCTGTTTGGGAATCCAAAGCCGTCCGCCTTCCGCGACATTACCGACGGATCCAGCAACACAATTCTGGCTGTGGTCGTGGGAGCGGATGTAGCGGTTCCTTGGACGAAACCCGATGAACTGACGCTGGACGAGAACTCGGCAAAGAGCTCGTTAGGATCTCTGGCGGATGGCTACATTGCCTGTGTTCTGGTCGACGGACGAACGTTGACCGTCCTCAAATCGATTGAGGCAGCCGGCTTCCTCGCACTGGCAACGCCCCGCGGCAACGAGATCGCACATCCGGACCGACACGGCCGTAGATTTGAAGGGGCTCTGAGGGGCTCTGTCGCAAAGTCAAAACCGCCTTCAGACACTACGACGGATATGGCCGCGTCACCCGGATCGACCCAGTCACCATCGACTCCTGCGGCTTCCCCGCTAAACGGCCTGGATCTCCATGGCAAGCTACAGGCGATTGGATTTGCCCTGCTAATGCATCACGACCACTTCAGGATGTTTACCCATCCGGTTTCGGAAAGTGAGCACGGCAGCGGTTTGTCCTGGCGCGTCCATGTGCTGCCGTTCTTGGGCGAACAGGCACTCTACAGCGAATTCCACCTCGACGAGCCGTGGGATAGTCCACACAACAAGTCATTGCTCGACGAGATGCCAGACGTCTACCGACTCGAAGATCCGGCACAGACACGCTTTGTCGTTCTTACCGGGCCCGAGATGATATTTGGAGTCAACCGCCAGCCGACATACCAACACATAAAGGATGGCCCGGCGAATACATTGCTCGTCGTCGTCGTCGGTCCCGACTCGGCCGTGCCTTGGACTCAACCGGTAGATCTACCATTCGAACCGGAGAACGCAGCGAGCCTGATACAACGCATGTCGAGTGGCCCTATCGAATGCGTTACCGCCGACGGAAAGCTGTTGACATTGCCTGACGACGTACCTGAAGCCTCATTCAAAGGTCTGGCCACACCCGCCGGCGGCGAAGTGATTGATGTGGACGCTTTGCGCAAACAGTTCGGCCCGGCAGACCAGGAGCCTCCAACGGCGCTCAAAGGACTCATTGAAACCGTTTCGAAGTCGAAGCAAGAGCGTCTGAACAAGCTAAAGCAGATCTTCTTGGGGATGATGAACTATCATGACGTGTATCGTCAGTATCCGCTGGCGCGAAACCCAAAGCTATTCAATGCCGAGGGGCAGCCGTACCTCAGTTGGCGCGTCCATCTGCTGCCGTTCTTGGATCAAGGGCCGCTGTACAAACAGTTCAAACTGGATGAGCCATGGGACAGTCCGCACAACATGGAGTTGCTGAAGGAGATTCCTGACATCTATCGCGATCTGCAGGATCCTATCGACAGCACAAACACTCGCTTTCTCACACTGACCGGGCCAGGCGCATCATTCACCGGACAATACGGACCATCGATGCGAGATTTTCGCGACGGAACGTCGACCACGATCTTGGCGGTGTGTGCGGGAGCGGACAAATCAGTTCCCTGGACGAAGCCCGAAGACCTCGCCTTCGACCCAAGTGCCCCCGTCGCCTGCCTTGGCAACATCGGATCAGCCCTGTTTTGCGTCAAAGCAGATGGGGCCTGTCAGACTATCAAGCCAAGCATTCCTCCCGAGATCTTCAAAGGACTGGTCTCACCTGCCGGTGGCGAGGCTCCGCGACGAGACCTCATCAACTACGGTTATCGTTAGCGCCGATGCGCGAAGAAGGACCCGACTGCGATTGAGGCGAATACACCTCTGAGATGAAGACCAGCCGTTCCGCAGAGTTGAGTGAACCTATGGGAAGCGAGGAGTTCATATGTCTCAACGATTGTGCCTACTATTCGCGGCAATGTTGGTTCCGGCTTCGGCTTCTGGCGAAAACTGGCCGCAGTTCCGTGGCCCAGGTGGCGAAGGACACTCCGTGGAACAGCGTGTACCGCTCACCTGGAGCGAAACTGAAAACATCGTCTGGAAAGCGCCCATCGCTGGCAGGGGCTGGTCGTCGCCAGTCATTAATGACGAGCAAATCTGGCTGACCACCGCAGATCCAGAGGGCCATTCGTTGCGTGCAATCTGCCTGGAGCGAAAGTCCGGCTGGCTAGTGCACGACGTCGAAGTTTTTCACAAGGAAGAACTGGGGCGAATCAACGGGAAGAACAGCCACGCTTCGCCGACGCCGATTCTGGAAGGTAACCGCGTCTACGTTCATTACGGTGCGCATGGTACGGCCTGTCTGTCAGTCGACGGGCAGATCATCTGGAAGACCGTTCTGGAATACAATCACGGCCACGGACCGGCTGGTTGTCCTGTCTTGTTCGGCGACACGCTGATAATCAGTTGTGACGGGCGCCGCGATCAGTTCATCGTCGCTCTCGACAAACGCACCGGCGAGATCGTCTGGAAACGGGAGCGACCGGAAGGTCGACACGCCTACTCCACGCCACTTGTGATTCAGGTTGACGGCAAAAGCCAAGTAGTGAGCACCGGCGGAGATCGAGTGACGGCCTACGATCCGTTGACCGGCAAAGAGATCTGGTGGTCCCGCTACGTCGGCTATTCGTTGGTGCCTCGACCGGTGTACGGCCACGGCTTGGTGTTTATCTCTTCGGGCTTTGATCCACCTGCCACCCTGTACGCGATTCGGCCCGACGGCCAAGGAGACGTGACGGAATCGCACGTCGAGTGGACGCTGAAACGTGGCGTTCCGCTGAGCCCATCTCCGTTACTGGTCGGCGACCAGCTTTTCATTGTGAGCGACGACGGTATCGCTGCCTGTGTGGATGCCAAAACTGCCACTCAGCATTGGCGACAACGATTGGGCGGCGATTTCTCCGCATCACCCGTCTATGCCGCCGGCCGAGTGTATCTGCTGAATGAAGAAGGCGTCACAACGGTTGTTGCCGCCGACACCAGCTTCAAGCGATTGGCAATAAATCGGCTTGACGGGCGTACGCTTGCGTCCATCGCTGTTTCCGACGGCGCGATCTGCCTCCGCACCGACAGCCATCTCTACTGCATAGAATCAGAAGGAGAATGAACCGGGCAAACCCGCGTGCTGCGGCTGATGCACTCAATTGCCCGCTCGCACGTCATAGCACAAGAGCACATCTTGATCGCGGACGTACATCTGCCCGTCGGCGATCACTAAGTGTGGCCAAGTCTTCTGCCCGCTCTGATCGGGCTGCTCGAAGTGACCTCTTAGATCGAACTTATCCGGATTAGCTGTCACCAAAGTGATAATGCCGTTCTCGTCGCGACAGTACAGCATCCCGTCGGCGTAGAGGATGGAGCACTTGCCAGGCTCACGATTCTGCCACATCACCTTGCCCGTTGAATATTCAAGACAAGTGAGGATACCCGGATCGTTCGTGCCGTAGAGATAGCCTTTGAGGAGAATCAGCCCGCCATGATGGTTCTTCATATCTTTGGTGAAGTAGACCTCGCGCGCGGTGAAGCCGTTGGCTGTCTTTTCGATGCGGGCTAGGCCGCCTCCAACCGTGTAGCCGGACGCGGCAAACACACAATCATCTGACCAGACGGGCGTCGAGATGTTTATCCCGCCGTACTTGCTGTAAGCCGGGGCATCGTACCGCCAAAGGAAAGTGCCGTCGCGAGCATCAACGCCGACCACGCCATCGGCCGTGAACTGCACGTACTGCGTGACGCCGCAGATGTTCGCCTTGATCATCGAAGCGTAGCCCGCCCGCGCATCGATCCGCGAGGTCCACAGGGGCCGCCCCGTGTGTTTGTTCAAGGCGGCAAGGGTTGCCTCCGGCCCGCCGGGCGTGCAAAGGAGTTTCTCGCCGTCGATCAGCACAGACTCGCTGAAACCCCATCGAACTCCCGCCTTCGGGTCGTCCTCGGGTAGAAGTTTGTCCCGGATTGCCTCGCTGTAATCCGACTCGATTACCTGGGCACTGAAGTCAGAGATGAAATTCGTATCCCAGCGGATCTCGCCCGTGTGACGGTTCATACAGACGAGCTTGCTCGATGCACTCAGAGCGTAAAGTCGGTCGCCGTCGAGCGTGGGCGTGGCTCGCGTACCGGGGGAGTATCCGACATACTCGACTGGACCGAACGGCCGGGACCAAAGGTGTTTGCCGGTAGTTGTGTCCAAAGCAAGTACGTGCTCGTGGCCGTCGATGTTGCCCGTGATGTAGAGTGTCGTACCGACGATTGCGGGCCCACTGTACCCTACGCCCAGCCCCGTGGACTTCCAGAGTAGTTTCGGGCCGCCGGGTGGCCATGCCTGGAGTAGGCCGGTCTCGCGGCAGATGGCGTCACGGTTGGGGCCGCGCCATGTGGGCCAATCATCGGCCTTAAGATTGGAGGCCATGTCCACGCACAGCAGAGCCCCAGCAAGCACAGTAAGCGAACTCTTCAATATCACGGCTGACTCCTCACGGCACCGTCTCTATCCACGAAGCGTTTCCCATGATACTGCAAGGAAGGCGGCGAAAGTCAATGGGACGTCTGCGTCTTGCTGAACGCGGCATCCTTTGCCACTTGGGTGAGGCTGATCGCCGAACGGATTGCCTGAACAACGATTATGGGGCTCGTTCGGCATGCGGCCGATCGCTGAGCTTGGTTCACGGTTTTCTCCATTCAGAGGCGAAACGTGATGGCGTCAATTCGGTGGCAATACGGCTGTCGAAGCGAGTTTGCGGTGTGACTCGAGTGTGAGATTGCCAGTTCAACTGCCTCGTCGGTCGAACGCCACGAAACGTCATGGTTGGTAGCGGATGTCCTCTAGACGTTTTCCGCTGTGGGGATCGCCAATACGAAACATGGGTCCGGCGTGTTCGGGCGAGAATCTCTGACCAATCGGCGGCTCATAAGCGATCAACAAATCGTTGTCTCCAGGTCGCAACGAGCATCTGTTTCCAGCAGGTTTTCCATTCAACCAAACGGCCGGCACAGTACTGGCGTTATGCGAGAGACGCACCTGCCGTTCGCTCGGCGAATGAACAACGCTGCGCAGCAGATAGATACAAGGCCTCAAGCTATGGTTGTCCCATCGACCACGCAGGGGTATGACCTCTGCGCTCAATGATTGGGCAACCGCCTCGTCAATAGGTTTGAATTGGAGCTTCTGCCCGTTCGGGGCGATCCATCCTTTGCCTAACAGCGTTTTGACGTCATCCGTTTTCAAGTCGATTTCCGCACGCGGGATCGGGCCAAGCGCGGTGAAACCTCGTTGTGGATAGGAGGGATCGTCCAGTGAACCTGGCTCACGCGTTGTGAAGTAGACACGTCCCGACTTGCCATTCCGCTGGAAATCGACCTGGGCCGCAAACAAATGCTCACCAACTCGATACCTTGGATCCCTGCGATCCTCCTTCAGTTCGACGCTGTCCTGGAAAGGAGCCTCTGGCGTCAGTGCGGTGTCAGGGCGGCGGATTGTGCCGAAGCTGTATCTCAACGGCAACCGATAGACGATACGTTGGATTCTGATTGGAGACGGCCCCGCGTTCTCCAACAGAAAAGTCAACGTCGTACCATTGCTCTTCAAGACGCCGCGAAGCTCTGGGAATTCGGCTGATGCGGTCGGTTCGCCAGTGTCCGTTGCGACATGATCGATCCTGACGGGTAACGCGGTTTCCTCTGGATGATGGACGTGCACTCGCACCGCACCTTCCGACGTTTCGGTGCGCTCGAAACTCGCGCCGGAACGCTGGATAGAGATAATCCTGTCAGGCTCAACGCCGTCGATCTCGAATGTCAGTGGAATCGGATCGTTCAGGTCCAGCAGGCTGGGCCGTTGGAAGCGATAACGGACCAATGTGCCGTCGATTTCGGCCTTGCCCTTGGCGGCCGCGCGGTACTGGGCCCGGTAGGCGCCGTATTCGTTCTGATTGCAGTACCACCAGTTGGATCGATTCGCGTATCGGTCCAGGTCGGCCTCGAAGCCCGACCATTCTTCCGGCGTGTCGTACCAACTGTGCATGCTGTACGTGATCGCGGGGTTGTCGATGTGTAGGTCTTCGTCCGCGAGAAACGCGACGAATGCCCGATCGATTGGCCGCCCATCGGGAGGTAGAAGCCCCGCAACGCCCCATGGCCAACATCCGTCTTCGGAAAACCGATGGTTCGCGACCTGCAGGTACCCGGCACGAGCGAGCGCACTCGCGATGTCGCGCTGCACATCGGCGCCTTCGATCGCGTTGCGGTAGTTGCAGAAACTGAAGGCGTAGGCGTTCACCAGAGTGTCGAAGGCAGCCTCTAACGCGATCCGGCATCCCAAGACTTCCTCGAATATCCGATTGCGGTTCTGGTAGCTCATCATCGGGTGTGTCAACGAATGTCCGCCGATTGTCGTTCCACCACTCGTCAACACCCTTCCCATTTCGCTCACCGAACGTTCGGACAGAAGTCCGTAGTCTTTGCCGTAGAAATTCCGTTTCGGATCATTCAGGAAGAAGGTGCCGCGGTGGCTATGCTCGAGTAACACGGCCCGAGTCTTGAGATTCGTCCACGTGTTGTCGTCCCATCGGCTGGTCACGGCCCATTCCGCTCCGTTGTACAGAGGCAGTGGCCGGACCTTCACACGCAGTGAGTCCTGAGCCGTGGCCAACTTGACCGTGATCGTCTGTGGTCGAAGTTCCAGGAGGCCGTCGAATTGGGCTTTGTGCCTGGCCGTCTCGGGCGACTCTTCCTCTGGACCGACCGATCGGAAACTAGCCGTTACTCGAATCGGCTTTCCAGCTCGCACGTCAACCGTCTGCCGCAACTGTGCCCCGTGCCAGACTGCCACGCATACTCGGCCGCTGGCCGCGATGCTACCGTCGCGACTGACCGCCTCGGGCAAAACCGGTCCGGAGAATCGCCACCCGCGTGGCACTCCGTCATTCTGCAGATCTTCCAGGTCGGCATTCGCGATTTCAGTTCCGCTGACCTGAATCTGATCGACCCACACCAGCCGCACGTCGTCATCGCTTTGTCTACGGTAGTATTCTCCCTGGAAGTTGATTTGAAGCTTGCCGTCTCGTTCAGGCACAACTTCGATCCAAATCTTTCGCCAAGCCTCACGAACTCGGGCCTGGGCTGTTGCCCCGGTGTCGGCCAACCCTTCGCCTCGCCAGCCGACGTCCAAGATCTGCGAACCGGGACTGGCGCGAACATCACGCACATCGAACGCACCGTCGACGCTATACACGTCAATTCGTCCATAGCGGGCCGGCGGAGCCGCCGGTGCACACGAGACCATGATGAGGAGAATCACAAAGGGGCGGATCATAAGCGCGACTTTCGGTTCGCGTTCATGGACGCGAAGTCGTGACGCTTGCCGGAGCCATGTGCGCTTGGATGGAAAACCGTGCAAGAGGTACTCAAGCGGAGACTAATCCACGCAACAACGGCCATTAGTTGTCCTCGTTATCATCATCGCCGTCGTCATCTTCTTCACCCTCGTCTTCCTCGTCGTCTCCCTCTTCCTCCTCGCCATCGTCTTCCAGGACTTTGCTGAGAAGCGTGCCGTCTTTGGCGATTTCGATTTCGTATTCTCTCTCGTCGATCTCCACCTCAGCTTCAAAAACGGTCTTCCCGCCTTCCTGCTCGCGCTCAATCTCTTCGATCGCGCCGCCACCAGATTCCCTCATCAGGGTCTTGCGCACCGATTTGGGCAGGTCGGCCAGTTTCACCTCGACTTCTTCTTCCTCTTCTTCAGCGTCCGCTTCCTCTCCGTCTTCCTCTTCCGCGCCTTCCAGGATCTTGCTCAGTAGAGTACCGCACGGCGCGACCGCAACGTCGTACTCCTTCCCGTCGATCATCACTTCGGCCTCGTAGATCGTCTTTCCGTCGACTTCTTCCTTCTCGATTTCGACAATCTTGGCGGCCTTCGACTCACGCTTAAGCGTCTTCTGGACTACTTTCGGGCAATCCTTCAACGTGACAGCCTCCTCGGTGCCATCGGCAACACTAGCGGCAACTACCGTCATCCCAATCAGGACAATCATCGAAAGTACGAAACACTGTCTCATCTTTGGCTCCTCTCAAGCTTGGGTGTGGACAAGAGAAAGGCTCTGGTGTCGGCTAGTCTATGCCACGTATCGTCGCCCCACAACAACCCCTAATCGGCACGCTTCATTCGCGGCTTACCATGCTCTTCCCGTACGCACGCCATGATCGACAGTAGCCTTTCCGGCGGAACCAACTCCTATGGTTCCACCGAGGCTCGCTTCCTCATCCGCCGGAATCTAGGGTACAATCTATTGGACGAGGAATATGATTCCGACGCACACCATAGGAGTTCGCCATGTCTCGACACGCTCGTCGAACATTTTCGGAACGCGACGCGGACTCGAAGAGCTGCCGCTTTGCCAGCCGCTTTTCGAGGCGGCAACTAATCGCTGGGCTGACGGGTGTGCCGTTTGTTGGCGGCTTGGTGATGGAAGTCTTGAAGAAACGTGGCTGGGCGAGTTTTGAGGAAGAGCTACTGCTGGCCCAGCGGGAGACCTCGGACCGGCAGAAGGCCGACGCGACCAAGCGCCCCGACGAGAATTCGGCGAGGCCTGACGATCTCAAGGGAAAGGCGCCCAAAGGGAAGATCGGCAAAGTCGAAGTGAGCCGGCTGGTTCTGGGCGGCAACTTGATCGGCGGCTGGGCCCATGCACGCGATCTGGTTTACGTCTCGCCGTTGGTGCAGGCGTATCACACTCGCGAGAAGATCTACGAGACGTTCCGATTGGCCGAAGCTTGCGGTATCAATACGTTCCTGACCAATCCCGTTCTCTGCCCCGTAATCTCCGACTACTGGAAGGATGAGGGCGGCAAAATCCAGTTCATCTCCGACTGCGGCGGCCGGACCTTGTCGGAGGGAATCAAAAAGTCGATCGACAATGGCGCGTGCGCCTGCTATCTGCACGGCAGCAGAAGTGACGGAGCGGTCGCCCGTGAGGATTTCGACCAGATCGAGCAAGGGCTGGAGCTGATTCGTCGCAACGGTTTACCGGCAGGTATCGGCGCCCACCGGTTACGTACTGTCGAGGCGTGTGTGGAACGAGGTTACCAGCCCGACTTCTGGATGAAGACATTGCATCATACAGAATACTGGTCGGCCAAGGCCGAGACCGAGCGAGGTAACATCTGGTGTAGGAAACCGGACGAGACCGTCGCCTGCATGCAAGACCTCCAGCAGCCGTGGATTGCCTACAAGACGCTGGCCGCAGGAGCCATCCGGCCGGAACAGGGCTTCAAGTACGCCTTCGAAAACGGCGCCGACTTCCTCTGCGTGGGCATGTTTGATTTTCAGATCGTCCAGGACGCGAACATCGCCCTTGGTGTTCTCGACTCCAAGCTCAACCGTCAACGGAAATGGTTCGGCTGAGGCCACGCGGGTTGAGTTTGGAGTGTTAGTGAAACCGCAGTGCCGAAGTGAACTCGAAGAAGTTCGATCAGGGCCATCCTCACTGCACACGAAGTTGCATCCATTCCTTCCATCCATCGTTTCGGCTCACTGATAGAGGCCGATCGGTACTGAGATACTTCAAGCCGTTAGGAGCCGGCTAGCGGGCCATTGACGGCTTCGATTGACCGCACGTCGTGCGCGCACGTGCTACCGTCGGCATCGACGATCGTCAGATCCAGGCGGTAGCTTCCTGGCACGAGAGTTGACGTATCGAGGATTACGGCGCGTCCGGCGGCGAGGTCCTGCTGTTGCGTTGTGCGCGTGCGACTATCGGCGGATGCAAGCGACGCAGTGACGGTATGGCTGCCCTGACGAACGGATCGAGTTCCCAGGATGTCGAACGAAACGGGAAGCCGAGTCCGCGGTAGTGTAACGTACGCCGGGACATCCACGCGCTGGATCGCCGGCGATGTGAATCGCAGCAGCTTGACATCACTGACCTGGAAGGTGAGATCCGTACCGTGAGCATAGTCGCTCTCGCCAATAAAAAGCTGGACGCGAGAGACCGAACGCCATGGTTCCCGGCCAACGCCGGCCTTGTCGATCAACTCTCGCACCGAGAAACGCAGGGGAATCCACTGGCGTTGACGGTCTCCCAGATCGACTCGCGTCTCGAATAGACGCTGGGATTGGCTGTGCGAGCGGAGGGACAACCCGATTCGCGTCGAGTCATCGGCTACCTCGTCGCGATCGGAATCGACGCGTATCCGCAGCGACAGATAGTCGTACGCACTGAAGTCCAACTCGCCTTTTTGGAAGGAGCGGGCGATACGAGGCCATCCGATGGGATACTTGCCCCCTTCGCCACCGTCCGTTTCGTGATCGACGCGAACCCGCCAGCGCAGCTCCCTTTTCCCCTCACCACCGGCTGTATCAGTGATCTCGATCGTTCCTTCCTTGGTACCGTTCGACCACGCGGTGAAATCCCCGCCCAGGTCCATCGACTGGACGTTCCCGTCCTGCAACGCTTTGTCAATGATCGACGCCTCCGCCTCGGCCGGCCGAGGCGCTGTGTTCGTCACCAGTACGGACGGAGCGGTGCCGGTTCTGATCGTCGGATACTGCAATAGCTTGGCGATTGCCTGCGCAAGCAGCCAGCGGCGGGTGTTGAATTCCTCGGAAGACCACATACCATCGGCCAGGTATTTCTGCTGGACCTCGATCGCGTTCCAGGTGTCTTGGAGCAGCGCTCTTGCCTCGGCGATGGCGCGGCGGCAGTTTGCGTCGGGCGAGCCCTCGCGCTGGAAGACGGCTTGCTGCAAAGTGTAGATGTACCGAGCGTCGTCGTTGCCTTCGCGGAAGCACTCCCAGTAAACAGCCGGGATCACTTCGCCCTCCTCGTCGATCCTCTGGCCACACCCCGACCGACTGCCGCGCAGGTAATCAAACTGATCGTTGCCCGGCGTCCAACTCCAGTTCCAAGGAATCAGCGTTGTGTAGCCGCTGCGCCAGAAACCGAACCCGTAAGTCATCCGCCCGCCCTTGCACATCACGCGACGATCTTTGATCTCGCCGGCGTTATGGTTGGGGTAGCTCCAGTACTCGTAACGGTCCTGACCAATGATCTTTTCATAGGGGACCGAATACGGCTGTGAACACCAGATGTCGATATGGGGCCGATACGGTTCGGCATCGGCGGCCGTCGGGTCTTTGGTGGCGTATGTGCGAATCCCTGCTGCTTTCACGGCCGCGTAGACCTTCGCACCGAAGTCCTTTCGCGATCCAGTTACCTCGTCGATGGGACAGCAGATGAATTCGGGCCATCCTTTGGCTTTGCGGTCGGCCTCGAATGCCTCGAAGGAAGCCGTGATCCGCTCGTAGAAATCCGGCGACGGCATCTTGCTGATGTGCCAGTGGGAGCCCCGCTCGCCATCCGGAGTCGTGTCCCGGTAGAAGCGTGAGATGACGTTGCCGGCCGTGACGGGGATCGGGCCGGCCAAACCCGCCTGGAGCATCCGGTCGAGTTCCTCCGGGTAGGGCAGACGGATCGTCCGGCCGTCGTCGCAAGCTAGATACATGGTCGGCGACATGTCCAGGCCATACGCGACCATCGCCCGATACTCGTTGGAGGCCGCTTTCTGAATGAACGATTCGGACTTCCCCGTGTACTGAGTCCGATTGCGCGCGTAGTAGTAGGTCGAGTAGTGCTTGGCGGAGTCTCTGCAGAGCTGGAAACCCAGGACTCGCAAAGCTACAGGGATTTGAATCGCCTTTTCAAAACCTTCGTCCCAGACGGAAACGGTTCCCCGGTAGACTCCCGGTTTGGTGTCTTCGGGCACCTGAATCCGGATCCAATAGCGTTGGCACTCGCCCTGCGGAGAGGAATGAACGGTGACCTGTTCCAGAAGCTCGGGTGTACGTCGGTATGTGGATCGAGAGGTATAGCGTGGATACCCGACATTCCAATAGGTGACCAAGTGAACGGTGATCTTCGCGCCGGGGATTTCGCCGGCGCCGCATGTCAACGGCGAGCAACGCACCTTGAGGTTCAGCAAGTCTCTGAGGGGATAGATACTGAACGTCAGCGGCTCGAATTCTCCAGGCGCGGCAAAGGCAACCAGTTGTTCCAAACGCTCATGGCCATGAGGCTTCGAGTTCGGATACACCGGCTCGGTGATGGGCCGATGAAAGAGCAAGTACCCTCGCTGCTTCTCATCAGGTGTCAGCCCAGGCTCCGCTGCTGTTTCGACGAACGGCATTTCCTCGTAGGTCGATGGCACGGTGGGTTGACTCCGCGCGCGGCGATCCGTGCTGCGGTCAACGGGCTTCGGGGCAAGGACGATGGCTGGCAGCGGCGCTGCCCAGGCTCGCGGATTCGTCGAAGCCACCGGCACAAGCGCCGTGAGCAGTAGAAGAGACAGGATAACAATTCTATAGTACATCTTTCCGTTCACCTTCCTTCTTGCATGTCGTTTTGTAGTCTCATTCTCGTCTCGACGACTCGTACACCTCCGAGCGGCTCACAGCGCATCGAGTACGCCGCGGAGATACGCAATGGAAACCTTGGATGTTTCGTACGGGGCGGGACTGTTGTCTTGCTCAACGACCAGCCAGCCGGAGTATTTCCGCCCAGCAAGCACTCTGAGGATCTTCGGGAAATCGACCACACCGGTTCCCAGTGGCGTGAAATGGTCTTGCCAGCGCGCGCCGGGGCGTTCTAGTTCGCCAGCGTTGGCTGTCTTGACGTCTTTGCAGTGCATCCAGGCAATCTTGTCCGCCCACTTGGTCACAAAGGCGACGGGCTCGGTCAGCGCGAGCACAAGATGGCCGGTGTCGACACACAGACGCCATCGCGACCAGTCCAGCAACTCCATGTCTTCTTGAAGAAGCAGCTTGCTTTCTCGGCAGCTTTTCATGTAGTGGTTGTGGTAAAGGGGAGCGCAACCCTCGGAGAGGGCGGCATCGGCAACCCGGTCGAACGCCTCGCCGATGATTTTTCGCTCTCTGGCCGTACGACGGGCGCCCACGCCGCTGACCGTTCCGTACGTCACGTGTCGTCCACCGTGGGCTTTGATCCATCGTGCATTCTTGCGGGCCTTGAGCAAGTAGGCATCCCTTGCGGCCGGGTTGCGTAGCTCGTGCCCACCGACATAGGCGGCCGGCGCAGGCTTCGTACCCGCCGCGAGCAACAGGCGGTAGACCTCTTCCATGTCATGTTGCTTCTCCAGCCAAGGCGGTGCCAATTCAACACCATCGTAGCCCAGCTCGCGCGCCGCGGTGAAGAGTTCCCGTAGGGATCGTGGGTCCCAGCCAGCTTGATGCAAACCGATCTTGACCGAGCGCGCCCACGCTGCTGCTTTGTCATCCGACTCGGCCCTGGACCTCTCTGTGCAACAGGTCCACGAAACGACGCCCGTTGCCATCCCGCCGAGAAACTCGCGACGAGAAACTCGACGAACGTACGGCTCGTGAGAGCGTCTGGTTTGATTTCTGAGTTTGTTCATAACAAAAGTCAGGGGTTGCCACCCTAGCCGTCGGTCGCTGATTGACGATTCCCGCCCAACAGATCATCATCAGCCTTCGCCCGGCATTATGTCACCGTAGACTCTCCGGTGGAAACCACATCATCATCGGGTCGGGGCCGTCGCCGGTTTTGATGACCGCTTCGACGGTAAGCGTATCCATATCGATGACGTGCACGCCGTCCGCGTGTTCGCAGCCGACGAAGGCCCGTTTTCCATCCGGCGAGATTTCTACACCAATCGCGTAGCCGCCAACCTCGACCCGCTTGACCTCCTTGTGCGTCGTTACGTCGATGACAATGAGTTGGCCCTCTTTCGTCCAGCTCGGCACAAGGGCCAGTCTGCCATCGTCGGTGAAGCGGATACGCACGGGCATGCCAGGGCAGTCGAAGGTCTTGATGGGCTTGTGTGTGGCCAAGTCGATGATCGCAATCGAACCGCCGGTCTGATTCGCCGCCCAGAGGTACTTGCCGTCGGGCGTAAAGGCCATACCTTCGACTCCTTTGCCGCAGGGTATCTGTGTGATCCGTTCGCCGGAGACGCGGTCGATGACCGAGACGTTCTGCGACACGATGTTCGCAGTGTAGAGTCTTCTGCCGTCGCGCGACACGAGGACCATGTGGGAAATCTTGCCGTGCGTCGGAATGCCGCGCGTCACTTGGTTGGTCTGCGTGTCCACTTCCACGACAAACCCGGTTTGCCCCGCTGTGAAATAGGCATTCTCACCGTCAGGTGCCATGGCCGTACCGTGGATGCGCGTGTACTGGCCGGTAGCAATCTGCAGGACATGTTTCTTTTGCACGAGATCGATGACGGAAATCGTATTGCCCGGCGGAGCGTAGTTCGAAAGGTATGCGAATCGCCGGTCCGGTGTGACGATGATCTCGTGCGGGTTCGGGCCCGTTGCAATGGTCTGAATGATCTCCAGAGTGTTCGGGTTGATGAAGCAAAGCGTATCGTCGTGCTTGTTGGCGACGAGCAGCACGGCTGGTGTCTTCGCCGCGGTTTCCTGAGCAAAAGACAAAAACGCAAGCCCTAGAATACCGATGAGAAGCACGGCAATCCTGGTCTCACTGCACTGCCTTGAGCGAGAGCTTTTTCGAGTACGCATCTTGGAGAATTCCTTTGTTCATTGGTTGATCGCGGCGCCGGTACCGTCGAGGACGTTCCGAACGCGTCAGCAGCGAGGCCGGAGCGATATCGATCGCAGCCGTTCAAGAGGGGCATTCCGCGTTTCATCACCGATATTTGCGTGGCGTCCGCGCGCTGGGCGACTGCTGATGCGGTGGGGCAGGCAGCAGAAGTGTACCCTGCAGACGCCATTCTTGGTACAATTCCCGTGGATAGCAAGCCTGGAACTACGAAAAGGAGCACGCTGTCGTTTCCCAACGATCAATCGACGTGGCACGGAAGGCGCAGGTGATTTACGAAGAACAGCTAAGGACC
This sequence comes from uncultured Pirellulaceae bacterium, assembly GCA_964617665.1. Classification (GTDB taxonomy): domain Bacteria; phylum Planctomycetota; class Planctomycetia; order Pirellulales; family Pirellulaceae; genus JADHUC01. The sequence goes on from CAZUAH010000091.1 coordinate 24,535, forward strand.
AAATTGGAGGCCACGAATCTTGACGATTTCGTCGCGATTGAACCAGAGTCCGGTGATTACTACTTGGGCAAGACGTTAAGTGAATCCATCCAGGCTGCCCGGGCCGCACACCCCGAGCGTCTTCCATTCGCGCTTCGTGTCGGACACAGATCGACGGTCGAGATGGGAGTGATGGTGCCGTGAATGGCAGAGTGGATGATTACGGGCGGGCCCTGCTTGTTCTGAATGTTCGCGTGTTCGAGGACGCAGACCCAATTGATTTGACGGTCTGGATTGGCACGGCGTTCACTGGGGAACTCGTGATCCCGCGCACGACCATTGAAGCGATGGGAATGCCGCAGTCGGCGGCAGTAATGGCGGGATTGGCAGATGGAACACAGGTGGTGCTCGAATCGTATAGTTGCGTCATCGACGGGTTTGGCGACTCGCGAATGGTCGAAGTGATCGAAAACGACGGGCAATTCCCGTTGCTTGGCGTGGGACTCTTGCGCGATCGCAGACTGCAAGTCGATTATTGTTCACGATCTCTGATTCTCGACTGAGGCTCGTGCCCCAGGTGTCAGAGCTGACTGGGCGGTAGCCAGCGACGTTCCACTTGATTCTCATCGGAACGGGCGATCCGGTCAAGCGTCTGCGATACACTCCAAGTTCGTACACGCGTGAGAGTACGTCATCCACCCCCTGCGTCTTCGTCGGCCCCCAGCACGCCGCACGGCAGCACACTGGCGTCACGACACTACCAACATCCTGACGGAGAACCTCAGGCGCCACCGTTTCGCTTTTTCCCGTTCGCTTGGCGTGGAGGTATTGTTTCGTTTTCGTCAGACGTCGCAAGTGATTCTAGACGCCAGAACGATCATCGAACGTGAGGATGTAATCGTCGGCATCGAGAAGCACGACGTCGTTCGCGTCCGAGTCGGGATCAGTCGCCGATATCAGAAATCGATCTGGGCTCTGAGTCAGTACCAGAGCGCGTAGTATTCCACGACCGTGCTTTGGATGCAACGACCTTGTTACGATCCCGCCCGTTCCATCCGGCGTGTCCGACGCCGGGATCACAGGGCGCGTGTGGCGGCTGACGCAAAATGCAGCTATTCCGGAGCGAAAGCTCTCGCAAGCCGGAGGTACGCTGATCCTCGATAGCGCTCGTCGTCTGTGATCCTGTCTGCTTCACGTCGCGCGGCAGCAATATCCGTGGAGTCTTTCGTCACCTCCACGATGCCCGAAAATGCGAGTGAACGGTAGTAGTGTGCGTTTTCTCCTTCAATTGTGGCGGCGATATCACGGGCTTTAGCCAGGTTGCCCTCCTCCGCCAATACTCTTGCCAATTCGCAGTAGCGGTCTTGCGAGTGCATTCGCACTTTGCGTTGCAAATCGCAAGCCACAGCAACGTCTCCAACCCGCGCGTATGCCAATGCTATCGCCTGAAACAGAGTAGATTCTAGAGGGTCATTGGCTGAAACTGCAGCTAGTGCCTGAGAAGCGGAGTCTAAATCTGTACGGTCAGTCGTGGCGCGAAACACCGCGAGGAAGGCGCCGGCGCGTTCTCTTGGTTTTTCCGTCATCCGCGCGGCAGCGCGCGCAGCAGCCAAGTCTTCTGGGTCACCTGATACGTGTGCAATGCTGCTGAAGATTCGGGAACGTTTGCTTGGCGTGTCACACTGCTGTGCAGCTTCCCGAGCAGCTGCGATATCAGTTGGATCGTGTGTTGCGGCTGCAATCGTGGTGTACGCATTGGGATGTCGCTCCGCCCGCGCGTACTCACGCGCAGACTCAATGTCTTTCGTATTCTTCGTCACGCCGAAAAGCGTTACGTATGCGCGGACACACTCAAGACCACGCATGTTTACGTCAGAGTCGATGATCTGCCTCGCGGCTTGACGCGAGGCCTCACCATCTTGTGGATCTTGGGAAACTGCTGCGATGTCAGTGTAAATTCTTGCTCGGATCCAGGGAAAACGTATTTTGGACGCTGCCTTGCGGGCAACATCAATTTCACCAGATTGGATACTCGCCTCTGCGATATCCTCAAAGGCATAGCTGTATAGATTGTCGTAGCGGCTAGTACCGGTGGCAGCGTCCATGGCAGAAGCAAAGTCACCGACCTTTGCGAAGGCCTGCGCCAGCGGCAAATACCCCTTAGTGGCGACCCAGGAATTGTCGATCTTATCCATGGCATGACGAGTCGCGTCGAAATCTGCGCGATCATTCGTTTGGCCGGCAATCGCTGCGAAGACGCGGACGCCTTCAAAGTTCTCTCCCTCGTCCCTAATCCTGCGCGCAGCCGCACGCGCCGCTTCAAAATCCTCCGGATCGTCTGAAATCTCCGCGATTTTCAGAAACACTCGTGCCTGGATTACGGGCCGTTTATCGAGTGTTCTTGCACCATGGCGGGCATGTTTGAGGCATTCGGAAATCGCTTTTGCTGAAGCTGCGCCTGTGATCCGATCGGGTGCAGGTGGATTTTCAGCGAGAGATGTCTGGCAGACAGCCGTGGCGGAAAGCAGTCCAATAACACGTACGACTCTGAAAATGCCGTTTCGTCGGGCGGCCGAAGACTGGCGGCGAGTGTCCTTGATGTTATGTGTTTCAGACATTGCTGGCCTCGGAAATGTGTTGTCCAGACAGTGGATCGTAACGAGAATTATCCCCCGCTACCGTAGAGTTATCAACTTGTCCAGCGGTTTCGCGAGCGAAAACATCGAGAAAATGGGTCTGCCCAGGGGAAGGGCCTGCAACATCTTTGCACCCAAATTCGTGCCGAGAATCCCGGCATCGGGAACATTCGGTTGCAGGCCCACCCCACGTCGGGCTAGACTCAGGTTTGTCGCGGGGATTCAAATCTCAATCAAACAGTCAGTTTACGGCGGACAGGGGACCAAGAATGTGACCTCCTAGTCGCCGGATTCCAAACGCTTTGCCTTTGTTGATTGTCAATGACGACACAACGACCTGTTACATCGCTGCCGCGAACCCGCGTCTTCGCGTCGATTGCGGCGATCGCGTTTTTTCTGTCGACCGGACTGCCTCCGACGGCGAGCGAAGGGGCCGATGACGGAGCGGTTCGATTCTTCAACGCAAAGATACAACCTGTGCTCGTACGGGAATGCTACGAATGTCATTCGGCGACGACGGATGAGCCGAAGGGTGAGTTGCGGCTTGATAGTCGAGACGGATGGCGGACGGGCGGCGAGTCGGGAGACGCGATTGTTGCCGGCGATCCGGACGCGAGCCTGCTGATCGAAGCGTTGCGGCACGAGTCGTATGAAATGCCGCCCGACGAGAAACTGTCCGACGAAATAATCGCCGACTTTGTCAAGTGGATCCGAATGGGGACGCCCGATCCTAGCGACGAGGCGCCGACGGCCGCCGAGGCTGAGGCCATGATCGGCCAATCGAAGGGCGAGGAGCTTCGTGATTGGTGGAGCCTCAAGTCGATCACCCGCCCGGCTCCGCCAGAGGTGCGCGACGCGTCGTGGTCGGACGATCCGATCGACCGATTCGTGCTGGCGAAACTGGAAGCCGAAGGACTGACGCCTTCGCCGCCCGCCGACGCGCGAACGCTCATTCGCCGAGCGTCGATTGTGCTGACGGGGCTGCCGCCCGCGCCGGAAGAGATCGAGGCGTTTGAAACTGAATCACTCGACGATCTGCAATCCGCATTCGGAGAACTCGTCGACCGGTTGCTCGAATCGGCGCATTTCGGCGAACGGTGGGCGCAACACTGGCTCGACGCCTTGCGATGGGCCGAGACCAGTGGGTCGGAGAGCAACATCTATCGCACACGAGCGTGGTGGCTGCGGGATTACGTGAGTCAGGCATTCAACGACGACAAACCGTACGAACAATTCATCCGCGACCAGATCGCGGGCGATGCCTACGGCCTCGACGCGGCGACGGGATTCTTGGTGGCTGGTCCACACGTCCCACCTGCGACCGTTGGCCGCGAACCGTCTGCCATTCGACAGGCTCGATTCGATCGGCTTGACGAGGTGATGCAGACATTGGGCGCGTCGCTTTTCGCTACCACACTCGGCTGTGCCCGTTGTCACAATCACAAATTCGACGCGTTAACGATGGACGACTACTACTCCCTGGTTGCGGTCTTTCAGGACATTGACTTTGGGCACCGCATGCCGAACCTGCCGGAGGATCATCCTCGCGTCCGCCGCCGTGCCGAGGTGATGCGACAAATCGAGTCACTTCGTGACGAACTGCGGAGCGCGGACCGTGGCGGATGGCCCGAACACTGGGGCAGCCACGTGCAGGTTCATCTTCCGAGGACGAAGGCGAAGTTGGTTCGTCTGACGTTCTTGACCGGCTGGGCGTCGTTGGATGAACTCGAAATCTACGGCCCCGAATCGGAGGACAATACTGCCAACACATCCGGAACTGTTGGACTTTCTGGCAGCGGAGTTCGTGGACGATGGCTGGTCGACGAAGAGATTGCTCAAGCGTTTGGTCATGACGAAAACGTTTCGCCAGTCGAGTGCTCCGCGATCGAACGAGCTGAAGATTGACAGCAGTAACCGGTTTCTCTGGCGGTATCGGCCGCGACGTGTGGACGCCGAAGTACTCCGCGATTCGGTCCTGGCCGCCGCGGGAACACTCTACCGAACTGTGGGCGGCAAGGGGTACCGCATTCACGCCGACAAGAAGCGGTACAAGCAATGGATCGTTGTCGACAACGCCGGTCCCTCGACATGGCGACGTCTACTCTACCAGGAACGGATGCGCGGCATCGACGACCGTATGTTCACGGCCTTCGACTTGCCCGACTGTAGACAGGTCAGTTCGAAACGACCCGTGTCAACGACGCCGTTGCAGGCTCTGAACCTACTCAACGGCCAACTCGTACTCACCCAGTCCGGAAAGCTGGCCGAACGCGTCAAGCGCGAAGTGGGCGACGACGTCAGCGCACAAGTGCAACGAATGTTCTTACTCGTCCTGGGACGACAACCGACCGACGCCGAACGCCGTCTGTCGACCGCCGCGATCGAGAAAGATGGGCTCGCCTCCCTGGCACGTGTGCTGATTAACACAAACGAGTTTGCGTTTTTGAATTGAATGAACCCGGCGTTATCATCATGACTCACAATAGCCCGCGACGCCTTTCGCCCCTCGGCCGCCAACTACTGGACCGACGCCGCTTCCTGAGTCGCACCGGTGCTGCAGTCGGCGGCTTCTCGCTGTTGCAACTCCTGCAACGGGACGAACTTCTCGCCGATCCGATTCGGCCTGAGGTTAATCCCAGCAGCCCCTACGCAGTGCGACCGGCGCACCACGAGACGAAGGCGAAGCGACTGCTGATGATCTATTGCCCCGGCGCGGTCAGCCACATCGACACGTTCGACTACAAACCGGCCCTAGTGAAGCTGCATGGCACGAAACCGCCGAACATTCCCGCCGTCACGTTCTCAGGACCGACCGGCAGCGTCGCCAAATCCCCGTGGACGTTTCGGCCGCGCGGTGAATCGGGCAAGATGATCTCGGACCTCGTGCCGAACCTGGCCGAACTGGCGGATGACTTTTGCTTCTTTCACGCGCTGCACACGCAAACCAGCGCTCATCCACAAGGCGAGAACTTCTTCCTGACCGGAATGACAATGGAAGGCTTCCCGTCGATCGGCGCGTGGGTCACGTACGCACTCGGTTCCGAGAATCAGGAGCTGCCCGCTTTCGTCGCGATCAGCGATCCACGAGGCAAGCCGCGATCCGGCAAGAACAACTGGGGCAACGGCTTTTTGCCTGCCGCGTTTCAGGGAACGGACTTCAGCGCCGCGGATCCGCCGAGTAATTTCGCCCGACCCGAGAGCATTGCGCCCGATCGGGATCAGCGCGCCGTCGATCTGCTGGCGAGACTGAACGACCTGCACCTGGAACGTTTCCCCGGAGACGCCGAACTGGCGGCCAGGATCGCCAGCTACGAACTGGCCGGCAAGATGCAACTCTCCATCCCCGAAGTCACTTCGGTCGACAGCGAGCCGCAGCACATCATCAAATCATACGGAGCGGACAGCGGGGACGAGACCAAACGCGATTACGCTCGCAACTGCATTCTGGCTCGGCGATTGATCGAAAAAGGTGTCCGCGTTGTGCAACTCTTCAACGGTTCGGACGCCGGCGGCGGCAACGGCATCAGCAACTGGGATTCGCACACCGATCTCAAGAAGACACACGCCATGCAAGCGGAAATCATGGACCAACCGACGGCGGCGCTGCTGAAAGATCTCCGACAGCGAGGCCTGCTGGAGGACACGCTCGTCGTCTGGTGCACCGAATTTGGCCGCATGCCCTTCCTGCAGGACAACGGAACGGGCCGCGACCACAACCCCGACGCGTTCACCTGTTTCATGATGGGCGCCGGCGTCAAACCCGCGTTCAGCTACGGCATGAGCGACGACTTCGGCTTCAAGTCCGTCGAAGACCCGACCACCGTTTACGATTTCAACGCAACGATCCTGCACCTGCTGGGCCTCAACCACGAGCGGCTCACGTACTATCACAACGGAGTCGAACGCCGGCTGACATTCGTGCATGGCAACGTCATCCATGACGCCGTGCAGTAGATCGAAGTATGCGTAAACTCTTTGTAGCTGGATTCGCAAGAATTCAATGTGAGGATTGAAACGTTGCCCGCTTGACGAACACCAATCTGTCGAACGGTTCATTGACCGTCGAATAACTCATAGAAAACTTCGCACAACTGCTCGCCGTACAACTCCCAGTTCTTCCCGCTGGGGTACGCATCGAGCCCGGCGATCCAGTTGGCGTTCAGTTCGTGGATGCAGGCGTGGATGCCGTAGCGTTCGAGAAGGCCCTCGCCGATGCTACCGGGGGTACGGTAGTTGCCGCCGGTGGCGCCTTCGGTGAACCAAGTGTGCTTACGCAGCAGGCTCTCGAAACGACTCATTCGCGCGAGGTAGGGCTCCAAGTTGATGTTCGGTCGGCTGATATGCAGCCTGCCGCCCTGGTCGTTGTGAAAGTCAATCGCCAGATCGGGACGTTGCCCGCTGTCGATCAACGACTTCAGCCATGATTCTAACGCGTGGTTCTCCGGGGCAAATCGGGGATCGGCCGGGGCGTCCCAGTTTCGGTTGAGGTCCTTGCCCGCTACGTTGAACCGCGTCCAGCCACGGGCAACGCCATCCTTGTTGGCCATCGGCATGATATAGACGCTGTAGCGATCCAGGTATGCGCGGGCCTTCTGGTCATCTTTCAGTAGCCGGCGGATCATACCCTGAACCACCCAGTTGCCTCCCGGTTCCCAAGGGTGCGCCCGGGCGCGAATTAGGACCCGATGCGGCGCGTCGTGGCTGCCGACTCGGATCATTTCCAGGGGGCGACCTTCGACCGTCTCACCTATCTTTGTGATCTCGACGTGTGGGTTACCGCGAATCTCGTCCAGGAGCTTCTGCAGATCAGAGAGCCGATACGGCTCCAGCCGGGCAACGTACATCTTGTCGGCTTCCATTTGGAGCGTGAGCTTCAGGCGATGGCCCTCCAGCAACTCGGTTTCGCCTGCACGCCAGTTCTTGCCATCAACAGAAACGTAGCTAATCGTCTTGTCCTTTGCCGGAGATCCTTTTCGCCCGTTGTAGATGTTCAACAGGTTGTTCAGAACGATCGTCAACTCGGAGCCCTTGGTGGCTTCCACGCGGAAATGCCAATGACCGGCGGCACGGTTCGGGGAAGACCGTTCGTGATCGTACACCAGGAACACGTTGACTTCGCCCGAATCGCCCATCTCCCAGAATAGCGGCGACGCGTTCTCGAAAGTCGTGTTGATGTAGATCAGCGGAGTGGGCGGGATGCCGCCGTCGGCTACGTCCTTCTTTTCCGCACCGGTCGCGTTTACACAAGCGGCAAGCATGAGTGCCGTGATGATGGTTCTGATACGTTTCATGAGTTTTCCTTGACTGCTGATTATTGTGGGCGCTTGTCTTGGATGTCACACACCGTTCACCACAGCGGGAGCCACACTGTCATCGTCGGTTCACCACGGTTGGCCCAGGCGTGGTAAGGGATCAATCTTAGCTGCAATGGCCGGGGTTCGCTCGCAACATACTCTTTGTAAAGCACGGGAGAATCGTAGGAGCCGGCAGACCATTTGGGATCGGTGATGGCCACTGCCTGGCCTTCCAGCACTGCGAGGCCGCCGAGCAATTGCCCGTCGTAACGCGGCTGGAGGTTGATCTCCCGCGGCAGCCGCACGTCCATGACGTTGATGCCTTCGGGCAGATCGGCCGATTCCAGGCAGTACAGCAACGGTCCCCGCATCACGGCGACTTGACCGCGGAGCTCTTCTACCATGGGGTTGGCTTGAACGAGCCTCGGTCGCATCGGCATCGTCAGCTCCACGGTGTCTCCTGTATTCCAAGTGCGATCGAGCGAAGCATACGTGCCTGCCTCGATTTCGACGGTGGCGGGCGCCCCGTTGATCTTCACGATCGCCCCGTCGGCCCAACCGGGGATGCGGAGCCGAAGGGCAAACGCGGCTTGCTCTGCCAGTTCCAGAGCGATCGTGACCCTGCCGTCCCAGGGATACTCGGTCGTTTGGCTCAGCTTCACAGCCATGCCATCGGACAACTTGGTTTCCAGCCCGTTGCTTCCATAGAGATGCACCCAAAGGCTTTTTTCTGCAGTGCTATAAGCGAAACCGTGCATCTTGGCGATCGTTCGGGCCAACTGTGGCGGGCAACAGTAGCCGCGGCGGTGCTTCCAACGCGTGCGAGTGTCGCTTCGCAGCATTGGCACCTCTGGACCCAACCGGCGAAGGACATTGGAGTAGAAGAAATGATCGCCGTCTGCCGCCAAGCCGGAGATGCCGCTGTTGTAGAACACGCGCTCCATGACGTCGGCGTATCGCGCCTCGGCCGTGATGTTCAGCATCCGCCAGTTCCACATCGCGTTGCCGATGTTCGAGCAGGTCTCACAGTAGCATTTGCGGTTGGGCAGGAAATAGGGGCTGCCAAAAGCTTCGCCCACATGGTCGCGGCATGGCGAAAGTCCGTAAGTGAACGGCCCGACGCCGCCGTGAATGTACATCTTGCGCCGTGTCACATCAGACCAGAGCCGGTTCAGCGTAGCCAGCAACGTCTTGTCGCCGGCTTCCATGTACGCATCTGCCACACCACAGTAGAGATACGTGCCGCACACAGCGTGGCCGACGGCCTCTTTGGCCTTGCGAAACGGCACACGGTCCTGCGTTTGATCGGTGCCGCCGAGCTCCGTCGATCGAAACGGCCCCGTCCGGCGGCGCACTCTGCGAGCGCGTGGCCATGAAGTAGCGGCTCGGATTT
>CAZUAH010000092.1:0-31644 GCA_964617665.1 uncultured Pirellulaceae bacterium
CCGTGGGCACTGTCTGATCGAAGGTGTTCCCGGGTTGGGTAAGACGCTGCTGGTCAGGGCATTGGCTCGTGTGCTGGATCTTGAATTCAAACGAGTTCAGTTTACGCCTGACCTGATGCCAGCCGACATCACCGGAACGGTGATACTGCAGAAAGATCCCAAGGGTGGACGCAAATTCGTCTTTGCGCGCGGACCGGTTTTCACGCAAATGCTGCTGGCCGACGAAATCAACCGTACGCCGCCCAAAACGCAAGCAGCACTTCTGGAGGCGATGCAGGAGAAGACCGTTACGGTGTCCGGGCGCACGCATGCGCTGGAAGAGCCGTTTTTCGTCCTGGCGACGGAGAATCCGATCGAGCAAGAAGGCACCTACCCGCTGCCGGAAGCGCAGTTGGATCGTTTTTTGTTTCAAATCCTGGTGCACTATCCTACGTTGGATGAGGAACGCCAAATCGTCGGGCGACACTCGTTCACGCCCTTGGAGGGATTGGACGCCGTGCTGGGACGTGACGAGGTCTTGGCCTTCCGTGAAGCGGTGGCACGCGTTCCGGCGGCTCCGAACGTGATTGACTACGCGGCGCGGATCGTCCGAGCGACTCGACCGGCGTCGCCCGACGCAAGCGAATCGGTGACGCGGTGGGTCAGATGGGGCGCGAGCCCTCGGGCCAGTCAGAACTTGATACTGGCCGGCCGGGCTCGTGCCGCGTGCCAAGGACGATTCAACGTTGCCTGCGACGATGTTGCGGAGCTGGCACCGCTGGTGTTGCGGCATCGAATCTGTCGCAGTTTTCATGCCGACGCGGATGGTGTGTCGACCGATGACATCGTGTCACGCATCCTTGAAGACGTGCCTCGTGACGGGAGGTTGTAGTTGCCATGGCTGCCGCGCAGCGAACTCCTCCAAGATCGACCAGCCACTTCGACTCGCAGACGCTGACTGCGCTCAGTGGTCTCGACCTGAAGGCTCGGTACTTGGTAGAGGGCTTTCTGCAAGGTATACACGAGAGCCCTTACCACGGCCTCAGCGTCGAATTCAGCGAATACCGGGAATACCAACCGGGTGACGATCTACGCCATCTCGACTGGCAATTGTATGCCCGAAGCGATCGGCTGTATGTGAAGCAGTACACGGAAGAGACGAATGTCCGGCTGTACATCGTCTGCGATACCAGTGCGTCGATGTCCTATCGCGGCCAGGACGCTTGGGCGTCCAAGCTGGATGCCGCTCGAACACTGGCGGCGGCGCTGACGTGGATGCTGCTGCGGCAAAACGATGCTGTTGGGCTGTTGTCGTTGCGTGAGGATCTCCATAGCGCCGATTTCATTTCGCCGTCGCAGAAGCCGAGTCAGTTTGGGCTCCTAGTTCGACACTTGGAGGGCCTTCAGCCGGCCGGCGGACCGCGTCTGGCGACTCTGCTAGAGCACGCTACTCGGCTAGTCCATCGGCGGAGCATCATACTGCTGTTCTCCGATCTCCTGGAGCCGGCCGAGAGTATCGTGACGATGCTGCGGCATCTGCGATTCCTGGGCCATGAATGCATGGTATTTCACATACTGGATCGCGACGAGACAGAGTTCCCGTTTGGGCGGTCATCAGTGTTCGAAGGATTGGAGACCGACGTACGACGTCATGTCTCGCCGCAAGCGACTCGCCAGCGATACCTGGAACGATTTGGTGCGTTTATGGATCAACACCGCGAACGATTTCGCGAGTTGGAAATGCCCTACTGCCGGATCGAAACGCACAAGGACCCTTGGGAAGCGCTGGCGATGTTCCTCGTCGAGCGGAAGCGAATGTTATGAGCATTGCCTTTTTGTATCCCCTTGCCTGGCTGGGGGCGCTGGCTGTGGCGGCGCCGATCTGGCTGCATTTGCGGCGGCGAGCGGATACGAATTTGGTGCGGTTTTCGGCGATGCGGTTCCTGGAGGATCAGCCGGCGGCACGGGCTCGTCCGCTGTGGCCGCACAACTGGCCGCTGTTGCTGCTTCGCCTGCTTGCGCTCTTGCTGCTGATCGCCGCTTTCGCTTGGCCGTATCTGCCAACTCACGAAGAGGTTATTGTCCGCGAGAGCCGCGTCTATATTCTGGATAACACACTCAGCCATCAGGCCGATGGCCGATTCGAGAAGGCACGAGATGAGATTCTCGACGAATTGGACGGTGCGGGAATCGACACCCAGGTTGCCGTCGTCGAATTGACCGCTCAGCCCCGTTTGCTCGTGGGCTTCGGGGACAGCCGGGAAGAGGCAACGGCCAAGCTGCGAGACCTACACCCTTCATACCAAAGAGGCTCGTACCTAGCGGCCTTTCGCACGGCTGATCGAGTGCTGCGACAGTCGCTGGGGCAAGATCGACGCATCGTTTTTCTCAGCGATAGTCAAGAGAACCAATGGAACGAAAACCGGCACGTACCACCTTTCCTTGAGAACGTCGAGGTGACTTTGCCGGAAGTCACGGCACCGTCGATGCCGAATCTGGGGCTGGCCGAGCCTGTCGTGCAGCAGGTCTTCTCCGGAGATCGTGCCGTGATCGAATGCGCGGTACGTCTTAGCCACCACGGGAATGTGGACGATCCGACCGTGGTCATTGGTGCCAATGGCGAAGACGTGTTCAGTCGCGAGATCCAATTGGACGGGCAACCGGAATCGCTGACCCTCTTCGCGCGATGGGAGGCCGATCCAAGCCAGTGGGTTCGAGGCGAAGTTCGTTTGGAAGGCAAACCGGACGCGCTCTCTGGAGACGATCGAGTTGTCTTCTCATTACCGCCTGTGCGCGAAGGCCGCGTGGGGCTGTTATCGCGGTCGCCATTCCTGCAAACCGCCCTTTCTCCGGAGGTAATGCAAGGCCGATGGACCGTTTACGTGCCGGATGGGTCGAATCCCGCAGGCGACCATGAAAAGCCTTCGGACGATGATGTTCTTTGTGTCGAAAGTCAGTACTTGGAAGCGCCCTTTGCGCGAGACCTCGTATTGGATTTCCTCAACCAAGGTCAAGGCGTCGTCTTGGTGGTGGATCGAGTGAGTCCGGTCGTATCAGGGTTCTTGCGGAAGTTGGGTATCGAAACGATACCGGAACCTCAAGAGGCTCCCGAGACGTCCGGCATACGGTACGTCTTCATGGAGCACGAGATCTTTCGACCGTTCCGGGCGGCCGACTTCGGCAACCTGACGGAAATCACAGCAGAGCGTTACCGTCGTCTGAAAATGCCAGGGGCCTTGCCGTTGGTCTTCTCGGACGCGGGCGATCCATTGCTGTTCGAGTCTGAGCAAACGAAAGGTCGGCTGCTGGTATTTGCATTCTCGCTGGATCGCACGGAAACGAATTGGCCTTTGCATCCGACATTCGTCCCTTTTCTCGATCGGTGTCTTTGCCGCGTGCGATCCGCGGCGACTATGGAGACGGACTTTCAACCGGGCGAAACATGCGTCTGGTCGATTCCAGCGGGCCGGGACATAAGTGAAGTCGTCTTGAGAAAGAGTGATGGGGCGGACGATAGCGAGACGGTTCGCGCCTCAGCGGAAAACGGCCAAAGTCGCTTCCGGCTTCCCGATTTGCCGGGTCTCTACACGTTGAGCTACGATGACGATTCCCGGATCGAAAACCTGCTGGCGGTGAATCCGCCACCGAAAGAGTCGTTCTTGAACTATGTAGATTCGGCGGATGTAGTCGAGACATGGAAACATGACGCGAATGAAGACCGGCCAGTTAGCAGATCGGCCGGCCCGGCTTTGGAATTGTCGAAGCCGGAGATTCTGCGGCAGCACATCTGGTGGTGGCTGCTGGTGGGTGGCTTGACGCTATTAATCTTCGAAACGACGTGGCTTTCGATAAGAAAGGCATCGGTATGAGACGATTGGATCCGATAATCGACGGGTTCTTGCAGCAGGCGTCCTTACGCTGGCGGTGGCTTCGGTTCCTTCGCGGATCGGCCACGTTGGCAACGGTGACGACAAGCATCGTGTTGCTGCTGGGCATTACGATGCTGCTTGACTGGTTGACAAGTCCAACGTGGGTAACGGCTTCCTTCGTAGTGCTTGTGCTAGGTGCCCTGTTCGCGTGGTTCTGTATCGCCGTCGCAAGTGCCGTCTCGAATGATGATCCGTCTCACTTGGCTGCATCGTTGGAGCATGTCGACAGGCCGTTGATGGATCGGCTCAATACGCTCATTTTTCTGAGATCACGCAGAGATCGGCAAAACGGACCTTATGTCGAGCGTATCCAGCAGCAGGCCCGGCAGGTGCTGCGCCGGCGGGGAGCCCCGCAGCCTTTCTCGCCAAGAGAGTCGCTGAGGCACTTTGGCGTCTTCATGGCTGCCTTGTTAGCCACGATTCTGTTTTACAGTTGCTTCCAACCGTTCGGGCACGTCGTAACCGCCTCGGACGATGACACCGTTGTTACGCCCGAGGAAGAGTATACGCCTCCGGTCATCCCGCCTATTCAACAGCCTGGCCAAGTGCCGCCTGAACAAGAACCACCTTGGGGCGAAGTGCGCATCAGCGAGCCGGGACACGATCTGCGAGTCATCACGCTGGATGTGGTGCCGCTGCGAATCGAAGCGGCCGCAAATCGTCCTCTACAGGAAGTAGCCTGGTTCACAGGGATCAATCGGGAGCCTGACGTCCGACACGACCTGCCGCCGTCCGACGATCCGCAATACGCGGTGTATACACCCGAGCTGGACCTGCTGGATTACTCACTGGAACCGTGGGACGTGCTCAGCTATTTCGCGCAGGCAATAACCGAAGACGGACAAAGCTACCGATCGGATGTGTATTTCATCGAGGTGCTGCCGCTTCGTGACGAACTCGACCGGCTTGATGAAGGCACTGACAACTCCGGATACGGGCTGCTGGAGCAACTGACGGCAATGATCGAACGACAGCAGGACGTTATCCGTCAGACAATCCGTCAACAGCGGCTGACGGACCAGTCTGAGACGGACCGAAAGAGCCAGAACGAGAACCTCGCTCAAGATGAAGACGAACTGAGCGAGGTAGCGCAACACGTTGCGGCCGAGGTGGCCAGCCGGTTTGGCGGAACGGCGCTTGATGAATTGAACGAACCGTTGGGTCGCGCGGAAACAGCGCTGGGGCAGGCAGCAGAGTCATTGCGCGAAGACGAACTGAACGAAGCCGGCCAGCACGAGCAAGTGGCACTCGCCGAACTGGTTGCGACGCGTAAGCAGTTTCACGAGATTCTCGAACGTGCCCTTGATAACCCTGCATCGCCAATGGATGACTTGGATCCGCTGGTGCAGGCTCTTGAAGAGCAGATTGAACAGTACCGGCAAATCGAGGAACAGCCCGACGATTTCTCGCCGGAACAGGTTAGCGAAACGACCGAGAAGACTAAGGAGCTTCTGAAGAAACTCGACGAAGCGGCCGACGAGCAGCCACCAGAACCCCCATCCAGACTTCGCAAAGAACTGACCGAGAACGAAAAGCAGCGTTTGACGAGCCAGTGCGGCAAGCTCTGCCAGAGCGGGGCGGGAGGCGACAAAAGCCAGGCTGCGGGTGAACTCAAGAAGGGTTTGCGAAAGCTATCCGATGCCCTGTCGGCCGACCGTGCACAGCAGCAGGCGGCCCGCGACAACGCGCGTCTTGCTGAAGAGAAGCGACGTTTGGAGAGGTTGCAGCGCGAGATCGAGTCGGCTCGTGACTTCGTCAAGAAGACACTCTTGGAGGAACGGAATCTCGAAAAGCAAGCCAACCCCAGCAAAAAGGATCAATTGCCCCAACTGGCCAACAAACAACGGGAGTTGAACCGTTCGTTGGACGATTTCATCGAGCAGCACCCCGAGAGTTTCTGCCGATCCGGGAAGGAGTGTTCCGGCGCTCAATCGGCAATGCAAGACGCTGCTCAAGCCATGGCAGACAGAAGCGGGGACGCCCGGCAACGCGCCGGACAGGCCGCCGAGCGATTACAGGAACTCGACGAGTCCCTCGAACAGCACTTACAGCAAAACGAACTGGCGCAAGCATACAAGCTGAAAGAAATGCTCGATCAGCAGATCGAGCAACTCGGCGAATGCCAGAACAGCGGGGCAAGCCCCGGTCAGTGCCAACAACTTGCCGGGCAAGCCAAATCGACGACAGGCCAGTTGAAACAGATTGCCGAACAGCCGCCCACGAGTGAAGCGTTCGGGCCGGAGCTGCGCGAGGCGCTGTCCGACGAGAATCAAGGCAAACTGGATTCGCTGGCCGACCAACTTGCCCAAGCAGAGGGTTCCGGTGGGGAGAAAGATGCCGCTGGCGGGCTGCAGGAAGCCCTGCAAGAAGTCTCCCGCGCTTTCGATGCCAGCCGACCAGGAGGTATGCAGGGCCAACTACAGGCCGGCGGTGGTTTGAGGCCAGGTGGCAGCAATGCGATCTCGCGAGGCATGCAACTACTGGAAGGTGCCGCACAAAGACAAGCCCGTGGGCGTCCGCTTTCGCGGCAAGACCAAGCCCGGCTGGGCCGGGAGGCAGCGTCCAATCTGGAAGCAGGCATGTCCGAGCCTTCCGGCTACAACGAACGCAGCCGGCAAGTGGTTGAGGAGTTCCGACGAGACTTGGAGGAACAGGCCATTCCAATCGACCTCGAACTGATACGCGAGCTGCGGGAAGACATCCAGCAGTTGCGCCGCGAGGTCACCATGAAGGACCAAGGCCCGGACGGCGAGCCGGAAATCAAGCACATTGATCCCTCGCGGCTGCCCCCGGCCTATCGCAAGTCGATCGAAACATATTTCCAGAAACTCTCTGAAGAGCGATGACAAGTTTCGCGTTCGATAACTCGCTGGCGTGGATGATCGGGCTGCCACTGGCAGGCGTAGTGCTAGTGTTGTCGGGGTTTTGTCACCGGCGTCTGGGCTGCCATTGGCCACAGACGGCCGTGCTTGTCGGGCTGCGGGCCATCGCGTTGCTGATTCTCGTGATGCTGGTCGCGCGTCCGATGTGGGTCACGCCAGAAGAGGAGCTTCCGAAGAGGGATCAAGTTGTGTTGTTGGTGGATCGCAGCGAGAGTATGTCGTTGGCGGACGCGTCGAGCAGTCGCTATCACGCGGCTGTCGAGTTTGCGCGAACGGGCCTTATGCCGGCCTTGTACGATGCCGATCTTCGAGTCGAGTTGATGATGTTTGCCGAGGACGCCGAAGCAGCCGATGGGGCACAAATCGCTGGCACGGCTCCGGACGGGAAACGAACAAATCTGGCTAGAGCCGTCGCCCGGAGTCTGATCGAAAGCGAACGGCCTCCTTTGGCCGTAATGGCATTGACCGATGGAGCAACGACGGACGAGGCCGACAACCCGCGCGCGATTGCGACGCTGGTCGAGAACCGCGTTCCGTTCATCGGGATCGGTTTCGGTGACGAGACGGCAACACGCGTGCTTTCGCTGGAACACGTGGTGGCTCCGCCCGTCGTTTCGTCTGCACAAGAGTTTCTGGTCTCCGCTCGACTGCGCGTGACCGGAGCCGAAGAACTCCCGCCATTCGGATTGGTATTGTTGCGCGACGGGCAATTCGTCGAACAGAAGACCGTGACGGCAGGCTCGGGGGCTCGTGTTTGGCAGGAGAGCTTTGAGATAACAGAACCGGAAGATGGCTTATACAAATATACGATCAAGTTGCTACCACCGGCGGACGCGTCCATCAAATGCCCTAACACCGAGTCGACCGTATCGGTCAGAATCGCGGGCGAGAAGGATCTGCGAGTCCTGTATGTGCAGGGAGGTTTAACTTGGGACTACAAGTTCGTCCGATTGGCGGTGCAGAGTGACCCGACAATCAAACTGACGGGCCTCAGCCGCACGACCAGCAAGTCGGCTTTCTTTCAGTACGTGGAGAACGCCGACGATGTGTCTGGCGGATTTCCGACGACGATGGACCACTTGGCATCCTTTCGAGTGGTCGTCCTGTCGAATCTCCGACCCAGCGACCTAACGCCAAATCAGCAGGACCTCTTGGCTCGATTTTGCCATGAACTGGGTGGCGGCGTCTTGATGATAGGCGGGCCGGACACGTTTGACGCCTCGTGGCAACGGAGCCGTCTGGAGCAATTGCTGCCGGTGCGGTTCGGAGCGTCCTCCGGTGCACGATCTGCGGGGGCGCCCTTCCACTTCCGACTGACCGAGGATGCGCTGGCCCATCCCGTCTTTCAAATCAGCGACGCGGGCGACAATCGAATGGCCTGGTCACGGTTGCCGACCTTCACGCATTACGCTCCGGTCGACTCCGCGAAACGAGGCGCTCGGATCTGGGCATTTCATTCCTCGCGTGGGCAATCGACCCTCGGGCCCACCTTGATGGCTTCGCAACGATATGGCGCGGGGCTCTCAGCCGCCATATGTGTGCAGAATCTATGGAGATGGCGGCTGGCCAAGGAAAGCGAGACGCAGCATTTCGATCGTTTCTGGCAACAGTTGCTTCGACACCTCGGCGAAGGCAGTCGGGACGACGTGACGCTGCGCGTGCCGGACCAGCCACTGGAACCGGGTGCCGACATTCGCATGGTCCTCGAAAAGCGTCGAACTCCAGGAGGTGGCCAAGCTGCCAAGGAAACGTACCGCTTCCGCGTCACCGGCGAGGACGAAAGGGCGTTGACCGATCAGACGATCGAACTCGAGCCGGGCCAGTCTGTTGAGTTGACATTTGTCGTGGAGAAATCCGGTATCTATAGGGCGTCTGTCCTGGATGAACAACAAAATATCGTGGCGGCGCGGTCCCTGGAGATCAAGGCCGTCCATCGCGAGTTTGTCTACACGGCCCGCAACATGGAGACTCTCCGCAGTTGGGCTGCGATCAGCGACGGGATCGCGATTCGCTCGGAGGAGTGCGACGATCCAGGGCAGTTGCTCGATGAGATCAAGAAACGAGCCGCGGAGCCGGACCGAAGACCCGCCATACGTCGGCCAGCCGGCATCAACGGCTGGATGCTGGCGGTGCTGGTGGGCTGCTTGGGTACTGAATGGCTATTGCGAAAGCGTTGGGGGATGAGATAGATACAGAGAGGACAATTGAAGGTGGTTTCAAGCCTGGAAGGGCGAGGCTCCTGCCGAGCCGTACGCCGACACGAGAAGACGGCTCAGCTGGAGCTTCGCCCTCCCGGAATTCCATTCAGAAATGCCTTTCAGGAGAATGGTCCGAATGATACGACATAGCTGCTTTGGCATACTGCTCGTGACGACCGCGGCGTTTGCTCAGTCGCCGCAGGATGAAGGCACGACCTTCTTCGTGGGTCGGGCAACGTTCCACACAAACAAGGGCACCTGTTGCGGAGATGTCGGACTGGAACTAGCCCAGTTGGTGGCACAGATCTCGACGATTCCCGTCAAAGGCCAACGCAAAGTGGCCATCGGCAGCGACGACATCTTTCAAACGCCGTTTCTATTCATGAACAGCCACGACGA
Source organism: uncultured Pirellulaceae bacterium (assembly GCA_964617665.1). Lineage (GTDB taxonomy): Bacteria > Planctomycetota > Planctomycetia > Pirellulales > Pirellulaceae > JADHUC01. The sequence continues at coordinate 9,388 of CAZUAH010000092.1, forward strand.
TTTCGTGTATTCCGACGTAGAACTCAACAACTTGCGAACCTACCTGCAGCACGGCGGTTTTCTATTCGCCTCGGGATGCTGCACCAATCCGGCGTTTCCGATAGCTTGGCGGCGAGAAATGGACCGCGTATTTCCCAAAGAAAAAGTCCGGTCGCTGGGCTACGACCATCCGATCTACAAAGCGTTCTACAGGATCGAACGCGTCCGCAATCTGCACGAAAATCGCGATGTCCATTTGGAGTGCGTCTTTCTGGACGGACGAATGGTTGCCGTGATGTGCGAGAACGGTTTGTGTTGCGCCTTTGCCCGCAACAACCGCTGCAACGTCGGTCGCGGCGTGAGCCCCGAGGACGGGAAGAGGCTTGCCCTGAACATCGCCGTCTACGCGATGACGCATTGAACGTTCGCGTCGCGGCTTATTGGACAACGGATGCGGTTCTGCCTAGAATCAGTTGTTGTCTCAGTATCGTTTCGGGCGGCCAGACGTCTTTTCACGTCGCCCGTTTCTCCCAATGACTCTACAACCGCGGGGAGGACATCCAATGATTGAGAAGCAGATTTCAATTTTCCTGGAAAACAAACCTGGTGTAATGGCCAATGTCTGTAAGGCGCTGGGGGCTTATGACATAAATATCCGCGGGATATCGGTCTCGGATACGGTAGATCATGCAGTTGTGCGACTGATTGTCGACAATCCACGGAAAGCAGTTCACGTCCTGGGCGAACACGGTGCGCTGGTGGTGGAAACCGACGTGTTGGCGGTGAAACTGGATGACAAGCCCGGCGCGCTGGCAAAACTGGCCAGCAAGTTCGCCCGCGGAAAGATCAACATCGAATATGCCTACGGCACTTCCGACGACACGGACGCAACTGTCTTCATCCGTGTTTCGGATGTCAAGAAAGCGGCGCAGCTTCTGTCGCCCAAGAAACGGCCCAAGAAGAAGGCAACCAAGCGATAGCGTTTGCGTTGCGCGTGAGGGAAGAGGCTATCGGTGGCTCCAGCATTGGACGTGACGATTGCATCGTCGACATTAGACGGTTGGCCTCGCTGCAAGGGCAGGTCCGGCAATCATGAATCGTCGCAGTCCGCCAAAGGAGTCAGCCATGTCCCGTCAAAGTCGCCGAACGTTTCTGAAACGCGCGGCCACGGTGGGCGTCGCCACCAACTTCACCATCTCCGGCACCAAAGCATCGGGTAGCGTGCTGGGGGCAAATGACACGATCCACGTGGGAGTCGCCGGGTTGAACGGTCGCGGCGGGTCGCACGTCAGTGCCTACCTGGGCATCGGCAATGTCCAGGTGACTCGTCTGATCGACTCCGACACGCGGATACTCGACGGCCGAGGAGATTCGGTCAAGAAGCTCGCCCTGAACATCGCCGTCTATGCGATGACGCATTGACTTCGCGGCGCGACAAGCCGTAGCCGAAGTGGGCGCGATTCCATCGTACCTGGCATCCAATGTTGCCTCTGTCTCGTTCCCGGCGATCAGAGCTTTCTTTGTGTTACCTCCTTCTACCGATAATTCTGTTACCGGGGAAGGACAGCCAATCATCGAAGAGCAAACGGTGAAGCTGTTGGGACCGCTGAAGAACGACCTCCGCCGCGTGCGATCGCATCTCTTGAAGGAAGACTCTCTGCGTTTCTGGCAATGCGCCAGCCCAGGTTGGGCGGCCAGGTTTCTCACCCCGGCCTTCGTTTTCGGTCTGCCGGTACAGGTCCGCTAGTTCCTCGTGGACCCAGGCGGGATCTGGATGAACGTCCGCAAGCGCCTGCAACTGAGTGATGGCATCCTGCCGACGCCCCATCGCGGCCAGGACGACGGCCCGTGTTCCCCGCAGGTTGGGATGGTCGAACAACTGGCCCGCCATGTCGATCAATTCGAGGGCAAGCCGGAGGTCGGGCGGTTGTTCGTGAGCCAAGCCCCAGGCGAGGCTGTTCACGACCAGCGGTATGTTGGGATTCGCCTCGTGGGCCAGTTCCAGATGCATTACGGCACTCTCGTTACGGCCGTACTGGAGGTCCCGTATGCCGAGAATCAGATGGACGAGGGCCGGCGCGGATCCGGTGGCCAGGGACAGCTTCAATGCGTTGCCTAATTGCACGGCACTCTCGCTGTCCGCACTATCCCGTTTTCTAACCGCCAAGTTGGCGATCAACGCCAAGACCCGGGAATTCTCGGGACATTGCCTAAACGCGATATTCAGAATGTCAAGTTGTTTGCCCAGGTTGCGCGGTTCTCGCTTAGCTACGTCGCTCAGCCAGCCGAAGCAGGCTGCCACGAGAGCCTCGCGAACCGGTTCAGGATCGGCCGCCTTGTCGACTCCCTGCTTCAGAATGGCCACCGCCTTGGAATAGTCCTGCCCCAGCAATTCGGCCTGCGACCATCGCAACCGGTGCTCCCACACGTCCGGTTCAGCTTCGACTAGTTGGCTGTAGTGTTTGGCTGCTAGCCGAGCGGATCGTGCCGTTCTTTCGGGCTTGCCTAGTCGGTCGTACAACTCTGCCAGTACCAAGTGATGCTCGGGTATCTCTTTGGCAGCGACCTGGAAGTGAGACGTCGCTTGTTCCCAGTCCTGCCGGTCGAGCGAGAGGTGCCCGAGCATAGCATGCACTTCGTACTTGAACCGCTGACTTCTGAGTGATTGCCTCAGGTGATGCTCGAGTATCTTCGCCGACTCTGGAGTACCGGGGAGGGCCTGTTGGATCACGTCCTGTGCCAACCAGAAATGCGCCTCGGGGTAACCCTCGGCTGCGGCGGGAGCTACGCGACGCATGATCTGGCGGGCTCGATCACGGTGACCATCCTGATCGATCACTATTGCCAAGGCGAATTTGTGCATGGGATCGGTCGGGTTGAGCTGCGTGGTCTTCTCCAACCACAACGCGGCGGCGTTCATGTCTCCGCGGTCAATCGCCTTCTTTGCGGATTCGCGGTACCGCACGCTCAGATCCGACGATGACACGCGGCCGGCCGTGAGAAGCAGGCCCCCGACTGCGACGAGAACGACGACCGCCGGAAGGCCCCACAACAGTGACCGGAACGGCCTACTCACGCTCCATTTTCTCAGGAACCTCGCCATCGTGTGTACGACCACGTTTAGGGGATACAACACGAGGCCGAGAACCCGCCCCAGGACGCGGAGCAGTAGTCGCGTGAGAGTCCGAACGACCGTGCTGTGCAAGATCCTTTTCGCATGAGCACGTACGTCCGCGACGCGAAGGACGCACAGCACGAAGCCTTGCACAATCCGGCTGTACAGGAGCCTTAGCACAAGACGTCGCACACGCGATATCTTGTATTCGATATCATCGTCAACTGGCCGACGGACCACCATGGTCTGCTCACTCCCCTATTGCGTCTGCCTGCCAACGCTCCAGTAGTCGATGGCGAAACTCGACGTACACCTCGTCCGCCATCTGTCGCTGCGACTCGTCAAGCGGATGGTTGCCGCCGATGAACTGCTGGATCTGCAACGTGGTCTGCGTTTGCGAGATGGTTCGATCCCCTTGTCCGATTAGGGCCAGCAGGGGACTCCGCGCCAGCTTGCCCCGGAGCCCAGTCCAGTGCGTGCTCTTCGGCTCGACAGGCCGCGCATCGCCATCGAACAGGCTGAAGAGCAGATAACCCGTCTCGCCATTGGGCTTACTCAATTGGACCTCGATGAAGGGCCCCTCGGCGGAGTCCCTCCGCACCGTGCGGCGTTCCACGAGCCAGCCCCTCGCCTTGTAACACCGTGTCACTTCGTGCCAGCCGAGGAAAGGAAAATCTACGGACACGTTCGCGAGGCGGTCGCCGGACTGGTAGACCCAGAAGTGGCTGAACTCGCCTTCGTCGCTACTGAGTTCGCGTTCTTCGGTCCGGTACTCGACTCGCTGCCAGTTGCCTGCACGCGACGGAAGCCACGTTTCCTCAAACTCGGTAGCAAGACCCTCAACGTGTATCTCCGGCGTTTGCGGGCTCATCAGCAAAAACAACTGCAGCACCCCCAGGCAGCCGAAAGGACCAGCGGCGAGGAGCATTCCTCTGCCGGAGGCAACTGCCGGCACGTGGCCCTCGACGCGGTCGGGCGTTCCCGGAGCCGCCCGGGATACCACGGCAACCACACGATTCCACAGACGCGAAAGAGGATCGGCGGCCAGGGGCATGCCATCAGAGTCAGGATCTGCTGCCGCACGCCGGAAGTCCAATACGGGGGCGAGCAGTCCGGCAAGCAGCCGGTCTGTGCTCAACAACAACAGAAATCCAATCAAGACCAGCGTGTGGCCGAGCACTTGATGGCGCCATCCATCGGATAGGTCCATGTCCCATTGGACGGCCGCAACCACGATCAAATTCACCCTGACAGTATTGACCACCGCCGACCAGAAGACGGATGAGGCCACCAACAGGATCGCATGCAGCCAAGCTCTGCGCAGGACCACCAACAACAGCAAGCTCACGGCTATCAGGACAAATTGGCTGTTCACACCGCTGCAAGCTTCGGCCACAAACAACTCGCGGCCCGGCAGGCGGAACACATTTCCCGCCAACAAATGATCCACCTTGACCATTTCCAACAACATGCTTCCGGTCCGCGCCGTCAGGCTCTGCAGCAGACGGATCAACTCGTCATCCAATCGCCAAGGCGGCGGAATCACGAGCCACAGCAGGAGCCACACCGTCAACAGCCGGCCGATGGCGGGCCATCCCAGCAGGAGCAGCAACACACCGCCGACGCAAATGACCGCAGCAATCGCGCCGAGCCAAGGCGAGAACAGCACGACAGATGCGGCCAAAACCGCGAAACCAAGCAGCAAGACGAATCGTGCCGTCCAACGGCTCGCGCTCGTATGAACCGCGCGGCTCGGCCACCGCCGCCACGCCAAATAGGCAAACGCGACCAGGACGAGAGGAAAGAACTCGTAGTGCGGCCGGTAGCGCCACAGGTTCAAGAGATGCTGGACGAAGAAGGGCGTGACACCCAGAATGACCAGTCCGGTAGCGACGGCCTGCCTTCTTGATAGTTGACGCGGTGTTGATATGTCAGTCGCCATTTTCCACGCCCCGCATTCCACCTAGATTACTTGGGTCGCGTATTTTCGCAAGGGATTGGATGGGCGAACGAGATGTATCCAAGAAGAGGATCCGCAGAATGGTATGCGATTTGAGATTGCCGGTTCTTCGTCACGGGGGACGGCCCACGCCGAGGTGAGGTGGTCAGATTCGCAAGCAGAACGCCGCGCGCTCAGTTCTCTACAACAAGTGCGTCAGGAAGCTTCCAGCCGATGCAAAAGCAAAGGCGCCCGTGCGGGAAACTCGACCTGCAGCGTACATGCCACGCCTCGGGAAACGTCTCGTCAGAGGTTGTTGCGCCGCCGCTTGCGACGACGATACCAAGCGCCTCCAGCACTGACCAAGGCCATCGAAACGGCAAGCGACAGCGTGCCGGGCTCCGGCATGACACCACTTATGGCGTAGAAAGACCGAGGGGTAGAAGGACTGAAATCGGTACCGGCCTTGATCCACCATGAGTTTGCGAAGTTCGCACTTCCCCGCTCGACAGCGACATCCCCCAACGCGTATCCGTCGTGTTCGGTTCCGTCTGTATCCGTGCCAGTATACACGTTGCTACTGTTCGTGGTGTCCAACTCCGTCACCTGAATCTTGTTCTGAATACTGCCGTCCCAAAGATCGGCCAAATCATCCGCGATGCGGTTGCCGTTCAGGTCGTAGACTGGAGCCGATACTCCAATTGGAACCTGCCCAGCGGTTTGTTCGATATTGTCTCTTGCGTCGACAGCGTCCGTAGACCCTATGACATACCAATCAAGGTTGCCGTTGCGTAATCCCGCCAGTTGGGGAACTGCTTTTGCCTGATCAGTGACCCACTGATTATACACGTCAATGTCATCGGAGTTGGGCAGGCGTGAGGTAGAGGTGACAAATGCCAAATAGTAATAGTTGCCTGCGCCTGATGGTCTCGTGATAATCTCGGCGGCTGCCCAATTCGTCGCTTGGACGCATATCACAAAGCAGGCGAACAGTCCAAGGAGCTTTGTTCTCAATGACCACGGATGACTCATCGCCCACCTCCACCCGAAAGCATGGTGCCAAATTCCGACGCTGCAAGACTTGCCTGGGGCAATTCCGAGCCACGGAGCAAACCAAAGACGATTAAACATAGGGGGATTGGGGAAGTCAAGGATTTTTGTCACGTTTTTGAAGAATATTTCGAGTGGTGGCTATGCAGGGAATAACGCGAATGAACAGCAATAATGAATTGAGTCGACTGCATAGGAGCCGACGAGTCGTCAGATCTGGCCCCGTCTCACCGTCTTGCGGATATGCTATTCCTGATGCCGGAAGCTCCTGAGGCACTCAATCAAAGCGAGAGCACGTAGTATATAAGTGGCGATTCTGGCGAATAAGCGACCAGAGTGGGGTGGTTGGATGAGGCGCGGCATGCGTTACGGTGACGCTTCGAATCGCTTCGCAAGGCGACGATGCAGGTCGGCCAGTTCTCCGTCACCGAGTTGCTCGTACAACTTGGCCAAACTGACGTGAAGGTTGGGGTATTTCGGGAAGGCGCGGAGTGCGTCCTCCAGTTCCGTGACTGCTTGTCGGTGTCGTCCCAGACGGGCCAGGATTGAGCCAATTGTGTCGTAGATCTCCGGACGGTCCGAAAGTCTCTTTGCAGCTTCGGCCAATTGCAGGGCACGCTCCAATTCGGGTTCTTCCTGGTGTGCAAGTCCCCAAGCCAGGTTGTTCAGTACGATGGGCATTTCTGGATTGCGCTCGTTTGCCAGTTCCAGGTGCATCAATCCCTTCTGGATATCCCCTTGCTCCAACGCCCAAGTGCCGAGAATCACATGCACGGTAGCCGGCACGTCGCCCCGTGCTAGCGCCTGTTGTAGTGCTGCCCGAGCCTCCTGGGTCTGGTCCCAGTCGCGTGTGGCGAGGTTGGCCAGAAGACTCAATACCTGAGGATTGTTGGGACCATACTGCAGGGCGCGGTTCAGCAAGTCCAACTGTTTGCCAAGATCGCCTTCTTCCCGTTCCGCTGCATCGTTCACCCAGCGGAGATGCACGGCCACCAACGCTTGGTGAATCCGTTCAGGATCAGAAGACGTCAGGTCCTTCTCCAGGATTCGCACGGCCTGCTCGAAGTTCCCTAGCAGCGCTTCGCACCACGCCAATTGGATGTGATGATTCAGTTGTTGCGGCTCGGATTCTGCCAGTCCGCGGAGCAGCTCTCTTGCCTCGTGCGCAGCGTCGCGGGCTGCGGGCATGCGACCCTGCATTTCATACAGTTGCGAGAGGGTAAGATGGAGGATGGGCCATTTCGTGACCGCCTGCTCCAGATGGGGAATCGCCTTGTCCACCTTGCCTCGTTTCGCGTAGAGTTCACCCAACAAGGCGTGGGCTTCAGCCCGTTGGCCAACTCCGGCAAGAGCTTGCGTCAGATGGTGCTCGACGATTTGCTGCGTTTGGGACGAAAGTAGCGTCTGCTCGAGAATGTCTTTGGCCAGCCATAAATGTGCCCCCGGATGTCCAGCGGTATCCTCTGGGGCAATTCGCCGCATCAGGGACCGGGCCCGGTCGAGGTCATTCCGGCCGATGGCTGTCAGGGCTAGTCCATGAAGAGCCGATGGAGCGGATCCACTCAGGATTGCCATTCGGCGAAAATAGACTTCGGCCGCCTCGAAATCTCTCCGCTCGAGTGCGGCTACCGCTGCCACGTCATACACTTGCAGCCTCTGCTGTCTGGGTGTCAGACTCCCAAGTGCCAACATCCCCAACGGTATCAACCCCACTAGAACCGCGGGAAGGCCGCCCATGAATGCCTTCCACCTACGTGTGTACGACCAGCCCCAAACAAAGCTGAAGAAAAGGTGGGCTACCCAACGACATCTGAACCAGCAGAGCCGTACCAAAGCAAGAGAGAGGCGGAATAGTGACGTGACCGGCGCCCACCTCTGGATCGGGTGGTCTCCAATGCGTTCCGTCTCTGGTTTCCTGTCTAGGTCATTCATGGGACAACCGTTGCTGCTTGATCGCGTAGGCCGACGTCAACTCCTGCCTAGCCTGCAAGAACAAGCTTAGGACGGACTCTCGCTCTGCGGTCGATAGTCGATCGCGGGATGGGACGAAGGTCAGCACCAGCCATGTTGTATAGCCTGAATCAAACGTTTGGGCGCACCGGAATTGGCGACTCAACGGATTGCGAAGTATCTTTTGCTGGGCACGCGTCCAGAAGGACATTTGACGTTGACCAGGAGCCTCGTCTGACATGTCGGTCGCCGTAACCGCGAGACCAGCAGGATCAAATAGGCTGTACAACAACAATCCACATTCATCCGCGGCTCGTGTCATTTCGACCTCTATGTACGTGTCACCTGTCGCGGCTGATTCTGAGTCCGCCGGGCGGGCGTTTTTCTTCAAGACACTCCAACCGCGCCGTGTGTAGGTCTCGCCCAACTCGCTCAACTCCCGAGACGGATGACCGACGGCAACGGAACAAACATGAGAATCCCGCTGGTACTTCCAAGTCCTGCGGTACCACCTCCCGCCGTCACGAGAGTCGGGTTCCCCCGTGCTGTATTGGACCTGGTTCCAACCATCCACCGCAGCCGGCAAATCCGACCGGGCGAAGAGGTCCGCGCGGTGAAGCAGAGCTGTCGAGGCAGCGTCAAGCTGTGACTGGGAAGCACCCAGAGCCAGACAAATCAGTTGGAGAATGCCCAACACGAAAAAAGCTCCCGTTATCAGAAATTGGGGCTTCCTTCCAATGGCCTTGACTTGCTTGACCTGTTCGACTTCTTCCGCAGAGGAAGCCCGTCCTGGAGAACCAGCGTCTCCGGACTTGGCACCGCCCACGCACCAATTCCACGCTCTCGAGAAAGGGTCCCGTTCGAGAATACGTTCGGGCGCATCAACCGGCCCAAGAAGAAACGCGAGTAGCCGATCTGTGCAAATAAGCATGAGTACGGCCGAGCCCAAGAGGCTGAGGCCCAGTACAACGTGTTGTCGCGCAGAGAATGAATCCAGACCGTTGCGGGCTTGGGCAAAAACAGTGATCACAGCGTGTGCCAAGGAAACAAGAAAGGCCCAGACCACGCTACTGGTCAACAGCAACGCGGACCAGATCAGAGGACGTCTTGCGGCAACGACGAGAAGCGCGGCAACGACAAACAAGACGCCGAGAGGATTGACGCCGCTACTGGCCTCCTCCAGCGGCAACTCGCTACCGGGCAACACCAGAACGCTGCCCTCCATCACATGCCGTACCCCCGCTACGTCGAGGACCAAGCTGCTTGCGTGCGATGTCGTCGACTGGAAGTTTTGGACCAGTTGTTCGTCCAAACCCATTGGCAGTGGAATCAGAAGCCACAGCAAGATCCACATTGGTAGCCAGTCCCGCCACGGATGGCGACCGGTGCCGAGAATCACGGCCCCAGCCACAAGAAGAGCGGCTATGGCGGAAAGCCACGGGGAGAAAAGGAGGACGCTGGCGGCCATCACGGCCAAGCCGAGGAGCAAGAACAGCATCCCAGACCATGACCACGAACGGACAAAGCCCGAACGCGGCCACCGGCGCCAAGCGACCCAAACGATGCCAAGTAGGAGCAACGGAAAGAACTGATAATGGGGCTTGTTCCACAAATTTCGGAAATGAAAAATGAGAAACGGCAGATGGCTGGCCAACACGAGGGACATGCCCAGCGCACCAGAGCAGTCAGTAGGGCGCACAGTGTCGGCGTCCCCCCGACAGGGTTCGGCGGAGCTCTGCGCCGTGTCGACCTCATCCACACTTGTCATTAGGTAGCAGTATCTTTACTGGCAGTGTCGGCAAGCAAACACATCCAAGAATGTTAGTCCCGCTGGCCTCTCTCCCCTGTTGTGCCAACCTATATCATAACCTGGACAGCAGACCATTTGTCCTAACCTGCGCATTTTTCCTATAGTCAAGCAGGTGGCCAGCCGCAAAGACGAACTGCGATTCTGGAGTGTTCGCACCGCTCTTTCCGGGGGGTTTTGCGTTTGACGTGAGGACTCACCACGAGAATGAACAGCCGGCTTGGCTGAAGGGCCAGTTCGGGCAATCATGGAGTCGCTGGAGAAAGCCGAAGGACACAGCCATGTCCCGTCAATGTCGCCGAACGTTTCTGAAACGCGCAGCCGCCGCCGGCTTCACCATCTCCGGCACCAGAGCCTTTGGTCGCATGTTGGTGCCTACCTGGGCATCGGCTATGTCCAGGTGACTCATCTGATCGCCCCAGACACGCGCATGCTCGGCGGCCGTTCGGAATCGGTCAAGAAACGGAGCGGGATAGTCGCCAAATTGCAGTGGTGTCACTCGCGACGAATGACACCGCCGCCGATTTGAACGACCGACGCATTCAACCCAAGTAGGCTTCCTGCTGCCTTAGGATCTTCTGGACCTTCGGCACTTCGACGTCTCGTGGTCGGCAGCCGTCTTGCGCGGCGACAGCCGCCGCGACACCGGCAGCGTGACCGGTGACGAAACAGTTGGGGATCAGTCGTACCAGGTCTGCCATGCGCATTTCGGCGTCGATGCACCGGCCTGCGGCCAGCACATTGTCGATCTTCTTAGGTACCAACGCGCCGTAAGGAATCTGCCACTCGCCATGTTGGCCGTTGGTTGCCCCGCCCACGCCAATAACGTCGGGGTATTTCGTTTGCGCCAAGATGTCCTTGAACATCACTCGCCCCAGCCCGTTCAGCACACGCGTGATGCGGACGCCCAACTGAGGAGCGGTTTCCATCAGATAGACCTTCTCGTAACCCGGCGTCTTGCGGACCTTCTGCATGTTCCGCCAAAGGAACTTGCGATGCTCCATTTCCATTCGAGTGAGTGTTTCGACGTCCAATCCATCGACTTCCGGACCACGCAAGTTTGCCCAGTTGACGCCGGGAATGGGCGTATGACCGCCCAAGTATCTTGGCCTGGGTGCGCCCTTCGCTTTCTCCCGGTCGATCCGGTCGATGTTGCCGACACGGGAAACGAGCCCTACGTTGTGCAGCCGTCGTTCGTACTCGGCGCCCGCTGCGGCAAATACATCGCCGTCGCCACTTGCATCCACTACGGTTTTGGCCAGGATGGCCTGACGTCCGGATTTGCTTTCAAACACAGCTCCATAAACCGTCCCTTCGTTTACGATGGCGTCTACGCCCCAGCAATGTAGGAAGACCTTAACCTTGGCCTCGTCGATCATCTCGACCATCAGGTATTTCACAGCCTCCGCGTCGATGGTTGGGTTTGCTCCCGGGCGGCGGTCAACGATTGCCGCATCCATCTTGTCCATACGGCGCATCATCTCTTCGCCAATTCCTTGGCAGACCTGCTTGTTCCCTTTGACGATGTGACCGAGGATCAGCAGCACCAAACCACCCGTCCACAAGCCGCCGAAATGGCCATAGCGTTCCACCACGGTTACATCGGCCCCTGCGCGTTTTGCCGCGATTGCGGCGCATACGCCGGCCGGGCCACCGCCGACAACAAGTACATCGGTCTTGTGCAAGACCGGCAATTCCCGGCGAGGTTGAACGACTTTGCCGTCGATCAACGATGGACTTGCGCGGTTTGCCTGAATCTCGTTGCTGTTGACGATTGAACTCTGAAAACCACTTTCCTGCCCTGTAGCATCGCCAACTCGCAACGAACTCAAACCCGCAGCTACTCCCGACATCCCAAGCACTCGTAGCCAATCACGTCTATTAAGGGAATCGCCCATTCCATCTCTCCTTACTCGTCTGTGTCGCCTTCTTGTTTCCATTGGCCCGCTCAAATGTGGAACCGGTAGCATTTTGGTCGCAATGACGATCGGCAACAAGTCGCATGGGGAAAATGCGGTCACCTGGAGCGATCACATCGGCGTCGGATTGCAGGCCCGCCGATGCGCAGAATGCCTTACGGCCGAACGTGCCATATTGGGCCGAATATCTTGCACAAACCGAAGAATCGTTAAAGTTTGCGCGCGTTTACCTACGACAATAGCCAACAATGGGGGGAGCGTGCGTCAACAATCTAGTACAGACCTCGTGAGGTTAATCGCATGTCTGTTTCTAATTCCGCGACTGATATGGCATTTGGAGTCGAACCGGGGCATGCACCCTATCGATTGCGTCAGGCGCGGTACGAGGCTATGGCCAGGGACATAGCTGCGTTGGCGGAAAGGCGAAGGGCCTCCGAAGGACGTCAGCTGCAACTGCTCGACGTGGGAGTCTACAACGGCGTTTCTCGTCGCTATATCGAAGTCCATCCGGAAGCCAAAGACATTGGCTACCATGCCGTCGATCTCTTCCCGAAAGGACGGCCGTTCGTCTACAAGCACCAGGACTGGAAGTTGCACGAGATGAACCTCGAGAGTGGCATGCCCTCACTACCATCCGACTCGTACGACGTGGTCATTTGCGAGCAGGTTCTGGAGCATCTGGACGACATTCAGCCGCTAGTAACGGACCTCTTTCGCGTGGCGGCCCCGGGCGGATTGATCGTTTTAGGAGTGCCCATCTATCCTGCCGGCCTGCATCTGGTCCGCAAGCACGTGGTGCCAAGGACGGATCGCTTGTTCAAGGTCAAGAAGAAGCGGGGCCACGTTCAGGCGTTTTCAAAAGCCAGTTTTCTGAAAACGATCCGGCGGCATTGTGATGCGGAAATCGAAGTCCTTCAGTCGCGTGGATTCCGGATCGTATCAGGTGGAATCCTCCGGCCTTTGGAATACCGACGCTGGTGGTGGAAGCTGAATCGTTGGGTTGGCTCGAAGATTCCGTCCGCCTGCATCGAAGTCCAGGTGTTGGCGACGAAGCGTGCCGCTTCCGGCAGCGATGCAGACAGCGAGCCGAGGATTTTGCCCTTCACCAAGGAACAGACTCGCGGAGTGACAGACGAGCCATCAAGGACTCGTGCGGCCTGAGCGGGATAGGCCAAGGGCAGGATGGCCACACCAGAATCTCTTGAACTCGTCGCGTTAGCCCGTATCGCGCACCAATTTGTAGGCCGGACCAAGCAAACCGTGCAACTGCCGGAACGTCGGCCTCTTCTAATGGCGTTGTTTGCGATACAGGCTGTCAAAGCGATAAAGCTGGTTTGCGCCGTTCCGGCAAGGAGGTCGGCCTCGGTCCGGCCTACGTGGTGCGCAATTGAGGTTAGCCCGCGCGGGCCACCTGCGTGAGTTCGAGTAGCTGAGGAGAATCGGGAATCCTCTCGCTTCACGAATCGAGGATTCGACGGCAGGTCAACTCTGCTCGCACTTGCGCCGTCGATTCCACCAGTATCGCATCCATGCCGATGTCTCGGGCCGCATCGACGTTGACGGATCGGTCGTCAATCAAAAGGCAATCACCAACAGCGACCTGCAACGTCGCTGCCGCAGAATAGTATGCTTCGGGCGCTGGCTTGCGCAGGCCGGTCAGGCACGACACAAACGACCATTGGATGTATCGAGATAGCTGCAGCTTTTCCTCGATGATGCGATACCAGATCGAGTAGTTCGACAAGGCGTGCATTTCGCAATCCGCCTTCTTCAAATCTGCCAACAACTGTTCCGCGCCGTCCAGCCAATCGTACGCCTCTTTCAGGCACGCGTTCAGAGCGTCGCCGTCGACCGGGCGGCCATCCTGAAAGAACCGCGCGATATACTCAGGCCCGCTGATCCGGCCTTCCTCGAATTCAATCCACGAGGTCGGATGTATGGCCTTCTTGAGTTCCTTACGGCTCATCCCAAAGAAAGCCGGCATGGCGCAATAGTACGGATCGATGACCAGCGTATCCATCACGTCAAACAGTATCAGTGGTCGCTTAGCCATGCACGGACTCATCGAGGCTTGTTGACTGAAAACGCTACTCCTTCGAATGCGAAGCAAACGGAAGTCGAGATCATGACGAAATGATGTTACTCTAATCCGTAAGCGTTATCTTGACTCGATCGAGTTCGCCGCTGAACTCGAACGGGCCGCCTTCGTAGCCCTTGTCCACCTGAGTTCCCGCGTCCATCCCGACATCAAACGTCTCGGCGAGCGAATAGGTGCTGATGTGCATCTGAGGCATCTCGGTTTCGTCGACCTTCTTTCCGTCGACGTACAACTCGCCCGTGCCGCCAAACTCTTTGGTTTTGATGAAGTTGAATTTCAGGTCTGTCTTGCCTCGCGGAAGCGTCTTGGACGTCAGGTGGTAATGCACACCGTCCAGGTAGTTGTAATCGTAGTGCAGCATGCCGTCCTTGATGTACATGGTGTAGCCGCCGGTCATCCCGCCGCAAGATACGATCACCCCTTCTTCGTCACCCGTCAAATCGATGGTCGTCTCGATGGTATGGGATCGGTTCTTGACAGGTGCCGACGCCTTCTCGGCGATTCGCACGGCGCCCGGTGCGTAGTAGACAAAGTCCTTTCGGTCTCCGAACAACACGTCGTTGATCTTGGCCATCCGCTTGATCATGTCGTCGTACAACGGATACACATTGTTGGCCCACGCCTCTTCCTCGAAGATCTTCTTTAACTCCTCCAGTTTTTCTGGGTGCTCCGCGGCCAGGTTGGTGCTCTCGGAAAAGTCCTCGGCCGTGTGGTACAGTTCCCATTCATCTTGCTCGAAGGGGGCAACTTTGTTCAATTCCCATGGCATTCGTCTGGCATGCAGCGTCACCGCTTTCCAGCCGTCCGCCCAGATAGCCCGATTCCCGAACATCTCATAGTACTGCCGCTTTTTCGCGTTCGGCGCATTGGCGTTGTCAAAGGAGTAGCTCATTGGAACGCCCGTGAACGGCTGTTGCTCGATTCCATTGTAGGTCTCGGGTACCTTGACGCCCGCGGCTTGTGCAATCGTCGGCGCAATGTCACTGATGTGGTGGTACTGGCTGCGAATCTCGCCTTTCGATTTGATTCCCTTGGGCCAATGTACTACCAAGGCGTCGTGCTGACCGCCCCGATGTTCACTCTGTTTGAAGTACCGGAACGGCGTATTGCCGGCCATCGCCCACCCAGCATGGTAATGTGGATACGTATCCCATTGCCCCCAACGTTCGAGGTGACGAAGATTGGCGTCGAAGGGAGTCTGCAGGCCATTCAATACGTATGTCTCGTTGAACGTGCCGGCCAAACCGCCTTCGCCGCTCGCCCCGTTGTCCGAGGTCACGAAGATCAGCGTGTTGTCCAACTCGCCTATTCGGTTCAGTGTTTCCACGACTCGACCGATTTGATGATCGACATGCTCCAACTGGGCCGCGAAAACTTCCATTTGACGTGTGTAGAGCTTTTTCTCGTCCGCATTGAGGCTATCCCACGCGGGAATAACGTCGATTCGTTCGGTCAGCTTCGTGTTTCGCGGCACGATGCCAAGTCTCTTCTGATTGGCCAGAATGACTTCGCGGGTCTTGTCCCACCCCATGTCGAACTTGCCCTTGTACTTGTTCAGGTACTCGTCCGGCGCATGATGCGGCGAGTGCATGGAACCGGAAGCCCAGAGCATCATGAATGGCAGGTCCTTGTCGAGCGACTTGTGGCCTGTTATCCACTGAATCGCGCGGTCCGCTAGATCCTTATCCAGATGATCCGCCTTGCGGTAAGGTTCAGGATGGTGATCGTCCCACATCACCGGAATGAACTGGTGCACGTCGGCTGCCATGAAGCAATAGGAATGGGCGAACCCCTCGTCGCTGGGCCAGCGATGGAATGGTCCAATTTGAGAGACCTCGTACAGCGGTGTATGGTCCCACTTGCCCAAAGCGTAATTGACGTAACCTTCAGCTTGCAGATAGTTCGCCACCGACTTGGCCGTCGGCGGAACGATGGCGTTGTAGCCCGGAAACCCCATGGCGGTCAGAGCGTGCGAGCCCAAGCCGATGGCGTGGGGATTACGACCAGCCATCAGCGTTGCTCGCGAAGGCGAGCACAGGGCGGTGGTGTGAAAGTTATTGTACCGCAAGCCGCCAGCAGCCAATTCATCAATGCATGGCGTGTCTATAAGACCACCGAATGAGCCGATCTGCGCGAAGCCCGTGTCGTCCAGCAAGAAGATGATCACGTTTGGCGCATCTTCATGTGGACGAATACGTTTCGGCCACCATTCGACAGAATCCGCATAGCTCTTTGCGATCTTCCCCTTGAACTCCTGCGCCTTCTCTTGGGCAGTGATTTGTGTGCTCAAAGCGACGATTAAACACCAAGTGGCAGTGATACCTAAATGTCTCATTATTTACTGTCCTCCAGGGTTTCGCATTGCAGTTCGGGCCAAAGACTCATTCATGTCACAGTTGCCATCAATTGTCAACGTGGTGTGAAATCCGCCACTCATCCATCCTCCAGGATGGGCGAGGCTGTCGACGTGATCGTGCAAGAAATGGGGGCGGACAAGAGACCTCCCCGCAACGAGTCTTGGTCGATTGATCGCTCACATACCGCCCGGCGAAAGTGCCGAGCGGCATGCAGCGTGTGTCTGCTGCCGTTTTTAGCACACCTGAGGTGAACCAGCCACGTTGCAGCCGCGTTTGCGAAGGGGAAGCTCGCGTTCGGTCGTCCCTTACGGGACTGGATTGGTGTGTTAATGTTCCTCCATACCCAGCGATGAATCGCTCGGCTATTGTCGTTGTCATGAACCGAGGTGACAACCTCCCTCGGCGTTACGAAATGGGCTGCCAGAACGTTGCTCGCCACGTCCACGACACGCCACCAGCGTGTGACATCTCCTGTTGCCACGGTTGTGAATGGGGACAATCGACGAGAAAATGGGAACTCGTCGAATGCGTGGTCCTTCGTCCCAAAGGGACGATTGAAACTAGCCCAGCGATTTATCGCTGGGACACGTTGGCAACCGTACCGCAACACAGTCCCGTAGGGACGGCTGAATGTTAACGGGAGAAACGCCTCATGTCGCATTCCTATGTCAGCTCGCTCTACCATTGCGTCTGGAGTACCAAATCCCGGCGCAGAACGATCGAGCCGGAACTTCGCGACCGATTGTGGCCCTACCTGGGCGGAATCGCCAGTAAGAACAAAATGAAAGCGTTGGCCATCGGCGGTGTTGAAGATCATGTCCATATCTTGTTATCGCTCCCGTCGACGATCGAAATCGCCAAGGCCGTGCAGTTGATCAAAGGCGGTTCCTCGAAGTGGGTCCATGAAACGTTTCCGGAACATCGTGAATTCAGTTGGCAAGAAGGCTACGGGGCGTTCTCGATTGGCATCTCGCAAATCGACGATACGGTCAAGTACATCGAAAATCAGGCTGAACATCATCGCCGTCGTACGTTCCAGGAAGAGTTCATCGCCTTCCTGGAGAAACACGGAATTGAATACGATCCGCGATACATCTGGGATTGATGAAACCTCCTGTGGACGACGTTCAGTCGTCCCTACGGGACTAGCTGGTTTGTTGGTGTTCCCTCGCACCCAGCGATGAATCGCTGGGCTATTATCGGGTGTCCCTAGGGGACAAAGGGCGGTCGGGAGCCTGCCCCACAACACGTGACCTGTGCGCCATCCCCATCATGCCACAAGGGGCATCGCCGTTCGTCCTGGTGAAGGACGATACCCGAGACGGAAATAGATACGGGTTGCATCTGTGATATTTCCTCCCGTAGGGAGGACTGAAAATAGCCCAGCGATTTATCGCTGGGAAAACGTTGGTCGATTCCCACATTAGTCCCGTAGGGTCGCCTGAACGGGACGGGCGGCAGTGTTTCGGTTGTCAATCGTCCCTACGGGACTGGGCTCGGCGTATTGATGGTCCTCCGTACCCAGCGATGAATCGCTGGGCTATTGTCGTGTGTCCCTCCGGGACAGCGGGGCGGTCCGGAGACCGCCCCGCAACGAGGGCGCAGAATCGCTACTGCCGCGCTTTCTGCGCCTGTAATTGCCGCAGCACCTGATCAACGCTGCTCCATGATTCGGATTACTTGTTCGCGCTAGCCGCTGACTTCATCTTCTCCATCACCTGGTCGATGCTGAAACTCGCGGCTTTTTGCCGAGGTGGGTAATCCTTGAATGTAGCGAGAAACTCACCAACGTACGTTTGAGCAGGTACGCAGATGAACAGATGGTCGAGGTACCAATCGTAGTAAGTGTTCGATGTCAACGTTGCGCGCTCGTAGGGATCGCGGCGAAGGTTGAACAAAAGCGGCATGCGCAACGGCGTAAAGGGATTGGCCCACAGTTTCATAGTGCCCGTCGCCCGTTGCTCCATAAAGACCAACTTCCAATCCTTGTAACGCAGCGCTGTGAGATCTCCATCATCCGAGAAATAGAAAACCTCGTCGCGCGGAGCCTTCTCGACTTCACCGGTCAAATACGGAAGGCAGTTGTAACCGTCCAAATGCACTCTGTAATCGCGCCCGATGGCCCTGTAACCTTCGAGCAGCTTGTCTTTGACGTCGTCTTCACCGGCGGCGGCCAGCAGAGTTGGCAACCAGTCCATGTGGTGCATGATTTCGTTCGAGACCGAGCCGGCTTTGATCTTGCCGGGCCAGCGAACCACGGCGGGCACGCGCCAACCACCCTCCCAGTTCGTGTTTTTCTCACCGCGGAACGGTGTCATGCCCGCATCGGGCCACGAGTTCATGTGGACGCCGTTGTCCGTGCTGTAGAAGACGATAGTGTTGTCAGCGATTCCAAGTTCATCCACTTTCTTTAACAACCTGCCAACGTGCATGTCGTGCTCGACCATTCCGTCGGCATACTCGTCCTGACCGGAAATGCCACGCAGTTCTTTTTTCACATGCGTACGGAAGTGCATGCGTGTGCCGTTCCACCAGCAGAAGAACGGTCTTCCTGCTTTGCTTTGGCGCTCGATGAAGTCTTCGGCAGCAGCGGCCGTTTCGTCATCTACCGTTTCCATGCGTTTCTTGGTGAGCGGGCCGGTATCCTCAATCCGGCCATCTGCGAACGATTTAATGACGCCGCGCGGCCCGAACTCTTTGCGGAACGCCGGGTCTTTCGGATAGTCCTCTAGTTCCGGCTCCTCTTCCGCATTCAAGTGATAGAGATTGCCAAAGAACTCGTCGAAGCCATGATTGGTCGGCAGCATTTCGTCACGGTCGCCCAAGTGGTTCTTGCCGAACTGTCCCGTGGCGTAGCCGTGGTTCTTCAACAGGGCTGCAATCGTCGGATCTTCGACTCGCATACCGATCGCCGCTCCGGGCATACCAACTTTGCTCAGCCCTGTGCGAAAGACGCTCTGCCCCATAATAAACGACGCTCTACCGGCCGTGCAGCTTTGCTCGGCGTAGTAGTCAGTAAAGATCAGCCCTTCCCTCGCAATGCGGTCGATGTTCGGCGTCTGATAGCCAACCAACCCCATGGTGTAGGCACTGATGTTCGACTGTCCGACATCATCACCCCAGATGATCAAGATATTGGGCCTCTTCTGCTGCGCCGATGCGAAATCGGCGGTGCCGGCCACCAGACCGACGGTGATGATTACTGCCATCGCGGCGAGCAATCGACGATGCATTGCAGTCGTCATAATCCTTCTCCTTTCAAATTGAGAAACAAAGAAACGAAAGTCAAACGTTGTTCAGTCGTCCCTTACGGGACTAATGGTTTGGCTGAGGCTCCTCCATACCCAGCGATGAATCGCTGGGCTATTGTCGGGTGTCCCTGCGGGACAGGCGGATGGTTGAGGACCGTCCCACAACCGGGTCCTACTACGACGCTGCATCCTCCTTCGCTCCATCTTGATTGCCTTTCGGCTCGGGCATGCGGACCAGGGTCCAGTTCTGGATGGTGCCGCCTTCAAAGTGCAACAGGGCGCTGGATTCGTTCTCGGTCAGGTTGTACATGCCCGTCTCGATCACCATGTCTTCTTTGCCGCCGATAACAAGGGCGACGCGTTGCGTCTCTTTGTCCAAGCCGCCCACGATTTCGAGGTTCTCGCTGGTCTGGGCGTTGAAGTACGTGCCGGCGACAATCGCTTCCTTGCTGAGCGCGATCTGCAGGAACATGGCCGGATCGCCGTCCTTCTTGTCGTTCAACGAGAACACGCCCAATGGCAGCCACTCCAATTTGTCCGTGCGTTTCTCGTCCGCGGCTTTCTTCAGTTTCTCGGCTCCGGTCCGAGCCAATTCCAACGCTTGCTTGGTGTACTGCTCGTTGGTCTTGACCTCTCGGCCGTCGGCGTAGACTCCTTGGTCGGTGTACTCGTAAGAGACCGGCTGGGCGTAGTTCCCGCTCCAGCCGTAATACGAACTGCAGGTGTTCCAGTCGCACCAGCGATAAGGCGCCGTGACCCGCCACCAACTCCAGATCGGGTGGTTGGTCCACATGTAATGCCACCAGTAGACGAACGGGTGATTCCGCGCATAGTACAAATCGCGAATCCGCTCGCGGACCGCCACGCCTCGTTCGATACGACTAGCGATGATCTCGTTGCGGACTTCTTCCCTCAAGATGCCTTCGCCGAATTCGGGCAGAAAGACCGGTCGCTCGCCCACGAACGGACGATCCGCCAGTCCCGGTCCGTCACCCAGGATGGGTCCGGCCGGCAGCTTGCCTGCAACAGGACCGCCATCGCCAAGTTTGGGTGCAGGGACGTCCGCCGTGCCGGCGGATGGTTTGTTCAGGAAATCGTCCAACCGGTTCGCAGTCACCGGCTGCGATGGACGTACCGAGCCCGGCAGATTAATCGAGGGGATTGGTGCCGGACGGGGAATGCCGCCGCTGGGCAGTCGGCCGACAGTGGGGCCGCCGCCAACTGCGGGACGATCGCCAATAGGCAACCTGCTCGCGTTGGGCGGACTGATGACTGGACGGTCGCCGCCGCCGAGAATCGGTCGATCACCACCCGCAGGCAAGCGGCCAACGCTGGGTCCGCCACCCAAGATCGGTCGATCGACGGATGGTCGCGAGATTGAAGGGCCGCGCAGAATCGGTCCGCCGCCGATCGACGGTCGGCCGCCTCCGCCGAGGATCGGGCCACCGCCGCCGAAGGCAGGAGCAGGTCGCGCGATCGGTCCGCCGCCCCCGCCAAACAGGCCTCCGCCTCCGCCGAAGCCGCCTCCGCCAAAACCACCGCCGCCACCACCACCGAACAGGCCGCCCCCGCCGCCAAACAGGCCTTGCGCTTGGCCGGGTGTCGAATTCAATGCAAAGGCCGCGGTCACCACCGTAATCAGAATCAAGTGTCTATTCGATTTCATCGTTCATGTCCCCTATTGGTCACTGAGATTTGGGCATTATTGATTTGAGGCCGTTTCACAACCGGGAGGGCGAGGCTCCCGCCGAGCCGAAACCACGGGAGAACACGGCTCAGCAGGAGCTTCGCCCTCCTGAAATCTCGTTCTGAAATGCCTTCCCGTCATTTGCCAGCTCGTACCACGACAACCGCGTCGGTATTGGGAAGCAACTGGCCGGCCACTTGGCGCCCGACCGACCTCCACGTGAAGCGGTTCTCGCCATCGGGCGTAACGATTCGCTGTTCGGCTCCGATGGTGCCGTCGGGCATGACCGCGGTCGCCTTCACTACCCAGTTATCATCCTGCCGACTCCACACTCCCTCGCTGAAACCGCCTTCCGAATCGAATGTCCAGGAACGGATCTGAGCGAACGACGGATCCCAACCGATAATCTGTGTTCCTTCGAGCCCGCCGATGGCGAATGAACGAGACAGGAAATGGCCGCCGCCGATCCACTGGCACCGCATCTGAAGCGGCGTCTTGGAATCGTTTCCTTTCCAATCGCCGATCATCCAGGCCAAGTCTTTCAATGCCTCGGAAGGCGTTGGCTGTGGTGTCAGGACGACTTCGCGCACGCTGGCGCGATACCACTGGCCATCCTTCTTCAGATGCACGGCCGTGTAGCCGGCTTGTTCAGGCGGAGCATCCGGCGAAACGACGGTCGCCGTTGCATCCTCGATCGCTACGTTCTCACCAACCAGACGCAACGAGTGGTTCACGACACTCAGCCGCAGCTTCGGCTCGGCCTTGAACAGTTCGGCGAACGCCTTGCAGATCGCTTTGCGACCCTCGATTCTGGCACCGGTCATCGGATGCACGTACTCGGCCTTCTCCGACCAATGCCCGGCCAACGCCTCGGCTTTGTGGTTGTTGAAGGCACACACATACGATTCGATACGACCACGAATCGCATCCAACTCCTCTTTCTCCGGTTTGGCTGCATCGGCCAGACCGGGCATCAAAAACAAAGTCAAACAGAACCAGAGTTTCACTCTCATTTGTCGTTTCTCCTCTTCCAAGAAAACGAAGTAACATTCTTCTTAGGAGCTTGTCGCGAGGAATGCACCCTCTCCCTTTGGGAGAGGGCTGG
>CAZUAH010000092.1:31654-33505 GCA_964617665.1 uncultured Pirellulaceae bacterium
GTTTTTGGGCGGGGGGCCGGAGCAACCCCCCCCCGCCTTTGGGGCTGGGGGGGGGGAGCGGGTCTTTCCCCGTTCCTGCTCTCTTCCTAACCTTCTCCCAGAGGGAGAAGTGACTTCTGCGACACGCGCCACAATGTACATTCCATTCGGTAAGTAAATGTGAATACGGGTCTATTCCTTCCTCCTTCGCAATGCTCGGCCAATCCGTGTCGTCTCGTTCCTTACCGCGAAGCGGTTAAACATCGTAGCCCAGGGTCAGTCCGCCGTAGGCGGACGCCACCCTGGGTTGCGGATACCCCCCGTCTCACGAACCCTGAAAGGGTTCCACAATGGTCACCATGTCGTGCAACCCTTTCAGGGTTGAGGTTTGTCCGTTCTCACTTACCCAGGGTGGCGCTGCGCGGCTGCGCCGTGTGCGCTTACCCTGGGCTATGTTGTTTGGACCCCATCGGGGTCCTGTTTTGCTTCCGTCTGCCCGTCAACCAATCCGAGGATCCAGCGATCATCTGTCGTGAAAACCACGTCCAACACCAGCCGCGGATGGCTGCCGGCGAGCGCTGCGGAAATACGCTCACGTATGCGATCCAAATCGGCGATCTCCGAGCACCGGAAATCCTCACCGACGATAAGCTTGATTAGCACGTAAAAAAAACGGCCCACCTTGACCATTCGCACGTCATGATCGCGCAGCGCCAATCCTTCGGTTGCCCCGTCGAATCGCTGCCGCACTTTGTCCTGAATTTCCTGTTCCGGTGCCACGTGCAGCAACTCGCTCACGTTGTTCAATACGACGAGGGTTCCAGTGCGAGCCATGACCAGACCCAAGACGACCACGACCATCGGATCGACGTAATCGACCCATCGTTCCCATGCGGTCGACTGCAGCACGAAGGCGATCAGGAACGCCACACCCACCGCGACGGTCAGAATGCCGTCGATGAACCAGTTCTTGGCATCCACCTCCAGAAGCGGTGATCGGGTCTGTTTGGCATGCCGCCGCTGGATCACGGACAGGTTGATGCAGATCACACCGATGATCACGGCGTACACCAAGGCCAGTCCGGGCCTCAGCGGCCGGCCGCCGTTGAAAAGGGCTACCACGGCCGATCCGATGCCGAAGGCCACCAGCGTCATAATCAACAGCCCGCGGATCGTATTCATCAGCGGCTCGAAATACGCGTAACCGAATTGGAAGTTTCTTGAGTCAGGCACTTCGACCAGCTTTGCCACTCGCCGAGCCAACATCGCCATAATGAAGGACAAAAGCGCGTAGGCACCGTCGAGCAGAATTGCCCCCGATTGCGTCAAAGCAGCGAACACCAGCCCCGCCACGGCCATGCCGGCGTAACCGCCGACGGACAGCCATAGTGCAAAGCCTTCGATGTTTCTGGTCTTCAGTTCTGACATCTGTCTCACGAGTCTCCAGTTTGGATGGACTGGTGACTTTTTTGCACTTGGCGAATCACCGCCAACAGGCGTTCGGGGGGTTCGCCCTTGTATGCGAATCCAGCGACGCCGACGTCCAACGCGACTTTCCGATCTTCGGCGTGGACGCCTAACGCAATGATCGTTGGTGGCCTGTCGAATAACTCCAGCAGATCCAACAGACTGTCGATACGCTGCCCCAGCACATCCCAATCGAGAATCACCAGGTCAGGATCGTTCGCTTTGATCTGGGAAAGAAGTTCGACAAGATCCGCAGCTTCGCCGACCAAGTCCATGTCGGGCTGCGCGGTCAGCAGCATCCGGAGCGCCGAACGAGTAGACGGTTCTTGATCCGCAACGATGATTCGCATGTCGGCTCCGAGGTTAGGTCCGAATAGGATCCTCGGGATTGGGCAATCCATGATG
>CAZUAH010000093.1:0-32007 GCA_964617665.1 uncultured Pirellulaceae bacterium
AGGATTCGTGAAGTTGTCCGCTGACCCGCCAGCAACACACTCCTAGGACACTACCGGACCGTAGATGCCCAGCGACTGGATGTGCTTTCGCGCCTCAGCGACCTTTGCAGGATCCGCTTCAAGACCATGGACGGTATAGGCATCATTGACACGCAGCGCCGCCGTCAGTCTCCCATCGGCACAGCCAAGATGGACCACAATGCCTCCGCTCACACCAGTCGAATCGAGTATTTCCTTGGCCCGTTCTGTTGACGGGTTTTCGCCTGCCGTTGCCGTGCAAAAGGAGAGGCAAACAAGCAGTGCCCCAAGAATCGACGCCTTGATTGCAGGATGTTTCATCGCGCGATTGTCCTATCCCTAGAGTGAAGGTCCGTTCAGTCTTCCATTGTGCGTTCGCAGGTCCAATGTAACAGCCAAACGCAACTCAGCCAAGGAAGTACGCTCGGAGGTCCCCTTGAGTTCACTACGGTCGCTGGTTTCGGCTACAATGGCCGTTTTCACTGATTCACAAATTTGAACGGTGCGTGAGCCATGAGTAGACTTCTATTTCACCCGTCTTGCAGAGCGTCCTTTCGCAACTCATTGCCGGTTATGGCATTCTTGGTGGTAATCATCGTTTGCGTGTGTCCGATGACCGGTGCGCAGGAGATCCGACTGCTGCGAGGCAAACCGGATCCGTATGGTTATCCTCGTCCCACTCCTGGCCAAACCGACGTGCCCGTTTCCACGAGTCTCTTTTTCCAGCTTGGCTTCCAGCAGAAGGACGCTACCGACGCCGTCTTGCCCGAGTCGATATCCGTGCAAATCGGCCCCGTTGGCGGGAGACAGGTCGAGATTCTGAAGCCTGGACGCGTCTTCGCCGACGGATACAGCGGCAAGGTTTCTGCTAATAACAAACGCGGGCCCGCTGTGGCTGTGTACGTTGACGGCACGGCCAAGTTAAGACCGTCGACGACTTACGTTGTGTCCGTTACCGCTCGGTCTCGAGAAGGCGCCGTCCTGGACGGTAACAAAGGCACCTGGCGTTTCGATACGGGCGCGGCGGCAAGCAGGCACGCAGTGCCGCTGCGTCTGGATCTCAGCGCCCCCTCTGTTCGCTGGCACGGTGGGTTCTTCACAGGGTTCTGCAAACCTAGCTTCTGCACGAGTGCATCGAACCGTATCCCTGGCTACGAATTGATGGACCGCATACGAAAGGACGCTCCTAGGGCGTGGAGCTTGCAGCGGGATTTCACCTTGACGGGGATGGAACGCCAACCGCGTTTCCTGTCAGGGAAACCACCGAATGTCGTGCGCGAGCGCGAAACACGACGGGTCGTGGCAATGGAAAAGCAGGAGGCCGGAACCGTCCTCAGCGTCGCAGACTTCTTTGGTCACGAGCAATACGGAATTGAGTCTGGTCGCCCAATTCGACCGGACTATCATCCGGGGGATGAGGTGCTGGTCGCCGATGGCGTCAACTCGGCCGAAGTGAAGGTCATCAAGATTGTCAAGGATTCGCCCGATGCCAGGCAGATTCTCGTAACGAAGTTTGACGATCCGTCCGACGGCTGGAAGCTAGAATATGCCGCTTCGCTTCCCAAGGCAGAAGATCCGAATTCTCCAGGGCTCTTCCCGTCCGGCGGATGCTATCTTTTGAAACTCCGGCCAGCCGGTACGCCTCATTACTATTGGGGCCGCGTCGATAAGGAGTGGGACATCGCCCACCGCTTTCAGCGTCGCCTTGTGGTTAATTTCGTCGATGCACCGGGCGATCTCGCTATTGACGGTCGCGATTTCACCTATCCGAAAGACTACGCGCAATACCACGAGGTCGTGCGTGTCTACACATCGCACGTGATCGAACGCTACGGCGACGCTTGTCTCGATTGTCACTGGAGTGTCTTCAACGAACCGGACCTAGCTGCTGCATTTTGGCGCAGCGGCGATTGGAACGAGTTGCAGAAGTTCTATGACTATACGGTCGACGCCATCCTCCGCGCGTTCGAAGACCACGGCTACGACTCGAACCGTGTCATCATAGGTGGGTTGGAAATCGGTGCCATCTTTGGTGCGCACATCGAGCGCCCGGTTTTGGGTGTCTTCCTGGCCCATTGTTCGCCGAAAGCGACCCGCGAAGGCGCCCTACCGAAAAACGCGGCTGTCAGCGACCCGCGACTCGACGGCAAACGATCCAAACGCGTCGAAGACCTTTGCAGCACGAACGAAGGCAAAGGCACCCCGTGCGATTTCATTTCGGTTCACTCCTACAACGCCTCGCCAGTCACGGCGGCCAAGCTGACCCGGGCCAAAGAGATCGCGTTGGAAATCGATCCAGAGTACTACGCAGACCTTTGGGTCAACTCTTACGAGTCTTGTCCCGATTGGGCACCGCCTCCCGACGTGGCCGCGGCGGACAGCTATCTGGGCAACGGCTACTTTCCTACTTGGTGCGCCGACGTGATCCGCCGTCAACTCGCAAAAGCCTCTGAGGACGCTCGCTACGCCTTTGGCGAGACGATCCTCACGTTCTGGCCATGGCCCAATAGCAATTTTCGAGGCCACAACAACGCAACACGGGTGATTGCCGTCGACGAAGATGGCGATGGAAAGACGGATCGTAGCGAGACGGTCGCAATGCCAATCCTGAATTTCCTTGGCCTCGTCGCCCGTATGGGCGATGACTATCGGGCCTTGCCGGAATCCGTCGTGGGTCCCCACGTCGTATCCGGATTTGCGTCAAAGACTGACGATGCACTCTACGTCCTGCTGTATTCCCACAATCAACACGACGTTCAGTCGCGTTCGGGAGACACTATCGAGATTGCCTTGGATCTGAAGGGCGTACCGTGGCCGAGAGCACGCGTCCGCGAGTATCGCTTCGACAAACAAAATAACTCCTATTTTGACCTGGGGCTCCGGCTTCGAGACCGTCTGCCGGGCGCTTCCGGTGACACACGTCTAACGCCCAAAGAAGTCGATGAGCTGATCGACCAATTGAACTCGGACGACACGGCCGCGCAACTCGCCGCAATCAGGAAGGCAGCGTCTCTGAGCGCCATCCCCGAAGAGATCGCCGCAGCCGCCTTCCGGCTGTACGAACGGACAAAGGACGACGCCGTACGAAAGGCCATCATCCAAGCCGGCCAGAAGGCCATGGGCAAACAGGTTTGCTACACACCCGACGAAGTGGAACAGATCCGCAAACTGTCGACCCTGTCAGTAACGAAGGAATCGCACCCGACGGCGGATCGAGATGGCGTGTTGCAGCTGCCTTTAACCGTCGCGGCCAACGGTGCGAACTTCGTTATCATCCAGCCGTAAGAAGCCAGGACGCACGATCACGCAGGGCACAGACTTCTCAGACAATTCACTGCTATGCCAGGGGGTGCAGTTCAGTATTCGCTTCCTTAAGCGACGAATACAGTTTCTCGTATATTTCAAACCATTCATGGTATCGGGCCGTCAACGCTTCGTCCGGTTCGTAGGTGCGTCCCGGTTTGTAGACGCGATCGTAGGCGGCTTGTTCGTCATCGTAGATGCCCAAGCCGATTCCCGCCAGGATCGCTGCACCCAGAACGACCGCTTCCTCGATTTCCGGTGCTTCGATCGGCTTGCCAACGACATCCGCCTTGTTCTGCATCCAGAATTCGTTGTTCACCGCGCCGCCAATGGCGACGATTCGATCGGGGCTCACGCTAAGGCCGCGTTCGAATCCGTTGACTACTTGCAGAAACTGATAATCCAGCCCTTCGATTACCGCGCGAAGCATATCGCCTTTGGTTGTGATGTTCCGCAGACCTACGAACGCGCCGAGCGATCGGTGATCCATCACGGGGCAGTGACTGCCTGACATGTGGGGCAGGAACATTGCGCCGCGAGCCCCGGGAGGCGACTCGGCGGCGGCTTTCATCAAGTAGTCCCAGTCGACGCCGCCTTCCTGTTCGGCTTGCCGCTTTTCCGCGTCGCCGTATTCGCGGCGGAACCATTCCAATTGCTCGGCGGCAACCGTCGCTCCCATGGCCGCCCACATGCCGCGAGCTACGTGCGAATCGACCAAGATCCCCATTTCACGCACAGCGGGCGTGAGCGCAGGCTCGGCAGATGCTTCGACGACCATTTCCCAAGTGCCTGTCACGTCGCAGACGACGCCGGGGCGGAATGCACCGGTGGGCAGCGCGCCACACAGATAGTCGTGCCCGCCCAGTACCACCGGTGTGCCGACAGGCAGCCCCGTGGCCTCGGCAGCTGCGGTGTGCACTTCGGCTAACACGGTTCCGCTCGGCTTCGGATCGCACAATAACTCCCGGGCAATGCCGGACACTTCTAGCATCTCGTCGGACCATTGCTGCGTCTTCTGGTCGAACAGCAACGTTGTCGAAGCCATGCTGTAGTCAGTCGCAAATGTGCCACACAGCATGTAATTGACGAAATCCTCGATCAGCACCCATTTGTGGGTTTGCTTCAGAATCTCTGGTTCGTTCTCCTTCATCCACAGGATGCGCAGCGCCGTGTTGAATACCCAGAGCTGATTGCCGCCGGTGGCAAACTGCTTTTCCGCGCCGACGTGTTCGAGCCACCATTGATGCTGCGGTTCGGTGCGCGGGCAGTGCCACGAGATGAACGGGTACAGCCATTTGCCATCGCGATCCAGCGGCACGCCGTCCATGCCCATGCCGGTCACTGCAACTCCGCGGATTCGTTTCGGATCGTCCAACTTGGAAACTGCCTCGCGAAGCGATTCCGACACACCGCCCCAAATCTGCTCGGGCTTCCATATCGCCCATTGTGGATGGTCTTCGTACGGGTTGAATCGCTCCGTAGGCCGACTGGCACGCGCGACGGCGTTGCCTTCGGTGTCGTATACGATGGCTTTCAGATTCGTGGATCCGAGATCAATTCCGACCAAGTAGTCCATGGCTCAATCCAACTTTCCTTCGTCGTACATTTCCCAAAAGACCTGTGGCTGCACGCGGTTCTCGAAGTTCGTGCCCAACTCGCGAATGGGCAGTTGACGAACCACGTCGATGCCCTTTTTGATCTTGCTGGGCGTGAAGATCAAACGAGTTAGACGCATCTGGCCGACGGGCGTCAGGTCCGTTACCTCGGTGCCGGCGATATGCATACGCTGGATCGGATGGCGAGCAAACGCGCTGATGTCGTCGACTTTCGTGTTCTCGGCGGTCAAACTCTCAAGCGGCGTCTTGGCAAGCGGCGAGATGTCCTTCACGGGGCACTCGCTGAGCCACAGCATCCGAATGTCCGTGTCGGCCAACGGCGATACGTCCTTGATGCGCGAACCGACTGCGTTGAATTGATCCAGAGGGGCTCCGCGGAGTGCCTCGATGTTCTCCACACGTGTGTTGGTCAGATATAGTTCCTGCAACGGCATCCCCTTGAGCGGTCCGATATCGCTTAGTCGTTCGTTTTCCTCCAAATAGACTTTCATCAACTTCATGCCCTTCAGAGGATCCAGGTCATCCACATCGCAACCTGACAGATCCAATTCGACCAGCGGGGCCCCGCGTATCGGGCCGAGATTCTGCACTCGCGTATTCCTGAGATGCAGTGCCTGCAACGGCATGCTACGCAACGGAGAGATGTCGGTCAGACGACGGTTGTCGACCAAGGACAACGCGACCAGCCGCATCCCCTCCAAAGGACTCAAGTCGGCCACGTCGCAACCGTTCAGATCAAGCGCCCCGATCCGCTGTCTCGCCAACGGGCTGATGTCCTTGATATTCGGATCGTTGATGCCCATCGCCATCAGTTCAGCATTCATCGGCTGCATGCCAACTTGACCCTCGAATCCGGGGTTCTTCTTCTTCAACGCGGCAATCAACTGGTCTCGTGTTTGAATACTGTCCGTTGCGTCTTCTGTCTCCGGCTGCGCCTCCACGTCATCATCTCCCGGCTCGTCTTCGGAGGGCGTGGCTTCATCTTTTGGTGTACCATCCTTGTCAGAATCCGTGGATTCTGTATCGTCATTTTGCGACACACTAGACCCATCGGCGTCCGGTGTCGAGGACTCGCCGCATCCGACGCAAACAGACCATAAACCTATTAGAGCGATCAACAAGGCAACTCGCGTCACGGGAGACTCCTCGGAGTGAGAAACGTCAGGAAAGAGCCAACGCAGGTGGATGACGCTGCGGGCACAACGGATTACTGAGCGTACCAGCCGACCGTGCACGGGTCAATCATCAGCGTCTTGGACTGTCTAAATGCGGGATCTGGGGTAAAGTCGTTGTGCGGCGTTTCAGGAGGGCATTACTAGCTGTTCAGCCCCTCGGTTGCGACGACGGGTAGTGATCGGATACTCTATGTACCGGATCAGAACGACGGGTGATTCTCTCTTCCCTTTCTTGAAGAAGACAAAACAGTGGACCTGAATCTGAAGAACAAGGTGGCCATCGTCACGGGCGGCTCGCGTGGCCTGGGGCGTGCGATATGCGAGGGACTGGCGGCCGAGGGAGCGAAGGTTGCGATCAGTTACCTTCAGGACGAAGGAGCTGGGATAGACCTGAGTGACGAGGCCGCGGAATTGGCCCAAGAACTTCGGTCCGAGTATGCGGTCGATGCCGTTCCGATTGGAGGGGATGTGTCGCAATCGCCCGACGTCGAGCAGCTTTTCCTGGAAACCGAACGGCAATTGGGTCCTGTCGAGATTTTGGTCAATAACGCGGGAATTTGGCCCACGTCACTGGCGCATGAAATCGTCGAATCCGACTTCAATCGCGTGCTCCAGGTGAATCTGGTCGGCTCGTTCCTGACCTGCAAAGAGGCGGTTCGCCGCTGGCTGGATAGTGGATGCCAAGGACGAATCGTGAATATCACCTCGCCAGCAGCATTTCAGGGATCCACGACCGGTCACGCTCACTATGCCGCATCCAAAGCAGGGCTGGTAAGCTTCAGCGTCTCGCTGGCACGCGAGGTCGCACCGCAAGGCATCCGAGTGAATCTGGTCGCTCCCGGTATG
Source organism: uncultured Pirellulaceae bacterium (assembly GCA_964617665.1). Lineage (GTDB taxonomy): Bacteria > Planctomycetota > Planctomycetia > Pirellulales > Pirellulaceae > JADHUC01. The sequence continues at coordinate 6,959 of CAZUAH010000093.1, forward strand.
ACCCGTACGCCAATGGCTCGCGACGCACTCGCAGAAGGCGGCGAGGAACACTACATCCAGCGCATTCCGCTTCGCCGCATCGCCGAGCCGAAGGACATCGCCAACGTCGTGGTTTTCCTGACGTCGGATCGAGCCGGGTACATGACCGGCGCAACGGTCGACGTTACGGGCGGAATGCTAATGAGATAGGAGCACAACGGAGAAATACATGCTTGTTACGTTGAAAGAAATCCTCGCCCACGCGCGAGCTAACCAATATGCTGTGCCGGCCTTTGACTGCACCGAAGACATCATGGTGCGCACTGTTCTGGAGACCTCCGAAGCCAATCGGGCGCCTGTGATTGTGATGGCGTTGGAGATGGATCTGGAAACAGGCCGCGGCAACGGCTGGGTATACCAAGCCGGTTTGGTCAGAGCGGTGGCCGAGCACCACGACATTCCCATCGCCCTACACTTGGATCACGCCAACGACCTGGACGCGATCCGCAAGGCACTGGACCAGGGATTTTCCTCGGTCATGATTGATGGGTCGCGATTGTCGTTCGAGGAGAATGTTATCCTGACCAAGGAGGCGGTGGATCTTGCCGCGCCGCAAGACGTGAGCGTCGAAGCCGAGTTGGGACACGTGGGCGGAATGACCTTGGACGACAAGGAATGTGCCGAAAACGTGTTGACCGAACCGGAAGAAGTCACTCGATTTGTAGAGGCCACGGGAGTGGACGCGCTGGCTGTTTCGATCGGCACGGCCCACGGCGTCTATCGAGCGCTGCCGGATCTGAACATCGAGCGTCTCAAAGAACTGAACGCTGTCAGTCCGGTGCCGCTGGTGTTGCACGGAGGATCGGGCACGCCCGAACAGCAGGTTCGAGAGGCCGTCCAGAACGGAATATGCAAGGTGAATCTGTACGCCGATCTGCGCGTGGCCATGTACCGCGGCCTGAAAACGACGACGGCGGCTCACGATCGAATTGATCCTCTGCCGAAGGAGATGTTCAAGCCAATCCGAGAGGAACTTGCGGCAGCGGTGACGGACAAGATCGAATTATTGGGGGCGAAGAACAGAGCAAACAACTGAATGCGGGCATAAGCAAATGAAACTATTGGCAATCAGCGACCATTACATTCCGTCGGAGTTCATGCAGCAAGGGTTCGCTTCGTTGGCGGATTTGGGTGTGGAGGTTGAGGTTCGTCGCTGGGAGCATCCCACGTTGGTGGACCTTCAGGAGGCGAACCTGGCGATCGAGCAAGGTGGGCCCGCCGCCGTCACATTGCCCGTTGAAGTCACTGGCGACGTGGGCGCGTTCGATATCGTTTGTGTGCAGTTTACGCCGCTCGCCCGCAGTTTCATCGAAACCGCCGAAAACTTGAAAGTGATCGGCGTGCTACGAGGCGGCACCGAGAATGTGGCTGTGGATTTCGCGTCGGAGCGCGGCATAACGGTGATGAATACGCCGGGGCGCAACGCGCGGGCTGTGGCCGAGTGTGCGTTGGGGCTCATCTTGTCGGAAGTCCGCAACATTGCACGGTCGCATGCTGCGCTGAAAGCCGGCCTCTGGTCCAGAGATTATCCCAACCGAGAGGCGATCCCGGAATTGAACGAAAAGACCATTGGGCTGGTCGGCTATGGGGCCGTCGCCCGGCTCTTGGCCGGCTATCTTCAAGCGATGGGTTCTCGTATCATCGCCTACGATCCTTTCGTCGAGGGCGATACGGCACCGACCGAGATGGTCGATCTGGAAACGCTGATGCGGCAGTCGGATGTCGTCTCGATCCACGCTCGGTTAACTGCGGAAACCCAACACTTGATTGGCGAGCAGCAATTGCGGCTAATGAAGCCGACGGCCGTGTTGGTCAATACTGCTCGAAGCGGCTTGGTTGACGAACAAGCTCTGATTCGCGTGCTTCAGGAACGTGGGATTATGGGAGCGGCATTGGATGTGTTCGATGTCGAGCCGCTGCCCGTGGGCCACCCGCTTCTGCAATTGGACAATGTGACCATCGTGCCGCACATTTCCGGCAGTACGATTGATGCCTTTCGCAATAGCCCGAAAATGATGGCCAACCATTTGCGGCGGATGCTGCAGGGCCAATCCCCTTTGCCGATCATTAACGGAATTGAACCGACGTTGCGCCTTTGAGAATCTAGGAGAAGCAGATATGAAAATGGTCCTCATTGCACCGCGAAAGTACGTACAGGGGCGAGGCATGATTGCCGAAGCCGGGTCCTATCTGGCGATGCTCGGAAAAAAGCCGCTGCTGGTGTGGGATGAAACCGTGAAAGGCATTCTGGGCGATGCGCTTCTCAGCAGTGCCACGGCAGCGGGGCTTGAACCCATCGACGCTGACTTCCAAGGCGAGGTGACGAAGGAGGAGGCGGAGCGACTAGGCCAGATGGCCCGTGATCAGGCGGCCGACATCGCGGTTGGCATTGGCGGTGGCAAGGCGATCGACGTTGCCAAGGCCGTAACGTTCGATGTGGGCACGAAACTGATGACGATCCCCACCATTGCCGCCACGGACGCGCCGACAAGCGCCGCATCCGTATGGTACGACGCGGATTCGAACTTCATCGAGTTCAACTGCTGGCCATTCAATCCCGACATTGTGCTGGTAGACACCCAAGTGATTGCCAATGGCCCAGCGAAAGCCTTTGCCTCCGGCATGGGCGATGCATTGGCTACGTGGGTCGAGGCGGAAGCTTCTTACAAGACAAGGGGCACCACGCTGGCCGGCGGCGTCTCAACGCGTGCGGCCATGGCCATTGCACGACTGGGATACGACACACTGGTGGAGTACGGCGTCGATGCATTGCGTGCGGTCGAACAGAACCTGGTTACGCCAGCCGTCGAAAAGGTGGTCGAAGCGAATGTACTGCACTCGGGCCTGGGGTTCGAAAGCGGCGGATTGGCAACGGCTCACATGGTGGCTAACCCGTTGTCCAACTTCCCGGAGTGCAAGCATCTGATGCACGGCGAGAAGGTCGGCTTCGGCGTTGTCACCCAGATGTGCATGGATGAGGACACGGATGTCGAAGAGATGTACGAGGTCGTCGACTTCATGATCTCCATCGGCCTGCCGGTGACCTTTGAGGATTTGAACCTAAAGGGCGCGACACGAGACCAGATGCGAGTCGTTGCCGAGATTTGCGCGTCCGAAGGATCGCTATGCCACAATCACGCGTTCGAAGTCACGGAGGAAGGCGCCCTGGACGCCATATTCGCGGCCGACGAACTCGGCCGCCGGCGAAAGGTAGCAGCCGGCGAAAGGTAGCAGCCGGAATCGAGTAATCCCGAAAGCCCCACAATGATTTTGCCCAGAGATGATTTTGCCTTGCCCTCTTCGGGCAAAATGATTGGTGGGCAAAATCATTCAGAATTCATCTGTGGTGGGGTGGCCAAGCCTTCGCGGCCCACCGCTGACACATCGGGCTATTCCACATAGCGTGCTTCGACGAAGTATGCGCCACGAGTTTTTCCGTCGGGCGTGGTCAGCCACGTTTGCATGCGTGTTTGACCTTTCTTCAACGCGACTGTGAACGTCGCGCTTGTGGCGCCCTCGGCAACTGGTTGTTTCTGATCCACATCGCCGATCATTAGCCGCGCTTCGGTGGCCTCGATCGACTGGTTCATCTCCTTGGGCCAGCGGCGAAGTGCGATTTCGTATTGACCGTCGCGTATCACGTCCACGACCCACCAGCCGTTGGCTATCGTACCGCTGCGAATGTGACCTTGATTCCAGGGGACCGAACCGCCTTCCGTGTGCCAATCATGACAAGTCAGGTTCGCCGGGTTCTCGTCGTCCGCACCAATCCCGATCGCGACGAATTCATCGAACACGGGAGACAGGCTCTTCCACCACTTTTCGTATTGCCCCCGCAAATTGTCGACTACGTCCTGCTGTCGATCAGCTATATTCGTCTCCTGGCCCGGGTCGGCTTGCATGTCGTACAGTTCGTTGCCGTTCACCAATCGCCATCGGTCGGTCATCACCGCGCATTTTCGCCACTTCTCCGGGTACTCGATTCGTTGCGAATGGACCAGCAGTGTGCGCGCCGGCCAGTCGGTTGCGTTGCCCTTCAGGAGTGGCACAAGGCTCTTGCCGTCTAATGCGACACCTTGCGGATTCTCCGCCCCGCACAACTCGGCAAGCGTCGGCAATACGTCGATGTGCGCTGCCAGTCGCGATGCGTCGCGTCCGCCGCCGATTCCGCCGTCAGGCCATCGAACAAAGAACGGTACGCGGTGTCCCCCGTCGTACTCCGAGCCCTTCTGGCCTCGCATTCCGGCGCTGAACCCGCGCCATCCCGTTGGATCAGGCTTCTTGCCTCGTCGGCCGCGAGCCACTCCTGCCGCTGTTCCGTTGTCGGTCATAAAAACGAGAACGGTGTTTTCTTCCAAGGTCCATTCCTTCAGCTTCTTCATCAAGAGGCCCATGTTCTCGTCGATGTTCGTGATCATGCCGTAGAAAGCAGCCATCGTGCCAGGCACGCCTTGGTCTCGATATGGCTTCGAGTACTTCTCATCGACCAGGAATGGACCGTGTGGCGCGTTGGTCGGCACGTAGACGAAGAATGGTTGATCCTTGTTCTTCTCGATGAACTTCAAGGCTTCGCGGAACCACACGTCGGTACAGTAGCCTTCGGCCTTCTCCGGCGTGCCGTTGCGGAAGTAGGTGTCGTCGAAGTAATCGTTGCCGAAGAAATCGGGCGTCTGCGTCACGCCTCCGCCGCCGTTGTAGAACGTCTCGTCGAAGCCCTGATCCTGCGGGCGGCTAGGGTAGTTGTCGCCCAGGTGCCATTTGCCGAACATGCCCGTTCGGTATCCCTTCATCTTGAGCACCTCGGCGATGGTCACTTCGCTGGTGTCCATCAGCGAGCGACCCATGATCGTGTGCCAGACGCCGGTGCGTGTCGAATAGCGGCCGGACATCAGAGCGGAGCGAGTAGGTGAGCAAGTCGGGTCGACGTGAAAATCGGTAAGACGAACGCTTTGCTTGTACAGTTCGTCCAAGTTGGGCGTTTGAATCATCTTGTTGCCGTGAGCCCCAACGTCGCCGTAGCCTTGATCGTCGGTGATGACCAGGATGACGTTTGGGCCGCGCGCCCAAAGCGAGGATGCGAGAACAAGACCCAGCATCAGAACAACAGACACAACAAGCAGCCGATTGACGGTGCGGTTCATGGTGCGACCTTTCCAAGTGTGAGATCTCTATTTCGTTGGTATTGGTGCTCGAAGGGAGCAAATCATGATACAGCCAACGACCAGAGAAGGTAATCGGTGGCGGAGCAGTTTGAGGGAGGCTGAGACGAGCGAGACCAAGAGACCAGCCTGACACTCCTGTTGCCTTACTCGCCGAACACGTGTCGGACAAACCGGCGGAGAAGCGTCTCGCAATCGGGCGTCTCACGACAAGTCTTGCTGAAGTCCTCCAGCGTGACTCCTACGATTCGCTCGACGTATTGCGGATAGGCATGGACGCGTTCAAGAAACGCTTTGCGATCCAACTCCGGGTGGAATTGAGTGCAGTAGATCGGCTTGCCCTTGAAGCAAAATGCTTGGTTCTCCACTAGATCCGTCGAGGCCAGCCGGACAGCGTCTTCCGGCAGGCGGACCACAATGTCCTGATGTCCCATACCCGCATCGAAGGTCTCTCCCAACGGTCCGAACACCGGATCCTTTCGGCCAGCCTCGGTCAGTCGCACGGGGATCGTCCCGAGTTCGGCACGGTCCGGATCGGTGACTACTTCGCCGCCCATCGCCTTGGCCATCGCCTGGAATCCCCAGCACGAAGCGAAGGTTGGCTTGGACAGGTCGTACAGTTCTTGCATGGCCTCTAACGCCACTCCGAGCCAGTCGCCGCCTTCTGCCACGGAATAGTCGCCGCTGCCGCCAAGCAGGACGACGTCTACGGTGTCGAGTTGCTGGACTGTGGGTACGCCGCTAAGCAAGTCCACCGCGTGAATCTGTTCTCGGGGGCAGCGAAGCGTTCGTGCGAAGCAACCAACTTCCTGCGGGCGCATGGGATCGTCGTGGTTGCGAACTTGAAGCAGCAGATAACGGATCTTGTCGAGCATATTACGAGAAACAAACGTACACAGACAACTTGCTGACACGGAATCGCATCATTCTAGACATGAATGGCCTCCGCATGAAACCGCAATTGAGTAGGTTCGCGCGGTTTTTGGTGAGGGCAGGAACTGGTTTGTAGTCCCGCCTTCAGGCGGGAAGAGCCGGCTGAAGCCGGCACTACGAACGGATCGAAACAAGATGGAAAGAGGTACTAACCTTCGGATGCAGTTTCGCTACTTGCCGTTGGTGTCTTCTGTCCGTCGGGGGCAAATACGGCATGGTTGGCCGGAGTGGCCGCTTGGGCTTGTTCGATACGAGTGTTCACCAAATGCGGCATCCAGAGCGCCTTCTCGACGAGTTCCAGCAGCACTTCGGGATCGTAAGGCTTCTGGAGGTAGTAGGCTCCGCCTGCTTCGTGAGTCCGTCGGACATTGTCAGGCGACTGTTCGTTCGAGACGAGAATGAAAGGCATGTCTCCGCAATTGGGCATCTGCCGGAGTTCCTGGCACAATTCCAAACCGTTATCACCATCCACGTTGGAATCGCAGATTATCAAATCCAGTTTCAAACCACGAACGGCTTTGACCGCCGCTTCGGCATCGCGAGCGCCGTGGCATTCGTAGCCCGAGATGTTTAGCACCGCGCCCACGGCTGTGAGCATCAATGGATCGGAGTCAATGACGAGAATCACCGCCGAGTCGTCGCTGAGGCTGTTCATAAATGTGACCTTACGTCTTGAACCTGGAGGTAAGCCCAGCCGATCCTTCGGCGCGCACATCATCCCTATACACGGGAATCCGACTGCCTAGGCAGATAGTCGGCAGCTGAGAAGCGTAGCCGTTAGAATTGACTCGCCAATGTGCGCAACCGGTAGAATCGGAAAAGTCGGGACCGGGATGCGGGGGGATGAGATGCGAGGTGCGGGATACGGGATGCGAGGTGCGGGATGCGAGGTGCGGGATGCGAGGTGCGGGATGCGCGTCTTGGAAGAACAGCTCCTGAGGCCACGACAATCCTACTGGATGCCCGTATCCCGTATCTCGTATCCCGCTTACTCCACCCACGACAGTTCCAGGTCCAATTCGCCGGTGGCAACGGGCACGGCCATTCGCGCCGTAGCCTTCGCGTCTCGCGTGACAAAGGAAGGGATCGCTCGCAGGCAGCCTTCGACGAACTCCAGTTCCCACGCTAACGGCGGGCGGACGGCCATACCGGGATTGACCCGCAGGATCAATGGGTAGGCTTCTGGGCCGGCGATCGGCCAGTCGTTTTGCTCGGCGGCATCCAGGTCGCGAATCGCGATTTCAAATGACTCGCCATACATGACGGACAGACCGGAATTGCGACGGTTTGCGTCCTCGTCCTCGCGTAGCAACGATTTCAGCACATCCAGATCCTCGTACAACGCCAGCCCCAATGTCATACCTGATTGGCCCATGACCACGGCATACCAATTGCCATTGTCGTATTTGTCGCAGCGTACGTGGATCGGGACGTCGCCTGGTACGTTCCGCCAAGGTGTTTTCTCGTAGTATTCGGCGGCAGCACGAAAGAAACCTCCGACATGCTTTGGCGTCACGCCCGGCGTGTCAATCAAAGCGGGCCCCTGTTCGGGGCCTGACAGAGATCGCTCCATCTCGCTGAAAATGAAGTCCATCTGGTCCAATCGGTCGGCAACGACGCAGTTGATGCCTAAAGGCTCCAGATGCGGAACGAGCGCGTCGTAGAAGTCCTCGGACACAACTTCGACGACACCTGGGGAATGAGGCTCGCCGGCTATTGGGCTGAGCATCGCTGCCAGGATGTTGTGCCATAGCGAGTCCGCGCTCGGCTCTTCTATCGTAAGGTCCTGGGCGAGGATCAAATCGTCTGTGCGGTTTGCCACCAACACGCTCCATGGACGTTGCGGTTCACCGCTCTCGGTGAGCCACACCGAGAGCTTGCGAGTGTCCGCCTGCCACACTTCTCCGATATTCTGCTGCAGATCGTCTAATTCCGAAACACGGCCCTCCAATTCATCGGAAGATGGGCGAGGAGCATTGCCCATGGTCTCCATCACTTCGATCACATGATCGGCATGGTCCAGGCACTCACACAGCTCGCACTGGATGCCGATCCGATCCAGTTTGGCCTTCCACGTGTTAAGGTATGTCTTCAGGCGCACCTGAATGCACTCCGGTCGCCGCGCCTCGCCGTCCTGCGGATCCCGCATGACCTGCAACAGATCTATCAGCACTTGGCTTGGCGTTGGCTTGGCGATGTCCTCAGGGGTCTCCAGGGCGATGACTTCGTCCTCTACTGGGGCCGTCACGACTAGAGTCCACGGCAGTTCCATATCTTCGTCGGAAGGTACACCGATCGCGGTTCGCCGCATATCAACTTGCCAGACCTCGCCTTCGGCCAACGGCAATTCGCTGACAGATCCTCTCACGAAGTCCCACGAAGGCCGCCGTACTTGGGGAGCCTCTGATGGCGCGATCTGCAGAGTTCTTCGCACCCAACTGACTGCCCCAGCCACACTTCGCCATCCCGTCAAGAAGTTCGCGGCGTAGGCGACCGCTTCGCTATCGTCCCCTCGCTGCACGTATTCCGGCAAGTCCATCGGAAGCTGTTCGTGGCCAAGCAGATATTTCGCGACGTGCGGATTCGCATCATGAGCTGCACGCAGCAGTCGTTGCGAAATGTCTGTGTCGCCTTCCTGGCGAAACGTCAAAAATGCGCGGCTGAACAGCCATTCCGCCGAGCCATCGTCCTCGTATTCCGTCAGGAGCTGCTGCAACTCGTCGTTGCGGCCCAAATCGCAGTAATACGAGCAAAGAACGTAACGTACCCCCTGATTATCATTGGGATTCAGACGTAACAATTCTCGGCAATGATCCACCGCTTCCTCGCGCTGGCCTGCCGCCCATTGACATTGGGCCAAGCCCAGCCGAGCCCGCATATAGGGCCGCGTCTCCAAGATGCCCCAAAAATGGCCTTCGTATTCGCCAAACGCTTCCGGGCCGCCCAAGGCTCGTTCGCCCGCTTCCACGCCTAATCGGTACATTGTCGCCGCCTCGTTGGGCGACGGCGCGAGCTCCGCGATGCAGACAAACGCATCGGCGCAGTCGGGGCAAATGTCAATTGCCTCCGATGCCAGTTCCAGCCGCTCTTCCAGATCGTCTGCGTCATACGCCTGATACACCAAATCCTGGGCTGCGACCAGCGTCGAATCACCTTCGTCGATCATTCCGGAGTCGCCGAGGAACTGCCTCATAACGCCTTCCATCGCGCGTCGATCAGGCAAAGGTGCATCCACCGATTCCTTTGTCGAGGACTCACGTTGTTGGGCGCGAGCGGATTTCTTACGAGACTTGCGTTTTTTCTTGGACACAAGCGGCTCCTTCCGGATTGTAGGGGGTGAGACCCGCCAGAGAAGTTCCTGTCGAATTCAAGTATTGTCCGGGGGCCATACCGGCAGATCAATACGGCTCGAACCGTTGTTTGCGAAGTTTTTCAGGGGCCCGCTGTCACGTGTCAGCGTTTAGTGACGTTGCCGACAGCCACTTCCTGACACCCCACAACCGATACATGGTGCCCGACCGATGCCTGCCTTGGCATAACCGTGTCGCAATGCCTGGCGTGCAACTATACTGAAATACAAGTCTTCTGTTACAAAGCCGTTACAGCCATTTCGAGGTGCACGAAGAACAATAGTGTCTGGTGCATCGTCTTGATATTGGCGGCGGTTCGTCGTTCTTGCGTCAGATCTGCGCGGCGGCAACGCCCGTATTGCCACAAGGCCCCCTTCTTCAAGGAACCAGGATATGACGTCTTTACGCATCTGGGCCATCTGCACGTTTGTCCTTTTCTGCCATGTTGCTGCCGCGGCTCAACCGCCGGCGGTCGAGAACAACGGAAACGAGGCGGATGACACGACCATCCGCGAACAGACCATCTACGTGCCATACTCGAAGCTGCAAAAGGTCTTCGAGGAGCAAGGGCGAGGCGTCTTCCTCCCCTACGAGCAATTCCAGAAGCTCTGGAAGCAGGCCCGCGCCGGCCTCCCCACCGAGCCCGACGAGGATCCGCCCGTGGCGGCTTTGGTCACCGAAATCGACAGCATGGCCACGGTGGGCGAGGAGGTGGTCAAAGTCGAGGCAGAGTTGAAACTCGAAGTCTTGAAAGAAGGCTGGCACGAAGTGCCGTTGCGGTTGGCCGACGCAGCGATCCTGTCGGCCAAGCTGGGCGACCAGCCGGCTCGCATCGTTTCCAAACCTCAGGTTGGCTACACGTTACTGGTGAAGAAGGAAGGGGAGCAGCCGGAAGAGCTGGAATTGGCGTTGGAGTACACCAAAGCGTTCTCCAAGTCACCGGGCCAGAACAGCGTATCATTTCAGGCACCCCAAGCCCCAGTGAATCGCTGGGAAATCCGCATTCCGGAATCAGGGGTCAAAGTCGAAGTCCATCCGATGATCGCAGCCACCGAGGCGCCCGGCGACGATGCGGACGATGATCCGGCCGGCGAAACTGTTGTCTTGGCCTTTGTCGGCGCTGCACCAAGCATGCAAATCGACTGGACGCCAAAGGCCGAAGGCGCCGCCGGTTTGGAAGCGTTGGCTTCCGTGCAGGCGGAACAGCAAGTGACGATTGACGAAGGCGTAGTTAGCACCAAGACGAAGTTGTCGTACGAGATTAGCCGTGCCGAATTGTCCCAGATGTCCGTCGAGGCACCGTCCGATCACCGGGTGCTAAACGTCTTCGATCCGAACGTCAAGGAATGGACGGTCGAGCAAGACGGAGACGTCAACAAGATCACGGTGCAATTGTACGAACCCGCCCGCAAAACGCAGACGATCACCGTCGAATTGGAGAAGTTCAGCGACGATCTGCTCGACGGGCCGGTTCCCGTTCCCGTTGTCAAATCGCTCGGGGTAGGTCGGCAACAGGGCGTGGTGCTTGTGCGAGTGACCTCTGCATTGCGAGCCGAGCCTGTTGCACGCAGCGGACTGCTGCAAATGGACGCTGCCAAAGGCTGGAACTTCTCCTATCGCTACGCTTCCCTGCCCTTCGACCTGCAGTTCAGTGTCGAGAAGGTCCAACCGCAGATTCGAACTCGTGAACTGGTTGAGGCCTACTTCGAGCCCGAGCGACTGACGGTCGACCTGTTCGTCCTTTACGAAATCAAACGCGCCGGCGTATTCCAACTGGAACTGGACGTACCGCAGGGCTTCGAAGTGGAGGATGTCCGAGGGCACGCTGCCGCAGGTGCCGCAGCGGTCGCCCGCGATACCTACCATTTGCAGGGTGAAGACAAGACACGTCTGGTTGTCAATCTGTCCAGCAAGGCGGAGGGCAAAGTCGGGCTGTTTGTCGAGTTGATCCAACGCCTGGAAGACCCGAACTTGCTGACTCCGACCGGCGAAGCTTCCGATATCGCTTTGCCCTTTCCGCGTGTCGCTCCGGAAGGCATTGAACAGTCCACGGGCCGCATGATCGTGTATGGACCGGAGAGCCTGCGCGTGAACCCGACCAAGCAAGACGGCGTGCAGGCGATTTCGACTGCCGAAGCGCTGGAAGACACCGCTTCCACGCGAAACGGCCGCTTCGGACAGGCACGCGAAGTGATGGCCTTCGCCTACACGCGCGAACTGGTCGATCTGGTGATGGCGGTTGAACGCCGCAAACCCTACATAACGGCCCACCAGTTCCTGTTGGCGCGGATCGAATCCGGCGTCGTGAAGTACGAAGCCACGTTTTTCTACGACATCCGCTACAGCAGCGTCAAATCCTTACGTCTGGACGTGCCAGCGGAATTGGCCAGCGAGATTCACAACGATACCACCGCGGTCGCGCGCGATGCGACTCTGGATCCGCAGCCGGACGATGCTGCCGACGGGTACGTGGCATGGAGCCTGACGGGCGACAGGGAGCTGTTTGGCAAGGTGACGATGAAGTTCTCGTGGGAGAAGAAGATCAAGCAACTCGAAATCGGCGGAACCATGGAAGAACCCGAACAGCTTCCGAGGCTTGTGCCGAGAGAAGTCGATCGAGCTGAAGGGCAGATCGTGATCGCCAAGGCAGAAACGCTGGACGTGCGGGAATCAGGCGAGCGGGTTGGCCTGCGACCGATTGATCCGCAGCACGATTTGATGGCCGGCGCACCAAAGGTGGACGACGCGGCGCGGGCGTTTGAATTCCACGACGATTGGGAACTGGCAATCACGGCCACGCGGTACGAGTTGATCGAAGTCAAGCGGACCAGCATCGAACGGGCGTTGGTGCGCATGGAAGTCACACGCAGCGGCGAGATTTCCGTGCAGGCACTTTACCGTATGCGAAGCGCTCGACAGCGTCTTGCGATTGTCTTGCCCGACGAAGTGAACTTCGACACCATGCCGCTGATGATCAACGGCCGATCGTTTTCGCTGGAACGCGGAGAGCCGGAAAAACGCGAATTCTACATTCCATTGGCCGGTCAGAATCCGCAAGAACCATTTCTGCTTGAATTGCGCTACACCATGCCAGGCGATCATCGCCGATTGGATCTACCCGAATTTCCCAGTCAACCAGCGATCCAGAAAGTGTATTTGTGTGCTTATGTTCCGCAAGAGTTGGCATTGTTGGGGTCCAAGGGGCCTTGGACCGACGAAATGGCGTGGCGATGGTATGAAGAACTCGACTCGAAGCCCGAGCCCCACAAAGACGACGGCGATCTGATTGAATGGGTCATCGAGGACCTGCCGCTGGATAACCCACCAGAAGAATTTGTCACGGATGGGCAGTTGTACACGTTTTCCACGCTCGCGCCGGCGGCGCCGCCGAAAGGCTCGTTGCGACTGGTGGCCGTAAACGAGTGGGTCCTGCATGTGTCGGTTTTTGCCATCGTTCTCGTTCTGGGACTGCTGCTGATCTTCCGACCGCTCAGCCACAAGTTCGCTGCAGTGGCCTTGCTGGTCGCGTTGCTTCTGGCGGCAGGCGTTTTCGTGCCGACATTCTCGCGGCAGATCATGGATGGCGCTTTGCTCAGCGCCGTGTTGATCGTGGCGGCCGTGTGGCTGATATGGCACGTGATACGAGCCTGGCCCCACATCGTTGCTGCCCTCTCCCGCAGAAGACCTTCGAGCACGGAAAGCGAAGAACGGCCCGCGGACGTTGGCCCGGAGCCCGAATCACCGGCCGAGTCGCCACCTTCACCGGCGGCGGAAGGTGCGCCGGAAGACGAATCGGCCATAACGGACCAGTCGAATGAGGAGGATGACTCCGAGAGCGCGAAGTCCGAGGAAGCCACCGGCGACGAGCCGGCCGACGATCAGCAGGAAGGAGGCCGCGACAATGCGTAGCAAACCAATGACGCTGATTCCGATTTGCGCGGCCTTTCTATTGCTGGCTCTGTCGCCGGTAACCAGCCGCGACATCCTGGGCCAAAACGACGCTGACGAGAAGAAGCTCGTTCGCGAGATTTACGTTCCCTACGAAGACCTGAACGTACTGCTGGAGACCGAAGTACGACGGGCGTTCTTGACACGCGAGGAGTACGACGAACTGCTGGCGAAGGCCAAGGAGACCAAGCCAGACGAGCCGGCGCCGCATGGAGCGGTAATCCTTGCCGCTGAATACGATGCGAGGATCGAAGAAGGGCGCGCACGCCTGAAGGGCGTGTTGAACATCGAGGTTCTGGACGAAGGCTTACACGCATTGCCGCTGGACATGGGTGGGATCGGTGTGCGCAGTGCGACCATGAACGGCAAGTCGGCGGCGATCGGTCTAAACGAAAAGGGCCAAGCGGTCCTGTTCGTCGACGGCGAAGGCCACAGCCACCTGGAATTGGAGATGGTCGCCCCGGTTCAGACATCGGCCGCACAACAGACGCTCGACTTTCGCCTGCCCACGCCCGCCGCCACGCGCATGCGAGTGACGGTGCCGGGCAACGTGGACGTGAAGAGTGGCGCTAAGTTGGTCAGCCGGGTGGTCGATGAGGCAGCCAGCGTGACACGTCTTGAAATATTGCCCGCGCGCGGGCAGACGTCGCTGGTCATGTCGCTGAACAACCGCATGCTGCGGCGTCAGCGCGTGGTCGTCGCTCGCAGCATTTTGGTGGACGAAGTCACGGTCGGGTACGAACGACTGCACGCAACGGTTTCGCTGGACGTGCTGCACGGTGCAGCAGACCATTTTCGTTTTGCTTTGCCCGAGGGCTTCGAGCCTACCGAGGTTCTTGGCCCGGAGGTCTCCCGATGGGTCGTGAACGAAGCTGATGGCCAGCGTGCATTAGAGGTCATCTTGCGCGAAGCCGCGACTGAAACCGTGGTGCTGAACATTTCGGCCACCAGAACGCCAGCCCAGATGGCCGATTGGAGCATGCCGCAGTTGGTGCCGCTGGACGTAGCTGGACAAGTGGCGATCGTTGGCTTGGTGGCCGAGGACCGTTTGAAGACCGAATCGCTGGCCTACGAAGGTTTGATACCTGTGGACAACGCCGCCTTGGCACCAGCCCTGCCCGAAAGCATCTTTCGCGCCGACCCTGGGGCCCCGCGCGTTCGTCAGGTCGCGGCGTACTACGCGCCTGGTCAGCAATACTCGCTGGAAGCCGACTTTCGCAAGCCGCCCGGTCGGCTGGAGGTGACGACGAACCTGCTATTGATACTGGAAGAAACCGGACATCGCATACACGGCGGTTTCGCTCTGTTACCGGAAGTCGAAAAGCTGTTTTCCGTCCGCTTTTCTGTCCCCGCCGACTGGCACATCACAGAGGTTACCGACGTTGACGGCAAAGTTCTATCCATGGAGCGATACGACGATCCTCAAGGGGAGTCGGTAGTGCATGCGCGGCTTCCTCATGGCGTTCCGCCGGGCAAGGTAACCAGCGTCCTGTTCAGAGCGTCCTGGGTCCCGGCGGAGTGGCTTGGCAGTTGGCCACAGCAAAACGTCGTGTTTCCTCGCTTTGCCGTCAAAGATGCGGCTCGCGACATCGGCGCAATCGCCGTTCGCGCGGACGACGACCTTGTTGTTCGATCGGACGAGTTGACGGGCGTCATGCCGTTGGACGAAAAGGAAAAAGGGAATTACGGCCTGGCCGGTGTCCAGTCCAATTTGGCCTACCGTTACGATGGGCAGCCCTACCAAGCGACAATGACAGTGTCACGTCAAACGCCCACGATCACGGCCAGGAGCTTTTCGTTCCTGCGTATTGCCCCGGGCAGTCTGACGGCACACTACGAGATTATCTACGACATCCAGCAAGCTCGAACTCGCCGCTTGTCGCTGCTTCTGCCAAAGGAGACACCGACATCCCTCTTGATCGCTGGTTTGGACGGTGTGACGGTCAAGGAGTTCAGCAGCGAAGAGACTGACGACGGTCGTCGCTGGACAGCCCAGTTGGCCGAAGCAACGGGGGGCGCGGTCCGGCTGGCAGTCGACTTCCAGCAACCACTGAAGGACCAAGACCTAGACGACCATGCACTACCGCTCGTCCGAGCGGACGGAGTGGCGTACCAGTCGGCTGTGGTCGCCGTGGAAGGCAGCGCGGAACTGGATATCGCAGTCAACACCGACGCTCGCCGCGTCGACGTGGGCGAACTGGTGGCAGCTCAATATCGCGTGGGCCGTCGATTGTTGGGCGCCTTTGAATTCGTCGGCGCCCCGAAGGAGGTCACTGTCGATGTGAATCGACGGCCGAGCTATGAGATTGCCACGGCGATCGTCCAGCGGGCCGAGCTGGTAACGCTGCTGTCGACAGCGGGCTTGGCTCAGACGTCGGCTCGCTATCAACTGCGGACGAAGGCTCACTTCCTGGAGGTCAAGCTGCCGCCAAACCACACGCTGTGGTCCGTCTACTTGGACGGCAAGCCCGTGGGGCCGCAGCAAGATGGCGACAGTCTACTGTTGAGCTTACCCACCACCAATCATATCGCCATACGAGATTTGCAGATTGTGTACGAAACGCCGGCGTCGCTGGTCAAGCTGATGAGCGACGTTCGGGCAGAAGCCCCGGTGCTACTATTGCGTGACACGCGCGATGCGGAGCAACGCGAAGTCCCCGCGGCCGACATCAAATGGGAATTGGTACTGCCGCCCGAGCATCGTGTTGTCGAAACCCACGGCACGGTGTTCACGAAGCTACCGAAACGTGAATCGCCGATTTGGAATACGTTGGCAGCACTGTACGTTTCATTGGGAGGCATCCAGTCTCCCCTCCAATCCGCTCGCGAAGCAGTTCATGTCAGTATGGAACTAGGGGACGTTACGTGGGAAGAAGCGCGTATGCAAGCGTCGTCCGGTGATTCGTCGGCAAATGGCTACTTCGAGGTCCTCGATGCCCCGAGCACCGATTCGGGGATATCAGTGGGCAGGGAGCCGACGAGTCCCAGAACGACAGTAGACGCAACGGACATGGACACGCCTATGGAGGCGACGGACCCGGCTGTTAAGGCCGAGCCTGCACCGCCCGCTGCTGAGGGCATGGGGGAACCCGCAGAGGCGGAAGAAGAAGCTGAAATGCCAGCGCAAGATGCGCCACGCGATGAGCCGCAGGGGCAACCGCAGGCGGAAACCCCAATCGGGCAACCAGGGCCGCCGCAAGGCGCTGTTGTCGATGGCACTTCGGACACAGCAGTAAAGCAAGAAGGGAAGACGGCGAAGTTTTGGGCGTTAGAGGGCGTCCGCAGCCTGCGCATTGATTTGCAGCAGATCGAAGACGGAGACACCGTCACATTTCAGAGCCTTGGTGTGCGCCCGATGCTTGGAGTGACTCTGGTCAACGAGAACCAAATCGAATCCCTGGCTTGGGGCGTGGCGTCGCTCATCTTCGTGATCGGCCTTCTGTTGACCCGCTGCTCGGTTCGTGGCAAGGCAAAGTACGTTATCGTCGTCGCATTAGCCGCGCTGGTGGCGACCGACTGGGTGGACCAGTTGGGTAACACTTTTGATTTCGCCTTCTACGCAGCCTGTATGCTGATTCCCTACTACCTGGTTGCCAGCGCGCTGAGGTGGCTGGCCAGGAAGTGTTGCTCCCGGTGTTGCCCGGGCGCAACTGCGAACGCTGGACAAGCTGCGGCCGGTGCATTGCTGTTGGCGATTGTTTTGACGGGTTTCTCGACCACAGCCTTTGCCCAGGCTCCAAAGCCGCCGGTCTTCGACCCCTCGGGACTGATCGATTTGCTGAAGCCGCCTAGGCCGGTAACGCTGCCGAAAGATGCGGTCATCATTCCCTACAACGCGGATGACGGTGCCGAGGGGATCGAAAACGCCGAGAAGGTGCTGGTGCCGTATGAGAAATATGTCGAGTTGTGGAACCGGGCGTTTCCAGACCAGAAGATCGAAGCGAAACCGCCGGTCGTCCCATACTCGTTGGCCGGTGCTGCGTTCGACGCGACGTTGGCAGGCGACGAATACTTGTTGCTGACAGGGCACCTGGACTTCGACACTTACTCGGACAAGGAAGTTCAAATCCCGTTGCAGTTGGAAGGCGGCGTCTTGGCCTCGGCCGTGCTGGACGGCAAACCGGCACGACTGCAAATCGTACAGGCGACGATTTCTTCGAACCAACCCGAAGCGGCCAATGCGCCGGCTCAGCAACGATCGCAACAGGCGCCGAATGCTCCGCATCAGGGGAATCAACGCGATGCCCAAGTCGCCGCCGCGCCGCCCGACTGCTTTGCCCTACTGTATGCGTCCGGAGAAGGCCGCAAGCGATTGGAGCTGGCAGTGCGCATCAAGCTCGAACGCCGCGGTGGCTGGCGTGTGGCTTCGGGCCGCGTCCCGGCCGCTCCAGCGACGGCGCTCACGTTGACCATACCCACAGCCGAAACGGAGGTAAGCATAACCGGCATCTCCGATCGGGGAGACTACGAGACAAAAGCCGATAACGAGCAGATCGTCACGGCACTGAGTGCGAACCAGGGTTTCAAAATCGAGTGGCGGCCCAAGGTGGCTGAAGGTCAAGTCGATCGCAGTTTGACTGTTGGCTCCGAAGCCGTTTTGGATGTTCAAGAAGACGGTCTGCGTTTGATTTGGCGCTTGAACCTGCAGTTTCCGCGAAGTCATCGAGACGCGTTTTCCGTTCTGATCCCAGCCGACTACCTTGTCGAAAAGGTCGCTGGCGACAATGTCCGCGGCTGGCAGATCCAGCCCGACGACGAGGGACAACGTTTGGACGTGACGCTGCTGGACGAGGCCACCGATAGCGAAACGATCACGCTGCACCTTTCGCGGCGCGGTGTAGTCCAGCCTGACGCCGCAACCAAACTGGATGCGCCGGTGGTCCTGGTTCGGGATGCGGCGCTGCACAAGGGCCGCCTAACGATCCGCCGAAGTACGTTGCTGGACCTGCAAATCGAAAACGTGTCCGGCCTGCCGCGCACTGATATCCCGACCGATGCCATCACCAGCGTCCAAGAGGGGGCCCCTGCCCAAGGAAACGCGTTGGGACTCCGTACCTATCAGGCGTACAACTTCAGTACAGCACCTTTCACCGTACGCTTGACGGCCGAGCCGGTCGTCAGCGAGACATCGGCCACGCTGCGGACGTTGTTGAGGATCGCCGAGCGGGAAACGACGCTGGAAAGTCAAGTGACGCTGAACGTCGACCGGCGTGCAGTCCATCGCGTGCGTATGTACGTCCCCGAATCGCTGGATCTTGAGTCAGTCTCAACGCCCGGCGATTTCGACTGGACGGTTACCAAGGAGCAAGGACGCGGGCTGCTGAGCATTTACCTGGCCGCTGGTCGCGATCAACCATTTTCAATTCAGATCATCGGTTCGCTGGGGCGTCGTCAGGCTGCGGACCCAGTTCCGGCGCCGAAGGTGGAGGTTTTGGACGTGGCGAGCCAGCAGGGCGACATCGTCGTGCAAATCGACCCTGCATTCGACGTCGCAGCCACTGGCTTGAAGGAGTGCAAGATTGTCCTGTTGAAAGAAACGTTTGGCTGGCTTCAGACCGACCAGCAATCCGCGTCGCGCCTGGCACTTCGATACGAGACGCTCGATGGCGAAGCGCCCGAGTATGACGCGACATTCGAGATCACGCCCCGCGAGGCTGTCGTCAAGGGCCACACGATAACAAACGTGATGGTCACCGACGTGGCAATCGAAGAGACGATCATCGTGGACCTGACTATTCAAAAGGCGGGTATCCGCGAGGTGTCTTTCCTGCTGCCCGACTGGCTTGAGAAGGCCCGGATCAAGGCCCCGTTGCTGCGTCAGAAGACGGTCGAGGACGCGGGTGACGGCTGGAAGCGATTCCGGTTGGAGTTGCAGGAGGAAACGAAAGAACAGTACCGGGTGGTCGTGGAAAACGACCGCCTGCTGACGACTTCCGGAGGAGATGCAGCGGAAATGCCGGAAACGCCGATTCCGGTCCTGGAAACCGGCAGCACTGTTGCGCGTTATGTGACGCTGGAAAACGCAGGGAGGGACGAGTTGATCGCGGGCGACGAGGTCGGCGTCGAGCGGCTTAACCGGCAGCAGTCGGAATGGCGCAAACTGGCTGCAATTCTTGGCGATGGGATTACGACGGCCTACATCGTCCACGGCGATGCGACTTCGCCAAAATTATCGTACAACACAAAGCAGCGCAAGACTGTCGTGACGGTTGGGGCGCAAATTGGGCTGGCCGAGACGCTACTGGTTGTGGACACGAACGGTGCCTACCGAGGCCAGCAGACTTATCACGTGAACAACACTACCGAGCAGTTCCTGAAAATTCGTTTGCCGAACGGTGCTCGCTTGTGGACGGCGACCGTGTCCGGGGAACCAGTCAAGCCGACCGAGGTTCCGGGCGGTCAGTCGCCGAATCTGGTGCGTATTCCTCTGATCAAGACGGCCGAAGGAGATCTGGACTATCAAGTAGTGCTGAAATACGGCGGCCATCTCGGTCGGGTCGGGACGTATCGGCAGGTCAGCTTCCCGTTGATCCATACCGAGAACATCAACGTCGAATTGAGTCAAGTGCGTCTGCGTCTGCCGGAGAACCACCGCTGGGTGGACTTTGGCGGAAGCATGCGGCAAGTATACGAGGAGGGGACGTACCAAGCTGGCTTTTTCCTTTACAACACAAAGCAAGTGAAGCGGCTCAAGCAAGTGCTTGCAGGTAGCAATCCCTACGCCAAGTTGCGTACGAACAGCAATCTGAAAAATATTGCCTTGGGGCTGCGGAACTACCACGACACATACAAGGGCTTCATCGACTCGAACGCCGAATTCGGCAAGAACTACACGGCCAACACGATCGTTGTCGCGGAAGCCCAAAAGCAAGCCCAGGATTTCGTGATCCAGGCGGGTGAAGCAGTAGCGGTTGGTAATCGCGACCGCCTGAACCATTTCTGGATGGATCAAACTAACGCGCCGGCGCGGAACGTGGTCACGGACCTCAGCCCAAATTTCACCGTTCCCCAGATGCCAGACGCCCAGCCGCAAGCTGGCAACGAAACGCTTAACAAGTGGATCTACGACAACAAACTTGAACGCAAGACCAAGCAGTCGAAGAAAGACATCGAAACCCGATTCCAATCCAAGACGTCGCAACTGCAGGTTGGAGGCAAGCTGAAGGGACTGGCGGCCGAACAGCAACTGTTGCAGAGCATCGCAACGCAGGACCAGAAGCCAATGGGACAAGGGCAAGCGGAAGGCCAAGGCCGGCAAACGCAGACCAGGTCCAGCACCGTGGCACGCAGTCAGAAAGAGTTGACTAAACAGTATCAGGAGCAACTTGAAAAGGACAACATGCAACTCGGTGAACAGGCGCAAGTGGTGAGGGGCGACGGTGTCCTACTTCGCGGAACCGGATCGTCAAGCGGCGGACAGGCCATACGCTATCACAGCCTACTGCGAGACCACTATGGCGAAGCAGCGTCGCCTGACGGACGTCGCGTGGCAACGGGATCGACAGATCAGATCACCGTGTGGGGAGGCGAAGCTGCCCCGGCACAAGGAGTCGAACCTCACTTGGCCAGCCTCGATGTCGACCTGCCCGAGCGTGGGGTCGAGTTCATGTTCACGACGGCGCGCGGCGAAATCGAGATCACGGCACGCGCCATCTCATCGCCGCTGGCAGAACGGGTCGTTTGGTTGCTGTGGATCGCCGCTGGCGTCATCGTGTTGGCGATCGTCTATTGGCTCGCCCGCCGCATCATCCCGTGGCTGGTGGGCACGCAAGTCGGCGCTGGTCTGTTATTTCTGGCCGGACTGTTCAGCCTGCTACTCGGGATTTTCTGGGTCGCCAGCCTGATCGCCTTCGTCACCGGCATCGTACAACTCATTCGCCTCGCGATCGCCAGACGAGGCAGGCGGAGGAGCGCACCGGCTGCAATGTAGAGAGCCAGTTCTCCGAGGCTTCGTCTGGACGAAGAGACGTAGCGGAGGCTACGAACCTTCCCCAAACGTATCCACGGCGATCTTCTTGATGCCTCGTAGATCCAATTTGCCGGTGCCGAGTACGGGAATCTCATCTACCTGGTAGAAGCTATTCTCGGAGGGGACGTAGATATTGGGCAGACCCTCCTCGGCCAGGGCCTTTCGCAACTCGCTGGGCGTCTTGTCGATGGTCGTGTGCAGGACGATCAACCGTTCGCCCTTCTTTTCGTCGGAAACGGCAGTGACCGCAACCTGCATGCCGCCTTCGTCACTCGGCCCGATGGCCCTGGCCAGCACCTCTTCGACCTGGACATGAGGCACCATCTCGCCGCCGATTTTTGAAAAGCGACTCTGCCGCCCCGTGATGTGAATGAAGCCGTCTTCATCCACGAACGATACGTCGCCCGTCATGTACCAGCCGTCCTTGATCACTTCGGCGGTCAAATCGTCGCGCCCGAAATAGCCCTTCATTACGTTCGGGCCTTTGATCCAAAGCATGCCCGTTTGGCCCGCGCCCAACTCTTCGCCAGTGTCCAGGTCCGTGATCTTGGCGCTGACGCCAGGAACTGGGCGGCCCACCGATCCTTCCCGGCAATCGACCTGAGAGTTGTCCAGCGAGCGGCTGGACGGGATGTTGACCGACACCAGCGGCGAAAGCTCGGTTGTGCCATAACCTTCGGTTGGTCGTATGCCGAATTTCTCCTCGAATGCGTCCGTAACTTCCTTGGGTAGCTTCTCCGCACCGGCCACGACCACATCCAACGAAACGAAGTCCTCCTTGGCGCACCGTCGCGTATAGGTCCGTAGAAACGTGGGAGTGACCAGTAATACGGTACCGCCATGAGTCTTGCACAACTTGCCGATCTGCTTGGCGTCCAGCGGGCTGAAGTGGTAGACGCCCTTCAGGTCGATCGTCATCACGGTCCATAAAGTCACGGTGTAGCCGAATGAATGGAAGAACGGAAGGATGCCGACTACTACGTCGTCCGTAGTCAACCGAATGACATCGTTGATCGCTTCGGCGTTGGATCCTATGTTGGCTTCGGTCAACATCACGCCTTTTGGCTGTCCGGTCGATCCTGACGTGAACACCAATGTCGCCAGATCGTCAGGTTGGACCTTTTGGAGGCCGAGACTTCGTTCCAGCATACCGGCTGGCATCAAGTAGGCGTTCAGCACGCCGTTCACTTTGTCGCCCAATGTCGGCTTGTTACGAAAGTCCTCCAGATAGACAATCTCGGCGTCCGGTTCCAGATTCACCTTCTCCATGAACTTCCGGCTGGTCAGCACGTGTTTGATACCAGCCTGGGCAATACAGTCGTTGATTACTTCCGTCGTGACGGTGTAGTTCAAGTTCACCGGGACGCGACGGTCCAACGCGAGCGCCATGTTCGCCACGACCCCGCCGGCCGACGGCGGTAACAACAGACCGACAAAGCGTTCGTCGTCCGCCAGAATGTGGCGCAGGAGCAGACGCCGCAGAATCAGGGATCGCATCAGCAGGCCGCCACCGGTCAGTTCGATGCCCGTCGAATCCGCGATCTTCGAGCCGCGTTTCCGTTTCTTGCAGGTGCGCACAAACGACTGTGCCAGCCCGGCCATCCGTTCTGTTCGTTTTGCCACCGCTGTTGCTCCCAAGTTCTGAACCGCCCGCCGCACTTCGTGCACATCCTCAGGATCGACGACGGGATGGCCAAAATGGATGGATATCGGATAGGGCCATTTCTTCGGACGTTTCCAGAGAAACTTGCCCCCCTCAAAGCTAAAGATACTTCCCCACAGTCCATCAAGATAGACGGGGACGACCGGCGCATCGGCACCTTCGAGGATTTTCATCAATCCCGGCTTGAAGGCCTGAAGTTGGCCCGTGCGCGTGATTCCGCCTTCGGGGAAGATACACACCAACTCGCCGTTCTGCAACGCTTGCTTGGCTGTTTTCAGTGCCGCGAGAATAGCCTTCGGGCGCGGTTTAATAACGATGACGCCAAACAGCTTGGCCAATCGCTTGACCCATTTGTTCTGAAGGTGGCCCTCAAACGCCACGATGCGAACCGGACGCGAGCTGGTCAACAGCATAAAAATACCGTCCAACCACGAAACGTGGTTGGACACCAGCAACGCGCCGCCTCGTTCCGGCAGATTATCGTGGCCGTATACCCGTATGCGATAGACGGTCTTGCTGGCCAGCCAGACCAAGAACCGGATGCTGGCCTGGGGAATCAGCCACACGATGTAGATGAACACCGGAATGGTGAACACACCGCTGAGCAAGAAAATCTGTCGCGGCGTGAATAACGACTCACCGCCACGCAACGGGGCTCGAAGGCCAAGGAACAACACGGCTGTCAACAAGATGCCGAAGAACGTGAGAAAATTGCTTGCGGCCAACACGGACCCGCGCGATTCCGGGGGGCTGCGGTGTTGCATATAGGCGGCCAACGGCACGTTGAACAGACCGGCGCTGACGCCCAGAGCGAATAGCAAAACACCGGCAAACACGTAACTGGGTGTCATCGAAGCGGCAGTGTCGATCAGGTCGCCCGGTACGGTGAACAGCAGCATCGCACTCACAGCGACACCGCCTGCGCCCAATGGCAAGATTCCTAATTCCACGCGCCCACCCGACCAAAGCCCCGCCAACACGCTGCCCAATCCGACGCCAGCCACCAACGACAACAACAGCGGTACAATCTCCACTTGTTTGGTGGCCCCATTAACGAACGCGAATTGGTCGATGTTCTGTTGGGCCAAAGACCCCACGGCCCAGAAGAACATGAGGCCCAGGGCGACCCGAAAAAGCGGGCGACTGGATGTTAGCTTCCGCACGTCTCGGTACACCTGTGTGGCCGCGTTCCAGGGGAATGCTCTCGCCGGATTAGCCGCGGCCAGCCTGGCAATCATCAAACTGAACACCCACCCCACAACGGCCACACCGACCAATACCACAGCCGACACGACGACCCCGCGTGCGAAATCGACTTCGACCAGATCGGCCAAAATGCAGCCCACCGCCATTCCGACGACCGTGGCGACCACCGTGGTCAAGCCAACAAGACCGTTGGCCGCCGAGAGTTTCTCCGGTCTCAGCATTTCGGGTATACTTCCCAGTTTCGACGGGGAAAATAGGGCACTCTGTATTCCCATTAAGGCCACGACCGCAAACAGGAACCACAGATTCCCGATCATGACCGCTTCGATTCCCAAAGCCATGATGGCGATTTCGGCCACCTTGCAGCGGATGATCACCGAGCGTTTACTGAACCGATCGGCCAAGAATCCGGCATGCGCGGCTAGCACCAGATAAGGCAGGACAAAACATGCCGTGCCGCCAGCTAAGACAAAACTCTCTTCGCCGCCCCTCTCCACCAGCATCTGCTTGCCCACGCCGATCACGAGCCAGCGGAAAGCGTTGTCGTTTACGGCGGTTAGTAATTGCGTGAACAGCAGTCCCAGAAAACTGCCAGACATCAAGCCGCCTTGGCCTGCCTTGGGTCTTTCTGCGGGAACAGAATCCGTGGATGAGTTGGGCATTAAGCGCCGCCGTCAGTATCTGAATTGCGTGAGCACCGTTCGAGAAACAAGTGGCGTAAGCTTGACGCGGGGGGTGGGCCCCAGTACACCCCCCGCGCCGCCGGAGGCCCCCCGCCAAAC
>CAZUAH010000093.1:32017-33190 GCA_964617665.1 uncultured Pirellulaceae bacterium
GCACGTTTCGAGAAACAAGTGGGGTAAGCTTCCTGCTTGCGATGCCACTATCTCCCGCAAGCTGGAAGCTTACGCCACGGAGAAAACGGACAACTACCTCTCGAACGGTCCTAAAATGGTCGCATCTTTGTGGTGGTCGCTGCCATTGGGATCGTGAGAAAAGAAACTAACCTTGCCCTGGCTAACGACTTCCGGTTACATTTTTCCTCGACTATCAACCCCACGTCAAGTTCAGGAGCGGCGATCATGGGACGGTTCGGCAGCTTTCTTTTGGGTGTTGTCCTTGGCGGTGCCGCCGTATTTGGCGCTCTAAAGTACCATGTCGTGCATGCTGACGATGGTGTGCATTTTGTCCCCAAGATCTACGCGAACTTCAACGAGATCTACGTCGATATCCGCAAATTCGGCGTCTCGGACTGGGTCGAGCATAAGGCTTTGGCGACGGCCCTGATAAAGGCCGAAAAAAGCCATTTGCTGGGAGATTCTGCCGCAAATCAGTTTCAGGATTCGGTCGATAGCCTGTTGGAAGACCTCACTACGGACTCGCTATGAGTCGGTCTGCTGCCCATCACGCGTGATGCATCGTCACGATGCGCGAATCGTGCCGACTCTACGGCCTGCCACGCTCCACCTGTCCTCATCAATCAGTCCCCGCACCTGACGCATTTCTGTAACATCCGTCAAATCCCGTTTTCTCGGTTGGTCTAACGTGACCTTTTGCCGGGACTCTAAAGCAGGCCGATCCGGACGCTCGATACACGGATATGAGTAAGAATCGACGATTTGGAGCTGCCATCATGGACTTGAACCGGAACCAATTCATGCTGATCGGTTTGGTTCTACTGCTGCTGGGTTTGCAGTTGCGACTGATTGACACATTCGTGCTGAACGAAAAAAGCACGCGTTTCCTCGCGCAACAGAAGGTGAAAGCGCAACAGGAAGAAACGTGGACTTTCCCAGCGTCCCTCGCCGCGAAAGCTCCCATTCCAGTCGTCGCGCGAAAGAAAATCCATCCCCCGCGCTGGTTGGGCCTGACGCTTATTTCCGTAGGTGCCGTACTGGTCCTTCACAGTCTGGTGATGAGAAAACCGGACTAGTGCTCTGTCAGAACTGAGAATTGGGGTTGGCCGTAGTGGGGGGGTGGTAGAAGTACTAGAAGGGAGAGAGCTTGGG
>CAZUAH010000094.1:0-33120 GCA_964617665.1 uncultured Pirellulaceae bacterium
GCGAGTTCTTCATGTCGGTCTTGATCCACGATCCCGATGGCACGGGGATTCGCGATCTGGGCGACGCGGCAGTGCTCTGGCCCACGGACGAGGATGCGAATGCATGGAGCCGTTGGCAAGGTGCCTGCTGGGGCGACAAACCCGTACGGGGCAACAAGATCCGCTCGGGCTTCTGCACTTCGAAATACTAGGTCCCTTTGGGTCACAAAAAACTACCATTGTCAACGAGAGTATGGTTTACTGTCGTTTGACCGCGACCCAACGGGGAGCGCGTCGGGCGACGCCAACTCCCGCGCTCCCCGTTGGGTCGCGGTTAAACGAAGATTGGTCACCACGGGAAACGAGAACTGTTTAAGGAGACTTCAACCATGAAACGCAGCCCCACTCATCCAATTCTGTGGGCGTCACTGGCAGTATTTCTGGTCTTGCCGTGTCTAACCGTGGGAACATCAATTGGTGCGGACGCATGGTGCAGTCCGCCCGCCGGTGGCGAAGACGGAGCGATAGTCGTCAAGATCGTCATGGTCGAGGACGAAGACGAAGAACCGACGGCTGCCGGCGAAGCTGCTGCGAAGAAACTGATGGCTGCAATGGGCGACACTCCGTTGACGGCCGTGATGCTATCGGAGTGTTTCGAGGACCTAGAGTACAAACAAGAGATGCTCGACGGTGTCTGCTCGGTGATTCCCAAGGAAAAGGTGTTTGGCGAGTCGACCTACGGCTCTTTCAGCCAGGACGGTTGCACCGACTTTGATTCGGTCTGTCTGATGGGGATCGGCGGCAAAGGCATCTCGGTCGCAGCGACGCTGGTTAAGGAGATGGGTGTTGCCAAATTGACGTTCGAGGAAAGCGAAGATCTGATCACCGAACGGCTTCACGCGGCCGGTGCCAAACTAGCGAATAAACTGCGCCGGACCGATCAGGATCGCTTGCTAATCCTGTTGGCGGACGCCCACGCGCCAAAGAACCAATGCCTAGTCGAGGGCATCCAGAAGGTCGTCGGCGGCAAATTCCCAATCACTGGCGGTTGCGCCAACAAAAACGCGGGACAGACCTTTGTCTATTTCCAAGGTAAACCGTACCGCGACGGTGCCGTAGCGTTGATGCTATCCGGCGATTTCCGCTTTGGGATGTCCGGACGCAAAGCCATGGACAACGACCAGGTAATCTCGTCGGCCCAAGACGGTGCAGCCAAAGCGTTGGCCAATCTTGACGGCAAGCCTTTGGCCGCAATGGCCTTCAATTGCGCCGGCCGTCGCGGCAAATTGCGCCGTCCCGTGGATGAATTGGCGGCGATCCAAGCTGCACTCGGCAAGGAACTGCCACTGTTCGGCTGCTATTGTGCCGGCGAGATGGGCCCGGTCGACGCGGAAGAGAAAGACCCGAACGTATTGAGCGGCGGTAGCGGCTGGCACGTCATGTTCACGGTGATCGGTCGCTGATCGTTGATTGGCAGCCAATGAATAGACCGCCTGCAACACACAAGTCCACTTCGATAATGGTGAGTCCTGGCCGCGAATCTGACAACCGGAATACCGCCCAATCATACGAAGTTCATCAAGTCTTCACCAAAGTTGAAGATCGCGTTAATTTTTCGCACCAAGTGATCGACGAAGGCGCGCATTCTCGCGTTTTCTTGCGGACGGGCTTGCGTACCAAAAGATTTACGGCGCCGGCCTATTGCATGTCCAGGATAGGGCTCTTAGGTTGACGGTACGCCGCAACGCTAGCTGACATTCACTCAGAAACACCTTGGTGGAAAACCATGACGACGAAAGGGGGCGTGACGGATCAACGCTGCCGTATGGAGACAGAGTCAATCGCGGCAGACCTCTATTGCGAGCTTCTCACTTCGCGCCGCACGTTGTCGCGTTCCGACGACGAGGCTCTGAGGATTCGCGGTCTGTGGGCCCCGGAGATCGGCATTCGGTATGTCGTCGAAGACAGCACGTTGCAGAGACACGCGTCTTCCGCGCCTCTCGTGACGGCAAAGCAGTCTCCCGAGGAGTTCTATTCCTTGCCGGCCAACGCCAGACCGCGCGCCGGCGTCGATTCGAAGCCGGTAAGAGCATCGTAGATCTCGCGACGGTGGATAGGCGTTTCCTTTGGCGCCTCGAACGCCAAGTGGACCTGATTACGTCGGATCTTGATCACAGTGACGACGATGTCGTCGCTGATCACAATGCTTTCGCGTTGTCGCCTGGATAAGACAAGCATGGCGTTGGTTCCAGCTAGCGTCTCCTTCTGAAACATGGTATAGGAACAAACAAGACTTGTGGCTTGACTCGCCCGGATTAGAGCCCCGCGACACTAAGAACACGCAAAGGGAAGGTGAGTATCTCGTAAATCTTGTGTTAAGCCTGACGTGGTCGGAGACGAAACCCGACGACAGGATGCCCCCACGATCTACGTGCAGATTGACACTATTCGTGGTAGACTCGGCGATCGTCCGAGCCTGATCGAGACGCATCCCGGCGTGGTGGATCCCTTTTTCAGGGACAACTCCGTTTGCCTGACGAGACCAGCGTGGATGGCTCGTCGCGCTGCGATTGCCGGCAGTGGACGTCTTTGCCTTGGACTGCGAAGGAATCCGCCGACATCGCAGCATTGACGACTTTCAATTCGTGTGGGGTCCCCTGCAATGTTCAAGATCTTGATTATCGAGGACGATCGTTCCCTGGCTGATGTGCTGGCTTACAATTTGCGGCAAGTAGGTTATCAGGTCTCCACGGCGTATGACGGGTTGGACGGCCTGACGCAGGCGCAGTCGAGCCCTCCGGATCTTATTCTGCTGGACCTAATGCTACCAGTGATGGACGGTCTAGAGATTTGCCGTCACTTGCGAAACGATCCGGCAACACGCGACGTATTCATTCTGATGTTGACGGCCAAGGCCGATGAGTCAGACCAGTTAGTTGGGTTTTCGTTAGGTGCCGACGACTATGTCCCCAAGCCCTTTAGCGTGAAGGTGCTGATGGGAAGAATCAAGGCGATCGAACGGCGTCGCCGTGGTTCACGCGAGAGTGATCCGGATACGGTCTCCAAGGCGGGCATCACCGTGGATCGCCGCCGCCACGAGGTGCAAGTAGGAGATTGCCCGTTGAACGTGACTCTCTGCGAGTTTCGCTTGCTGGACGCCCTGATCCGTCAGGCGGGGCGCGCGTTTCAACGATCCGAACTCATCGACTACGCCATGGGAGACGGATCAATCGTCCAGGAACGCACGATCGACGTGCACATACGCGCCCTGCGAAGCAAGCTCGGCGAACGAGCGGGTGTAATCCAGACCGTTCGCGGCGTGGGGTATCGATTCCGCGAACCAGACGATGAGTGACAGAGCAAATCGACATCGCCCGATCGACGCGCCGGACAAGATGGCGATGGTAGGCGGAGCAGGAACAACCGTCGCTGCGATGCGTTGACGTACGGTCAGATGTCGCAGAGGTAGTGGCAGGTGCGGCCGCAATGCGGCCCAGACCGATGCGTCCATGAGACCGCTGTCCTCGGATTGCTCGCGGACGCCTTTCCAAGGGCACATGACACACGCCAAGTCGCAAGCGAAAGAGGTTTCGACCTGCCAGAGCCGCCACAGCCGAGCCTCGGCAGGTTTTGTGCCTTGGCCTTCTGCCAGCACACCATCGCGAATGAGGCTCTTGAGGCCGTGTCTACCCATGTTGCCCCCGCTCATATAAACTGCGACTTATACTGAAGTTCCAATCTCTTGTGAGGAGTGCAACATGACAACACGGACACTCTCGTATGGGCTTGTCTTTCTGGTACTGATCTTTCTGTGGGCGGCATCGATCGATGCGCGAGAGGAGGGCGATGATCAGGCCAAAGGCAGCCGTGTTCCAGGCAGTCGGCTTCCCGAGCGGGGTACCGTCGTGACTGACGAGACTCGTGGAGAGGTCATTCTGTCGGCTCAAATACGGTTTCCCGAAGACAAGCCGTGTATCAATGAATATGGCAAGCGAGTGCAGGCTTTCGCTGGCTGCTCGAAGGCAGCGGGTGGTGACGCAAAAATGGCCGGCTATTTTGTGTTCCTTGTCGACGTGGAAACGGAGAGAGTATACGAGGCTCTGGTCAAGGTTGGATGCCGCTCCAGTGTGCACTACAGCATTCAAGAAGGCCGCAAACGCGTCGGGCTAAGCAAAGAGACTCGACCGGAAGACTACTTGCAGGGCGATCCCGTTGTGCTGTCCGTGTTCTGGCGGAATAAGCAGGGACGGTGGATCGAGAAGGCGTACGAGGACTTTGTTACCGAATCGGTTGCTGTGGATGGCCAGAGCATCGAGAAGCCCCGGACGCCCCATTTTGTGTTTCATGGGAGTGGGGCGATATACAAATCTGGTACGGGCTGCATCGCGTGTCCTTGTGACTGTCCAGGCGGAATCATCGCCGACAACCGATTCCCCGTATACGATCCAAAACCAAGCGTTCGCTTCGACATGTCGAAGGCCCCACCACCTGGGACCCAGGTCTACGTTCGGATCCGGCCTATCTCGTCGCGGCCGTAGCGAGTCAGCGTAACCGCCACGTCTGATCTCCTCGAAGGCCAAAGCTGCGCATCGTCTAAACTGGCTAGACCGCGCATGCGGCATTCGTGCCCTGCAAGAAGGAGAAGGAAACGTTGTACATCTCACGTTCCACATGTTGCTCGGCTCTCGCAGTGATAACAAGCGTTGGGCTCGGCTTCGATGTAGCCGCTCAGACGCGAGTGCTGAAGCATCACGAAGACAACGTCTACTCATTCAGTTTCGCGGCCGATGGTCGATCAATGGCCAGCGCATCCGGTGACAACACGGCAGTGATTTGGGACCTGCCGAAGGAGCAGGCGAGATACACATTGCCACACGGAGGGCCGGTCTATTCAGCCGCGTTCAGTCCGGATGGGCAGCGACTGGCTACGGGTAGCGGAGACGGCCGTGTGAGCCTTTGGGCCGCCAGGAACGGTAAAGAGATCCAACGGGAAAAGAAACACGGCGACGCCGTCTACTGCCTGGCGTTCTCCCCAGATGGGAAACGACTGGCGACGGCTGGTGGCAACGGCGACGGTGGCGATACTGTCTGCCGGCTGTGGGACACGTCAAACCTGCACTTCCTTCGGCACGTCTTGTATTCCCGTCACTGTAATGCGTCCCCTTTCGCGCGCGCCCCGTGCTTCATACACTTAGGAACGAATTCCAAGCAACAGGCCGTCCGTCGACGACACCAACGCACGTCGCTTCGCCGCATAACACTTGCTCCATGATACAGAACTTGCCAGTTCAGAAACTCGTTCACCAAGGCCTGACGATCGAGGGCTATTCGCGCGCCGCGGTGCAGACCTACTGGCGCGTGCCCGAGTTGAAACTGGGCTTTGACCTTGGCGCCCAACCGTGGGACTTCATGGGGACGTCGACGTGGTTCGTCACGCACACACACCTGGATCACGTGGCGGCTCTGCCTGTCTATGTCGCGCGCCGTCGCATGATGAAGATGGATCCGCCAACGATCTATCTTCCCGAGCACGCCGTGTCAGCGGTCGAGCAATTGCTCCGGGCCTTGAGCCGCCTTGATCGCGGACGGTTGCCTTGCCAATTGATCCCCGTCGTGGCCGGTGACGAGATCGAGCTTTCCAGAGAGTTGGTCGTTAGCGCATGTCCTACGCGTCACACTGTGCCGTCGTTGGGCTACTTGGTTTGGGATCGTCGCAAGAAGCTGAAGCCCGAATACCGTGATCTTGCAGGCGAACAGATTCGCGATTTGCGTCTGTCCGGCGTCGAGGTGACGGAGGAACACCGCACGCCGTTGCTGGGATATCTTGGCGATAGCGATCCGCGCGGGCTGGACAACTGCCCCGAGATGTACGAGGCAAAGGTCCTGATCGCTGAGATGACGTTTGTCGCTCCAGGCCACCGCAAGGAAAAAATCCACAAGCACGGACACATGCACTTGGACGACTTCGTGGAACGGCGCGATCGCTTTAAGAACGATCGCATCATAGCGTCCCATTTCAGCACCCGCTACAGCGACAAGCAGA
The DNA here is from genome assembly GCA_964617665.1 of uncultured Pirellulaceae bacterium. GTDB lineage: Bacteria > Planctomycetota > Planctomycetia > Pirellulales > Pirellulaceae > JADHUC01. Next base: position 6,023 of record CAZUAH010000094.1, read on the forward strand.
TTCGCGTGATCGTTGAAAAGGCTTTTCCAGACATGCTGGATGGGCGACTGTACTTGTGGCTGTGACGCGAATGTGCTCGACGCAATTGCGTGCAGAGTAGATGCATCACGTCGTCGCGGCTGATCGACTAATCTCGGTTTTCAGACGACCATGCTTCCAGCTGCTGTTGCGTTTCCTCGAGCGACAGGGTCTTCTGCGGGATGATCGCATCCAACTCAGTCGGCTGGCCCTTCGGCTGGTCCAACTCGTCGGCCATTCCCATCTCTTCCTGCAACGCAACCAGCCAAGCTGGCACGTCCAGCCCGACCCCCGTTGGGTGCCGCGTCAATTCATCCGTCTCTCGTTGGAGAGCTTCGAAGCTTTGGCATGGCCCCTCTTGCCCCGCTTCCTTCATGGCGGGGCCGACCAATGCGCGAATCCGATCAATCGCCATCGGTCTCACAAAACGCTCGCCCAGTCGATCTGCGACCGTTGGCATCCGCATAGCATACTTGGCCTGCAGCTTTGCCAGTTTTCCCAAGAAATGGTCTGCCTGCTCACGGGTCTGCTCGGCCAGTTCCGTTCGCCACATTTCGGCAGCTGCATGTTGTTCTTTCCGAACAAGTAGTTCGTGAGCCCAAATCACCGGTTTCAGTTGCCAGCAGATTCGATCGTATCCGGTGCGCAGACGCAGAAAATCCAGCAGCGTATACAGCAGCTCGCCGCTATCGGACTGAGTCGTCATGCTGTTGTAATCACGGTACTCGCCGTAGTTTTCCACTACAGCTTCCAGAATCAACGTTAAGTGCTCGGCCACTTCGTCGCTGCTCACACGGCCGGCGTCCAGGTCGTCCAACAAACGCCAGTCGATTTCGCTGGGCGTGTCCTCAACGAGTTGATTCAGCCATTCGTCCACCCCTTCATGAAGAATCGCTCTGAGGTTGGCGATATTTAGAAAACGTTGCGTGAAGATGTCCGCGCCGTATCGTTCGATGAACGCAACCAGGCGATTCCACGCACGTTTCTCCTTCACCTTTTCCAGCACAGACAGTCGAAGCGTCTTGCTGTGGGCCAACCAACTGGATAGCAGTGATTCGGTCAACTGCTTGAGGCATTCCACCAGCATCTCTTCACGGGACTCATCCGGACGGTCCCGCAATCCATCATTGCACCACGACGGGGCCGAATGAATCGCCATCCTCACAAGGGCCTTGTAGCCGATCTTGAACAACTCGTCGAATTCGGTTACCGCGCCCGGACCGACGGGATGTAGTCGTTCCATCTCGCGAGCCGTCTCGATCAATTGGCAACTCTCACGAATGAGCCCGCGACGAGGCAGCCATGCCAACAGATTCTGGATAGTACGCTGCCGCACCCTGGCCGTTACAATGTTGTGCGGATCGCCACCTTTAGAAGGCGGCACGTACAGAAGCGGAAGTTCCATCAACGAGTCCACAAACGCATCCCAGAGTTCTCGCACAGCGTCTACGTCTCCACACAGGACCGCCGAGGAGACTGCCAATGCCAGTGGCTCTTCTTCGCCGGTCTGTGAGGCCCCGCCGTGAACGACGCTTGATTTCCCGTTGTGCGCCACGGCTGAAAGGATGCGACTTCCGTCCGCCACATCCACGCTGGAATTAATGACGTTTTCTAGCATGGATTCCCTGATCAGCCGTACCCGGTCGTATTCCACCATTGAATCGTGGTCGCCCGTTGGGGTGGGCAACTGGTGTGCGTCAAGGGCATCCAACAGCTTGTGAAGGCCTTCCCGGTTGCGAATGGACTGATCGATCCACCCACGCACGATGTCGATTCGCTGGTGGTCTTCGTCGGGCGCGGACATGGGGATCGTCACCGCATGCTGCCACAGCCCGGCAACCGTGCTGATAAAGGACAGGCGTTCGCCGAGCCGCCTTGATTCAGCCATCAACTCGTCGTCAGATGGTTGGCCGTATTCAAATAGCTCGCTTTCCACGCCGTCGTCGGTGCTGTCGCGATACACCATTTCTTCGTACGCGGCGCCGTACAACTCCTCCTCATCGTCCTCATCCAGGCGGTCCTCGTGGGCTTCCTCCTCGTCCGCCGATCCCGACAACTTGTGCGATTCGCCCAATTCGAATCTGGGTGGTTCCCAGTATTCCTCCCCATTCGCCTCTAATCGCTCCATGAACTTGCAGGCCAGCTCCCAAGCATCGCGTTCGCCGTTTGCTGGTCCTCCGTCGCGATGCTTCTCGCGAAGGTCGCTCATCCATTTCTCGGCCAGATGACAGAACGACGTATCGCCTTTTTCCAGGCCAATTCGTGGTGCCTGTTCGAGCCAGTGCATCAGGAGGGCCATAGAAGCAACGAAATCGCTCCGTTCCAACAACACGCCTATCACCAACGCGTAGGCCTTGGGAGAATCGAACAACTCGGCGTGCGGGGCCCAGAATCGAATGTCCTCGACAGCAGCGCCGCCCTTGTACCACAGATTCAGCGCGTGCGCAACGAGTTCGGCAGCTGTGTAGGCGTCCTGCACGTCGATTGCGTCAAGGCCGGATATCTCGTGGGCCGCGTACTTACGCCACCATCTGGACGTTTCGTGGAACTGCTCGGACACGCGTCGACTCAACGGCTGGTCGTCCCTCGCCGCCGCTTCGCTCCATACACGAGAATAGAGCGCAAAAACCTGTTCCATCAGCACCACCAAGTCGTCGGCTCGGTGATCGCGGATACTGTTTTCCAGTGCAGGAAACAGGCTGAAGTTCGCATCGAAACCGAGCATGTTCCACGGATCGATGATTGCCCCGCATTCGATGCCGCGCCGAAGCCAGTTCATGATCTCGTCCAGCAAAGACGCGACTCGATCAAGCTCGCCCGTCACGACGGCTTGTTCTCCTTCGGTCAGCAGGCAGTCGACCTGGCACATCATCCTGGCGGATGCTGCCGGGACAATGTCGGCCTGCCGTTTGGCCGCATCGGGATGGCCCATGCGAGCGAAAATCTGTGCCAAGTGGACGTGCTCCAGCTGAGCGGCTCGACGTCGAGCCAACTCGGCATTCAAGTGCTGGCGAGCGCCACCAAACGGCTGTCGGCGTTTTTCAACCTCCGCTCGCAACCGCTTTCCGTGATCGCCGCCCACGCGGCTCAGCAGCCGTTCGTAAAACGCGTCTCGGTACCCCGCAATTCTCGGCAGCAGGTTTGCCAGTGTCACCGAGGAATCGTGTGTGTCCGGCCCCGAACCGCTGATCCCGGTGGACATGATAATGGTCCCGGCCATTACGGCGGCCGCTTCCAGCAGCAATTCGTCCTGAGGCAAATCGTCGTCCGACTCAAGACGCGATACAAGCGAGTCCAACGTCACCTGCTGCACAATGTATCTGCGGTAGAAACCGCGGTTGTCGATGTGGTGAGGATCCCATTGACCGAAATGGTAGTTGGGACGCTTGTTGACCGGATGATCGAAATCGTAGGCCCGCGGATCCACCGCCAATTCGTCCAGCAACTCTGGGGCGAGGCAGGCTTCGCGCAGAATGTCATTGTCTGTCTGTCGTAGCAGGTCAAGAGTCGCTTCGACGACCTTCCGATACCGCCCTGCAGCGACGCCGGCATCCGCGACGTACAGCGGAATCGGCCGTACCCACTCGTGAGCATACGGTTCGATCTTCTGCGACTCCAGAGCCGCGACAGGTCGATGACCGATGTAATCGTTCAATTGCGCAATGGCCTCGCGCTCGATCCGCTCGTGTTCGTCCCACGGTGGCCCTATAGACAGGATTGCTTCACATACCCGGCCGATGAAGAGGGAATTGAAGAGTGAGCGATCGTCTTGATGAAACAACAAATCCCGGTGATGTCTCAGATAGCTGGGAAGGACACGTTCACGGAGAAGTTCCAATACTGCAAACGCTTGCGAGGCATCGTTGAATACGTTTGATTGCTCGCTCAGGTGTTGCAGTTGCCGTTCAAGCAAATCGAGCGCGGCACACCATGCGGGCTGGTCGGCGGAGTCTTCGGTTAGTTCGAAAACGCGGTTCAATCCGACAAGGAAACGCGGATCGGCGGAACCGGTCGAGAAATTCAAATAGCCCAGGACTTGCTCCAGGAGCTTCCCGTCCTCGGCACTCAGATCGCGAATCCCCATATCCCGAACTCCGCCAGTCGATGACAGTCCCATTCGCTCAATGTATGTGCGAAAGCCAAAATGGTCTAGCGGTGGAGACGCTTCAGAAGGGGTTGAATGCAATACATGCAGTAGACTAATCTGCACCTGTTGATTCAAAACTGTTTTGTCGGAGGTCGGCCCATGGCCAAGCGAGTATTGGATGTCGGCAACTGCAGCTTCGACCATTCTTCAATCGGGCGGATGATCGAGGGGGCGTTCGACGCGACGGTTCTGCAAGCCCATGGCGAAGAGGACGCGTTTTCGACGCTACAAAGCGACCAAATCGACTTGGTGCTAGTCAACCGAAAGCTGGACCGGGATCGTTCCGACGGACTTGAGGTCATAAAACGCATTAAGAAGACGGACAAGTTCGCGTCGGTACCCGTGATGTTGATTACGAACTATCCCAAGTACCAGGAACAAGCGGGCGAAGCCGGCGCAGAATGGGGATTCGGCAAGGAAGAACTAGCCGCCCCAGGCACCATCGAAAAGCTCAAGATGATCCTGGGATGAGGCGACAGGCGGGAGCGATCTACTCCGAATCCTTGGCGGGTTTGGCATCTTTGGCGGGTTCGGTCGAATCGGCGGCGTCCTTTGCTGGGGCGCCATCGACCGGTTCAGTGCTTTCGCTAGTATCAGCGACCTTGGACGCTTCTTCGGTAGCCACAGATGACGAGAACTTCATGCTGGCGGCTACCGCATATCCCATGTCGCGATACTTGGTGAACTCCCGGTCGTATACCTCGAGACGAATCGTGTACAAACGTCCCTTGCGAATTGTCTTCAGTGTCTGCCGGGCGACTCGAGCATCCCCCTTTTTGGCCATGTCCACATAGCTGGCGCAGGCAGTGTTCGCCAATGCAATTGAATGGACGGAGCCCTTCAGGTTGGTCGCATCTACGGATTCCGTGAGGAGCGTCACCAACTGATCGACATTTTCCTGGCTCACATCAGTCAGGCTGCTATAGGGCGAGTCTTCAACGGCGACGAGGATTCGAGGGAGGTTGTTCAGCGACGAGTCTTTCTTGTGGAATCCTACAAGATAGTCTTTACCTGCCCGAGACCATTCCCAGCCTTTGGGTGCGCCGATTTCCAAAGACCCGCCATCTTGGGTGGGAATCGGAGGCATGTACTCGCCAATATCCCGCTTCAGATCTTCGGCGGAGTAGCCCGCAACGCCACTCGAGCTGCCACCACCGTTGCCCCCCTTGTCGTCACCTGTCCCACCGCAACCGACTATCGCAGTGTAGAACGCCCCGAGGAGCAGGCAATACGTTGGTCGCATCCCGATACGCTTCATGGCTCGTCTCCCGCTCTTACTGGATATCCTCCTCAATCTCCTGTTTTACCTTCTTTACGAAGTGTGGCGATTTGCCCGACTGGTTGAGGGCGTCGGCCTTCTTCTGAGCCTCTTTCTTCTGGTGATACTCGAAAATGGCAACTTGCTTCATCGATTGGCTGAAAACGCCCCAGAATGCCTTGAGACGGATGTCGGCGGGGTCTTTCTTCTTCTTTCGTTTCGCCGTTTTTCGTTTCTTGACCTTCTTCTTTTTGGGTATTCCAGCCGCTTCCGCAGCCTCAACTTCTTCGCGTAATGCCTTACGATTTACTATTTTGCGCGCCATGTGAATTTGCCCTGTGTAGATAGCCAGGGAAGGGGACACCACCAACTTGCGGATCTCGTCAACTTCAGTGGGAGGTAGCATAACTGATTTGCCACGCCTTGGCCAGTTGCCCAGCCCAACGCTCGGGAGAGCTGAACACCATTGGCGAGGGTGGTTGACCGAAGTATCCCGCCAACTCTCCGCTATTGTCATATTTTCTTTAGGTCTACAGGTCTTCCGAGTCGGTGCGATGTTTAGGCTTCCCTGACAATTCTCCACCGAAGTGGGCCTCGGTTCGGCTGCGAGTCTTAGCGAGTGATATGTTTTTCTGAGACCTGATTAATGAACCTTCCGTTCGATGTATTGAGGCCCGCCTATGCTGATGCGCTACCCGAGACCGGCTTTAGATCTGAAACACACCCCATCTTTCGGGTCGGTGGCGATCGAAGGCGGTGTTCAATTCGCTGTGTACAGCCGCCCGGCCACCTCGATGAACGTGCTGTTGTACGACCAAGTGGATGATTTGGAGCCGGCCGAGGTCATCGAATTCAATCCAGTGACGGACCGACTGGGGGACGCCTGGCGTTGCTTCGTGCGCGGTATCGGTCACGGTCAGTTGTATCACCTGCAGGCCGCCGGACGTTCGGATCCCAAGCATGGTTACTGGTTGGACGGCACGACCCGACTCATCGATCCGTATGCCCAAGCCCTAGCCGGAGATTTTCAGATCTCGCCTGACGAGGTCATCAGACCTCCAAAATGCGTGGTAATCGACAGTGAATTTGACTGGGATGGAGACCGCATCCTCCAACATGACTTGGCGGATTCGATCATTTACGAGATGCATGTCCGTGGATTCACAGAGAGCCGTACCAGTCGCACCGAGTATCCAGGTACCTATCTGGGCGTGATCGAGAAAATCCCCTACTTGAAGACGCTGGGGGTCACGGCTGTCGAGTTGCTGCCGGTTTTCGAGTTTCCCATCCTGGGAAGCGATGGCCGACGGCCCGAGCGGGCCAATTTTTGGGGCTACGATCCTATGGCCTTTTTTGCACCGCATCGGGGGTACGCGGTGAGCAGCGAACCGGGCGCGCAGGTGAACGAATTCAAACAGATGGTCAAAGCCCTCCACCGCGATGGCATCGAGGTCATCCTGGATGTAGTCTTCAATCACACATGCGAAGGCAGCGAGAAGGGGCCTGTGCTCAGTTTTCGGGGCCTCGACAATCACACCTACTACCTCGCGGATGACACGGGCGGTGGTTACAGGGACTACTCTGGCTGCGGCAACACGGTCAATTGCAATCATCCGATCGCGCGCCAAATGATCGTGGACTGTCTTCGACACTGGGTTGTGAATTATCACATCGACGGGTTTCGGTTCGATCTGGCGTCGATCCTGAAACGGGGCCGCGACGGTTCTCTGAGGAGCGATGCACCGCTCGTAGAAGCGATCGCCGAGGATCCTGTGTTGGCCAACACGAAACTGATTGCCGAGCCTTGGGACGCGGGTGGCGCCTACGAAGTGGGCACTTTCTGGGGCGATAGATGGGCAGAGTGGAACGGCCTTTTTCGAGATGATGTCAGAGGGTTCTGGCGTGGTGACGAAGGAACGTTGGGGGCCGTAGCCACGCGTCTGGCGGGCTCGAGCGATCCTTACCAACACAGTGGCCGTCCGCTATGCTGTGGTATCAACTTCGTCACTTGCCACGATGGATTCACGCTGAACGACTGGGTCAGCTACCGGCGCAAGCACAACGAAGACAACGGAGAAGAAAATCGCGATGGCGATAACAACAGCTTAAGCGATAACTACGGAGTGGAAGGCGAGACCATTCGTCCCGACGTTGAAGAGACGCGCAGCCGACAAATCAAGAACATGCTAGCAACACTGATGCTTAGCCAAGGCGTACCGATGTTGTTGGCGGGCGACGAATGTCGGCGAACGCAGCGCGGCAACAACAATGCGTATTGCCAAGACAACGAAGTGTCGTGGTTCGATTGGGACTTGCTGAAGAAAAACCGCGAGCTTGTACGCTTTACCCGTGCCTTGATCCGTTTCCGTCGATCGCAACCGACGTTACGGCGACGCACATACTTGTCCGGTCAGACGAATGGATCGACCAAACGACCGGACGTGAAGTGGTATAACGCCAAAGGCGAGACAGCAGACTGGCACAACAACGGCATGACGCTCACCTGCCTGCTCGGCCCGCCACCACCCGAAGAAGACCCAAAAAGCGCCGGTCGCGACCTGATGATCATGATGAACGCCAAGACGAAACCGCGCGAGTTTGCCATTCCTGACGCAGCCAAGTCTGAAGGCTGGCATCTGTTCATCAACACGGCCGGAGAACCGCCGAATGACATATTTCCAACCATCGCCGGGCCGGCCCCACCGAAGTCAGGCCGGTTGATCGTGGCGCCTCGGACGCTTGTCTGCTACGTCGCCGAAAAGCGGACGTTGCAGAGGCCGAGACGTCGTACACGCGAATAGACCCCGAGAATTCACTGGCCGCCCGCTGCTTGTTGGCGGCATTGGATGTAGAGTCGGACATGTTCGTAGTGAATGTCATCGGGCAACTGATCGAGCAAGGCTCGTATGCGGCCAGGAGGCTTCTCGCCGACTGCGTCTTCGAGCATCGCCAAGTCGTTTTCGGACAAGAACCATTCCGCTTTGACAGGCAAGTTGTGCTCCAGCGCCAGCAGACTGTGATCCAGCAGATCCTCAGTGCTAACATGACGAATCTGCTCGCATTGCTCCGCCGAGTAGCCGTCGTGCAGCAGACGCCATGTCCAGTAGAAATTCGGCTTCGTCCCCCGTCGCTCGAATTGCTCGATTGCTGTGGCCGCATCCGCGGCCTCGGGCGCTGACGCAGCTGGCGCGACTTTCTCGTAGGTGACCTCTACGCGTCCGGTGACCTCGGTTGATGCGTCTCTTGGAGTTGGGGCTCCATCCGTACCGTCGCTCTCACAGACCCGGTCTACCGCCTGTTGGCCGGAGTGTTGCGCGGTCAGGTCCAACAGTTTGTCCCCATACGCTCGTGCAGTCGCCTTGCCGATTCCTTTGATCGCCAATAGCCCATTTCGCGAGCGGGGCTTCAAGGTCGCGACTTGTTCGAGAGCTGCGTTCGTCAGGACGCGGTAGGCGGGGCAGCCAGCCGCTTGGGCGGTCTCGCGGCGCCATTGACGCAATGTCTCGAACAAGAGGGGATCAACCAGCGGGAGCGATTCTGCGTCATCTGCGGGCGAAACGGCCCCCTTCGCCGTTGGCGGAGCCGCCTGCGTTTGGCCGCCCAGCTTGACCGACAACCCGACTGGCAAGAAAAACGTCTCCGGCAGTTCCGCCTTGCTTCGCATCACATCGCCACCCAATTCGGTCAACTGAACGACGGGGCGATGACGGTCTACTTCAACGGGTCGAACCAGTTGTGCTTCCTGCAATGCGTCAATTAAATCAACCACGTCGGCTTGCTTCAGGTGCTTGAGCAGGCCGAAAGTGCTCAATCGGTCCAATCGAAACTTGCGGATATCGGCTGCCTTGGAGCCGCGAAGCATCTTGGCCACCACGTGTTTGCCGAACCGTCCGTTGGTGCGAGCCACTCCGCTTAGTGCCATGCGCACGGCTGCCAATACATTGCTCGAGACCGGTGTTTGAATATGTTGGTCAGATGCCTCGGACGGCGTATCCGACGGCGCTGTGCAGTTGTCGCACACGCCGCATCTGGCTCGGTCGGGATCGCCAAAGTATTCCAAAATCTCCAACTGGCGACACCGCCGAGTTCTGGCAAAACGAATCACACGGTCCAGCTTCTCATACTCCGCTTTGCGGCGCCGCTCCAATTCCTCGAAGTCGATCTCCAGAGCTGCGAACGGCTTGTCCGGCGTGAGCATATGAATCGCTCGTCCGCGAAAGGCCGGAACGTAATCGAACGCCTCGAGTTTGCCGAGTTCGCGCAAGCCTTGCGTCACGACGTCGCGTTCCAGGTCGGCCATGGCCGCAAGTCGTTGTGGATGGAAATACACGCGTTCGTACCGCAATTCGCCCACTTCTTGTTCAACCCGCCGAAGGACCTTGCGGCGGACACGAGCATTCTTTGGCAACAGGTCGACCAAGGTGGGCAGATTGCTGTCGATCCGCACGGACGCCTTGTTCTCCATCGAGTCCATGCGTTCGATCGCACCGCATTTCTCCAGCAGCCGTTCACTGGCGCCTACGCCTTCAGTACCGATTTTCAACGCGAGCCGTTCTTTCAAATCTTCCAGCGTAATCTCGATTGGATCCTCGTCGAGCGAACGAAGATGCTCGTAGACCTGCGCCACAATCTCGCGCGATGGATAGGCGTTGTTGATGAAGAACTCTTGGATGTAACGATCCTGGTAGCTGAACAGCAGCAGACAGCGCGAGGGCTCCCCGTCGCGCCCGGCACGGCCTGCCTCCTGGTAATAGGCTTCAAGGCTGCCCGGCATGTTGTAGTGGACGACGAACCGCAGGTCCGACTTGTCGATGCCCATGCCAAATGCGTTGGTGGCCACTACCACCTGAACGCGATCCTGCATGAAGGCTTCCTGAATGCTGCGGCGCTCGTCGGGCATGAGCCCTGCGTGGTATGTGCCCACGCTTCGCTTCAATTCGTCGGAAATCATCTTCGCAAGTTCGCCACACTTCTTACGAGTCGAGGCGTATATGATCCCAGCCCCGGGATTCTCGCGCAAGAAATCCAGGAGCAGTCGGTCCTTTTCTCGCTGGTCGCCAGGGTACTGCGCTTCGAAATGCAGGTTGCCGCGTGCGAATCCTGTGACGAACACTTTGGGCTTGCGCAACAGCAGCAATTCGCCCACGTCTTTGCGAACGTCGGCCGTTGCCGTGGCGGTTAGCGCGATGGTTTGCGGGAATCCCAACCGCTGGCGGAATCTGCCCAGGCGAGCGTAGTCGGGACGGAAGTCATGCCCCCATTCGCTGATGCAATGGGCCTCGTCTACGGCCAGCAACTGGACTCGCGTCTTGCCGACGGCCTCCAGGAAACGAGGGTTTCGCAACCGTTCCGGTGCAATGTAGACCAGGTCGTAGCACCCGCCGGCCATGTTGGCCAATCGCGTGCTCTGCTCGGCCACTGGAAGTGAACTGTTGACAAATGTGGACTTGATGTCCAATTCGTCCAACGCGTCGACTTGATCCTTCATCAATGCAATCAGAGGCGATACAACCAACGTCAAGCCCTGTCGCGCAATCGCGGGAAGCTGATAGCAAAGGCTCTTCCCCCCACCGGTCGGCATGATACACATGCAATCATGGCCCGCCAGAACCGCCGAGATGACCTCTTCCTGTCCGGGACGAAACGAGGACAACCCGAACCGGGGCAAATGCTCTTCGGGATACTCGGAAACTGTCACAGACATGGTGGTCGGATAGGAATGTCGGTATTTGCCAATGAATTGCGTTATTATACGGGCCTTCACATCAAGCGGAACACGACCTCCTATCCGATTCATGCCTGGGAACCTTCTGATGTCGGGGGAAGCGAGGCGAGAATCTTGCGACTTCGGCTCACGTGGGTAATAATCCTTCTCGTCGGTTTGGGCACGTCCACAAATCTCCTCGAAAGGAGCCAAGTCCATGACCATCGACGAACATGTAGCGACGTTTGCCGGGATGCCAGTGCACGAGTACGATCCGGAACAGGGAATCCAGGCCCCGGCCGGAACGGTCAGCCGACTGAGCACCGACTGGGATGACTACGAGTCCGGAAGAACTCTCAAGGACTTGCTGCCGCAGTTTCTTGCCGATCCTGCCGCCGGAGGCGTGGCAGGTCTGATCATCGGAGATTGGGGAGGCACCGCCGAAGGCAACAATTCGGCCGCGGTCGTCGAAGCTCTCGTAACCGCGCGCGACAAGTTGAGCGGTCTTGTGGCTCTCTTCATCGGAGACATGGTTTGTGAGGAATGCGAGGTATCGTGGATCAACCAGTCCGACATGTCACCGCTGTGGGATGCGTATCCGAACCTGCGGCATTTCCGTGTGCGAGGCGGTGAAGGGCTGAGCCTCGGCAGGCTGGAGCACGGTGCGTTGGAGTCGGTGGTGATCGAAACGGGCGGCCTCGACGCCGAAATCGTGCGAGACGTCGCCAGCGCAAAACTGCCGCAACTCCAGCACTTGGAACTTTGGCTAGGCACGGACGAGTATGGCGCCAACGCCCGACCCGAGGACCTGGATCCTATCTTGGCCGGGGATAAGTTCCCGAAGCTGCGATACCTGGGTCTTCGCGATAGCTACATTGCGGACGAGATTGCCAAGGCGGTCGCCGAGGCGCCAGTATTGAAACAGCTCGACGAACTCGATTTGTCCATGGGCACGCTTACCGACGACGGCGCCCAGGCATTGCTGGAATCTTCGCTGGTGCCGGGGCTGAAACGACTCAATCTGCAATACCACTTCATGTCACCGGAGGCGATGGCGAAGTTCGAGGCGTTGAGTATCGAGGTGAATGTCGACGATCGGCAGGAAGAGGACGAGTACGACGGGGAGACGTTCCGGTATGTGGCGGTCGGCGAGTGACTGATGTGGCGAACAATCCTGCTTGACCTGGACAATACGCTCATCGACCGCGATGCCGCTCACCGTCGATACTGCGAGTCGTATCTGGAGCGTCACTGCCCAGGGATCCCCGAAGGCGAACGATCCGAGGCATTGGAAGAGATGCTGGCGGCTGATCAGCGAGGCTATTTCGATCGCAAACAGTATTGTCACTGGTTAGCCGAGCTACTTCCGCAGGCTAATCTGCCTGCGGGCGTGATTTGGGACGACTATCGCCGGCGACTTGCGGAACTCGTCCCGCGAGACGACCGCGTGCTTGATTTGGTCGAGCGACTTGGAGGCAAGTATCGGCTGGCCGTCGTTTCTAATGGCTTTGGTGACATCCAGCGACGCAAACTCGCTGCTGCAGGACTCGCTGACAGGTTTGGCGATGTGTTCATATCCGGTGAATTGGGTTGGGACAAGCCGGACAGTCGGATCTTCCTTCATGTACTGGAACAACTGGGCAACACTCCCGAAGAAGCTCTGTTTGTCGGGGACAATCCACAACATGACATCGCCGGCGCAACCAATGTCGGCATAACGACCTGCTGGATCGCCGCTGGCCGGAGCTTTCCAAGTGGAATTTCTTCTCCGGATCACACGATTCAAAGCATTTTGGAACTCGACACGGTACTCCCATGATCGACGCCAACCAGATCGTTGGCACGCACGATTTGCTTTTTGTCACGCTAGATGCGTTGCGTTATGACGTGGCACAGACTGCGTTGGAACAGGGCATGACACCGAACTTGGCCCAACTTCTACCACAAGGTGTCTGGGAGGCACGACATACGCCCGGGAATTTCACGTTCGCGGCCCATCAAGCGTTTTTCGCCGGTTTCTTCCCCACGCCCATCTCTCCCGGGCCACATCCTCGTTTGTTCGCCGCTCGGTTTCCCGGCAGCGAGACGACCGGTGATACAACGTACGTCTTCGACGCTCCGAATATCGTCGCAGGACTGGCCGCCAGCGGCTATCACACGGTTTGCATTGGCGGGGTGGGTTTTTTCAGCAAACTCTCGCCGCTTGGGGCGGTGCTGCCGGGACTATTTGACGAAAGCCACTGGTCGGAGGCGTTTTCGGTGACTGATGCGGCCTCCACGGAAAACCAAGTTCGCAAAGGTCTGGAGATCGTGGATGGGCTTCCGGATTCGCAACGGCTGTTCATGTTCTTGAACGTATCGGCTCTGCACCAACCGAATTGCATCTTCATGCCTGGAGCGACCGAAGATTCAGTCGACACGCAGGCCGCCGCCTTGGCATACGTCGACCAACATTTGCCGATGCTGATCGACGCTTTGCGTCGGCGAGCCCCGTTGACGTGCATTCTGTGCTCGGATCACGGGACAGCGTACGGGGAAGACGGCTATTGGGGACACCGGGTGAGCCATCCTGTGGTTTGGACGGTACCCTACGCCGAGTTCGCATTGCCTCGCACGGCGGAGGCGGAACAGTGATCTCGCTGGCCGAACAGCTCGAAGCCGCGCCGTATGTGGGCTACACCTATTCGTATCCCCACAAAACGTCGCATCGGCCGCTGGAGAAGCCGGTGCCGCTGGAGAAGCTCTGGACGCCCGAGCGTCGGGACGCACTTTTCCTGTATCTTCACGTTCCGTTTTGCGAACGACGCTGCGGGTACTGCAATCTCTTCTCCGCCGCGAGTCCGCCGTCGCACTTGATCCAGGAGTACCTGTCGACGATACGCCGACAGGCATCCCGCGTGCGCGATGCACTGGGGGAAGCCCAGTTCGCTCGACTGGCATTTGGGGGCGGCACCCCGACGTTTCTTGATGTAGCCGATTTGCAGTCGTTGCTCGATGTGGCTGTGGAGACGATGGGTGCGGATTCGAAGAGGATTCCCGTTTCCGTAGAAGCTTCGCCGTCCACCGTGACCACGGCCAAGTTGAGCCTGCTCCGGGATTACCACGTAGACCGCGTGAGCATCGGAGTTCAATCGTTCGACGAACGCGAGGCGAAGGCTATCGGACGTTGCCAGCGGCGTGATGAAGTGGAACGTTCGCTGGACATGATACGCCGAGAGGAATTTGCCACGCTGAACATCGATTTGATCTACGGCGGCCCAAGGCAGACGATCGAAAGCTGGCTTTCGTCGGTTCGTCAGGCGATTCGCTACAGCCCGCAGGAACTCTATCTTTATCCGCTGTACGTACGTCCATCGACGGAACTCGGACGAGGCCCTTGTCCGTGGGAGGATCAGCGATTGGCGGCGTATCGCGAGGCCCGCGCAGTCCTACTCGATGAAGGATACGAGCAGATTTCAATGCGAATGTTCCGTGCGAAGCATGCGATGGAGATAGATGCTCCCGTCTATCGCTGCCAAGAGGACGGAATGGTCGGACTGGGCTGTGGCGCGCGCTCGTATACGCGATCGCTCCACTACTCGACAAAATATGCGGTAGATCAATCGGCCGTTCGTTCCATCCTGCAAGAGTTCGTCGGTCGCACTACGGAATCGTTTGGCTTCGCCGACCACGGATTTCGCTTGGATGACGAGGACCAACGTCGCCGCTATGCGATTATCTCTCTGCTTCTCTGTGAAGGTCTGAGCCGTACGGGCTATGCCAAACGCTTTCGCGGCGATCCATTGGACGATCTGCCTGAGTTGGCAGACCTGGAGCGAAACGGATTGACGACGATTTCGGCTGACCGAATCCGATTGAACGAAGCGGGCATCGAACGTTCTGATACCATCGGGCCGTGGCTATATTCGGCGAAGGTTCTGCGGTTGATGGAGTCGTACGAATCGTGCTAGAGCTCTCCATCCTGTATCGAGGTCCGCTGGCAAGCTGCAATTACGCGTGCTGGTACTGCCCGTTTGCCAAGCGTCGCCAGAACCGAGCGGAGTTGGCGAGCGATCGGGCAGCTCTGGGCCGATTTGTCGACTGGGTGGCCTCGCGCCGCGAAGTTCGGCTTTCGATCTTGTTTACTCCCTGGGGCGAAGCCCTCGTGCATCGCTACTACCAAGATGCACTGGCGGAGTTGAGCCACCTGCCGCAAGTGGGAAAGGTGGCCGCACAGACGAACCTCGCATGCAATCTCGACTGGATCGAGCGATGCGACAAGAAGCGGCTCGCTCTATGGTGCAGCTATCATCCTGGGCAGGTCGCACGCGACCGGTTTCTCGCACAGTGCGAGCGGCTTGGTAGGTTGGACGTACGGTATAGCGTCGGCATGGTCGGCCTAAGAGAGCATTTCGTCGAGGCCGAGGCATTACGTCGCGAATTACCGTCGAGCGTCTACCTCTGGATCAACGCTTACAAGGACGCCCCCGACTACTATTCCGGGGAAGAAGTCCAGCGATTCGAAGCGATCGATCCGCTCTTTGCGTTCAGTACGCCACATCACGTCAGCAAGGGATACGTCTGCCGCGCGGGCGAATCAGTCATCTCGGTCGATGGCGCGGGAACGGTTCGACGCTGCCATTTCATAGCCGAACCGTTGGGAAATCTCTACGAGCCGGGATTCGAGAACGTGTTGAAGCGGCGAACCTGCACGAACGACACATGCGGATGCCACATCGGCTACGTGCATTTGGAACGGCTTGGTCTGGATTCGATTTTCGTGGAAGGCACGCTCGAACGTATCCCTCCTCTCGTCGCTTGGAACGAATGTTAGAATGACCCGGCGACCCGGGGCCCCTTCGGGCATAACATCCCATCCAATGTCTTTGCCTTAGGAGCGCAAGCGTGCATCTCCACGGTCCTCGTAGCCGCGCAAAATGGTTGTTTCTGGGATGCGTCGCGTTCTTCGCCGCCACCAACCTCCTGATGTTCCCATCGATATTCTTCGCAGGGCAGCCTACAGACGTCGTGGCGATTCTCATGGGCGTGTGCTTGTACAGTTCGATCGGTGCGCAGATGGCCCTTCTTGCCATCTGGTGCATGCTCGTTCCGCTCCATTGGGTGAAGCGATCTCTGTTGGGAGCAACATCATGTCTTGTTCTATACGGACTCTTGATAGCTGGGTTTGTTATTTTCTATGCCTTTGAAATTGGCTTCATAGATGACGAGCTTTGGACTCTTTCCTTGATCGGATTGTTGTGGCTGCCTCTTCTATTGCTGGCCGTGCAGACACCTTTGTGGATAATGCATGTCTGGTTCCGCTGGCACATTGTCCATCGGGACGATGGACCGTACGCCAGTTTCCAGCCGCTGCGAATTGGAGGTTTGATGATCGCTATGGCAGCCGTCGCAATGGCTTTGGCGGCGGTCTTGGCGGCAGAGCGGTTGGCACAGTCGATAAATGAGCCGTTCGACAAGATGATTATCGTTTTCGTGGCTTCCATCATCATGGTAGCAAGCGCCACAATCGTCTTGCCTGCGGTCGTGGCCACCCTGCGTGCGCGCCGATTGCTGATGTCCGTGGGATTGGTACTCGCCGTAAACACGGCGATTGCCATAGGTTGCGCGGCACTGATGGTGATCCTCGCGGGCGCACCGGCAGATTGGGAAACGCTAATCGCAATGCCTGCCATCCACGGGGGCGTCTTTGCGGGGCTCGCAGTGCCTATGCTGATCGCTCGCAAACTCGGCTATCGACTGCAGTGGGGCCGCCAATAGCGGCGTGTTATCACTTCTTGCCGTTCAGCAAGTTCGTAACGATGGTGGGCCACAGCGAGGCGTGCATTTGCGCCGCGGTCATTCACTATGGTGCGAGCAACCGGGAGAGGCGAGCCGTGCGATTGGCCACAGCCGCTCAGGTTTCGACCAGCGGGTGGTAATCGTCCGGTTTGTCGAAGCCCGCCGTCCAGGCTGCGGCTTGGCGACATGTCCGCATGCCGGGCGGCTGTGTGGTTGTTGGGACGAGTTCTGCCCAGTGATTCGTCCACGTGTGATTTCGAAGGGGCTACTCGCCAACCGCACAGTAACGCTCCGGTTCCTCGGTTTCGTTTTCGTGGCCCTCGGGGTCTTGTGGATCGCTGGCATCGATCTCGATGCCTAACGCCTCCAAACGTTGGACCATTGGATTGGAGACGAAGTGATAGTGGATGTCGAGCTCTTCCAGTTTGGCCACTGCTGGGCAAGCCAAGAGATGCTCTGCTCCCTTGTCGCTCAGGCAGCCTAACGAGAGGTCCAAGACACGCAGGCGTTCGATCAGAGGCGAGTCGACCAGAACGGCAACTACGTCGTCCAATATCTCGCAATTACGCAAGCCAAGGTGCTTGATTTGAGGATACCCCTCGGAATCGAGCGGGGCTCTAATGTCTTCAATCGTGACGTCTCCTCCGTATAGCTCTGTTCCCAGCCACAACTCCAATTGTTCCAGTTGTGGCAGATCGGCCGCCGCGATTTCACCTACCACTTCGGCGCTCAAGCCTCCGCTTTCGATAACCAGACGTTTCAACGCCGAGTGGCTTAGCTCGCCCAGGCTAAGACTACCGCAACCCCGGATCTGAAAATGCTCAAGGTTGGGATAAGCCTCGAAAATGGGCGACACATCGCCGTGTTCGATCCAAGAAATCTCACATTCGTCGGCCGTCAATTCGCTCAGGAACAATGCCTTCAGGTTCGGGAGTCTATCGCGGACGGCAACAAGCGGCTTGACCATGGGATCGGTACGCGCTTGTTCCAGCCGATCCCAATTCACGTCGCTGATGATCAGTCCCGGTATGAGATTGGAGTTCGGCTTCGTGATCAACTCGCCCAGCATTGTCCCAACCCCACCAATCTCGTCCAGCAGTTCCTGCAATGATTCGTCGTCGACTTCCAGTGATTCACCATCATCTTGTCGCAAGCTCGCCTTGCACTCCGGGCAGCGCCAATATCTGTCTGCTGGAGGCGGGCTCTGCAGTGAGGACAGCGCGGTAACCGAAATCGCTGGATCACGGACCACACAACCGAGGGCAGTGCACCAAGCACGATTGCCGACACCACCGCAATGGCGACCGCCCACCAGAATGTGCCCGCCACTAGCCCAAACGCGATTCCGACGGCCACACCCAGCAGCATCCCGACGCATCCTAGCATTTCTACCTGAACCGGTTGGCGGTCTGGCACTGCGGAAACGCGATACACCGTGTTAGCAGGGTCTTTCAACGGCACCGTAGGATCAAAATCTCAAACTGGATATCCGGCGAATTCGGTCACGTGTTCGTGGATGCTCATCGTCCGCCTCCAATGCAAATGGACTCAATACGCCGTAGTTTCCATTTGGTTCAGAACAACCTCGACTTCGGCAGTGTAGGTGTCCTTGCCCTCGCACAGTACATCGGGGAGCAAATCGCCAAAAGCATTGACCTCCAGCACGGCATGCCTGCGGAATCCGGGAGATAGGCAGATGTCGATCCCCGCGTACAGCGTGTCCGGAAATAACTCCATCGTTCGCTCGCACGCAGCAAGCACTTCCGACCATCGTTCGGCGCCCATGCGCTGCCGTAATTCCGCGACGTCGCCCCGTCGGTTGCCAAGATGGAGGTTTGTCATTGGACCATGGCTTTTTCGCACGACCACATGCCGGTCGGCGCCACCTATCACCACCACGCGCAGATCAAACGTGGCTTTGCCCAATGACGCCTTCGGCAACCATTCTTCGACATGTACTCGCTGCTGGCAAAGTGTATCGACCACAGTCTGGATGTCGCTTGCATCAGTGTAGCAACGTGGCCGAAGCGAGTTGTAGAGCCGTACCTCTCCGTTTTCGCGAACCAATTCGGCGGTGGTTACCGCTCGCTGTCGCTTTCCGTTTCGATACAGAGCCACGACGCCCGAAGCCGACGAGCCGTGCGCAAGCTTGACGAACACTCGTCGCTTGCCTGATCTTTCCATGTGGTGAACGAGTTCGTCGTACGATTGAATCCGCCCAAGCGATTCCGGGACGGGGATGCCGGCTTGGCGACACAACGAATGGCAACGGCATTTGTCGAACATGATTGCCACATCTGACGGTTGGTTCATCAGCGTGACGGCTTCACAGTCATCCAATTCCCGGTCAATTCGACCGAGCAGACGATGAAAACCCAGATAACACTGCCGCGAGTTCAGGATAAGCCCACGATCGAACTCCAGTTCGTTGACTTGATTGCGTGACAGGTAGGGGCAACTCTCCTCACGAGCAGCATCGGCTCCGGCAGCCAAGAGTCGCCTTTCTACATCGAAGTTCTCGCCTGGAGATTCAAGGCGTACGATCGTCTGCGGTCGGACCACACTCCGCAACGTGACTCGCTCCTCGAGCAGGTCCAAATAGGAAACGATGGTAGCGGGCTCGAGGTCAAAACGGCCCAATGCCCTTTGGAAGAGGTCGATTCGCCGATTCTCCGGGTTGCCGATCACGACGAATCGCGGTCGCAAATTGGATGGACAGTTAGGGCGATTCACGTGGCTCGCCATAAGATCACATCCCGAAGAACTTCCTGGTCTCGTCTTTTATCCAAAAGATCAGCAGGGGAATAGCTGCGGGCATACAGCAAGCGCTGGTCATGCCGATCGCGATGGCAATGATTCCGACAATCCAACCGAAGCGGTTCTTGGGGAGAAATGGTGCAATGCCGTAAAGCAGCATCAGCGGGACGCCGACGGTGGGCAAGACTACCCCGTAAATTCGGACTTCCATGGCATCCACACTTGGATCTGCTTCGATGATGTCGTCGGCAAACATGAAGAGGAGTACGCCGCCCACTATGCAGGCCAGATACAGCAGGGCCATGAAGACACAGTAGATCACGTACCAAGTCCAGACGGTCGGCTTCTCCGCTGGCTGCTGGACGCGCGGTTCCGATTGGTAGGACGGAGGCTGATACGGCGAAGGATAGTCGGACATGGTTCGTCGAATCCCAAAAGTGCCTGTTTCGTTCGAGTATGTCGCGTATTATGATCTGTAGAAAGGCAACACTTCTAGTGGTGGAGCCAAATCTCTATCCCTTCGACGGCTGTTATGGTGAACACACCGGTCTACATGGACAACCAGGCTACCACGCGGGTCGATCCTCGCGTGGTCGATGCCATGTTGCCGTTTTTCGGCGAGAGATACGGCAACGCGGGCAGCACTAGCCACGTGTTCGGCTGGGATGCCAAGGACGCGGTCGATGCGGCACGCGAGACGATCGCTCGGTCGATCGGTGCGACGCCCCGGGAGATTGTGTTCACCAGTGGGGCCACCGAGAGCAACAATCTGGCGATCCGCGGCGTCTGCGATCGGTCACGGCGCAAGGGCAATCACATTGTCAGCGTCGTCACCGAACACAAGGCCGTACTCGACCCGCTGGCCAAGTTGGAACGACGAGGCTTTGAGATCACATTATTGCCGGTCAGGCAGAACGGTGAACGGGACGCGGGCGCAATCGATGTCGGACAACTCGCCGACGCGATCCGTGACGATACCGTCCTGGTCTCGGTGATGTTGGCCAATAACGAAATAGGCGTGATTCATCCGCTGGCCGAGATCGGCCGCATTTGTAAACAACAAAGCGTGCTTCTGCACTGCGACGCTACACAGGCGGTCGGCAGAATGGCGGTCGATGTGGAACAACTCCAGGTCGATTTGGTGAGCTTTTCGGGGCACAAGATCTATGGCCCCAAGGGTATTGGCGCTTTGTATGTGCGTCGACGTGCGCCCAGCGTGCGTCTGGAATCTCAGATCGATGGCGGTCGTCAGGAAAGGGGCCTGCGAAGCGGGACGCTAAATGTGCCAGGCATCGTGGGGTTGGCCCGAGCGATTCAGTTGTGTGCGGACGAGATGCCGGCCGAGCCGGAGCGGTTGTGTTGCCTGCGCGATCGCCTGTTCGATGGTCTGAAGACGAAAATCAGAGGCGTCGAGTTGAACGGCCCCGCGCTGGACGATCCAGATGTGCATCTGAGCGGCAATCTGAATTGCAGCTTTGCCGGCGTGGACGGTGAAGCGCTAATGATGAGCATGCGCGACCTGGCTGTTTCGAGCGGCAGCGCGTGCACATCGGCCGACCCGGCGCCCAGCCACGTGCTGCGAGCGATTGGGCTGAGCGACGATCTGACGCGAGCAAGCTTGCGGTTCAGCTTGGGGCGCTTCAATACACTTGAAGAAGTGGACTTTGCCATTCAGACCGTCGCCGAGGCGGTCGAGCGTTTGAGAAGTCTGAGTTGCACGATGGGATGATCCTTTATGGCCTCCGATGAATTCGACAAGATCCTGAAGCACACACTCAGCGACTATCGCGTATCACGCGGAGAACGACGCGTGCTCAATTCGGTACTGGAGGAAATGGGTGCCGATGAGCACAAGTGCGCGTTTCTGCGGAATCGGGCGTTCGAGATTGCTCGCAATGAGGTTATGGGACCCGAGGCCGATGCTGTGCTGCATTGGCTGGAGGACGTAATCAAGATCCTGCAACCGAAGGCGGACGTTTCGACGCCTTCCCCCAAAGCCTATTTCAGCCCTGGCGAAAAATGTGTGAATGCGATTACCGGGCTATTGAAGCAGACACGGCGTGCCGCCGATATTTGCGTGTTTACCATCACGGACAATCGTATCTCTGACGCAATCGCGGAAGCCCATCGTCGGCGAGTCGATGTCCGCATCATCACCGACAACGACAAAGCTGAAGACCGCGGCTCGGACGTCCATCGACTTCGCGATGCGGGAATCCCCGTCCGCGTAGATCGCACCAGCAATCACATGCACCACAAGTTTGCTATTTTCGACAAATCTCGCGTCGCGACGGGCAGTTATAACTGGACTCGCAGCGCTGCGGAATACAATGAAGAGAATCTTGTGGTGTCGTATGACACTGGCCTGGTCAGGCAGTTTGGTGACGAGTTCCAGAAGCTGTGGGACAGTCTGGCGTGAGAGAAATGACCAAGGACCAAGCCCGAATGACGGGACTCGTGTCGTAGTGGTGGCTTCCAGCCGCCACCGGGCAAAACCAAGTGTGGCGGCTGGAAGCCCCCCCTCCGCTTTTCACTTTGGCGGGGGGCCCTCTCCCCCCCACCCCACTACGTGATAATGCGACGAATACAGGATCGAACGATTCTAAGTCGTTTGGTCTATTCGTCTTATGTCTCGCTCGCGAAAATATTTCTGAGAAAGTGCGCCTAACCGGGCTCTGGTTTTAGCCTATTACCATTAAGCGGCGAATATGGACTCGTTCACTCCGGACGAATTGATCGCAAGAGCTCGCGCCGGCAGCGACGAGGCGTTCGGGTTGTTGTTGGATCGATACCGACCCTACTTGCGTCTGTTGGCGCAGCGCGGGCTTGGCACCGACGTTCAGTCGCGAGTCGACCCTTCGGATGTCGTGCAACGAGCATTCTTGGATGCTCATCGCGACTGGTCGGGATTCCGCGGTCAAGCCGAGCCGGAGTTGGTGGCGTGGTTGCGGCGCATTTTGGAGAACAATGTATCTGAGACCGTGGGCGAGCACGTCCGGGCGCAGAAACGATCGACGCGAAAGGAGAAATCACTGACGGAGTCGGGCGATAGGGCCATGGCTTCGAATTTGGCAGCGGACCAGTCGTCCCCAAGTCAGCGCGCCATGCGCAGTGAGGCTGCCGTGTATCTGGCTCAAGCGGTTGATACGCTGCCAGAGGACCAACGCGAGGCGATACGACTTCGATATATGGAAGGCTGGACTTTGACGCAGATCGCGGAACGCTTCGAGCGATCGCAGGTTGCGGTTGCGGGCCTGCTGAAACGTGGCCTGCGCGGCTTGCGCAACTACTTCGACGGGGCTTCCAGTGGTGACCTGCTCTGACGACAAGGCGGGAAACGTGAATCGCGAAGAGCAACTTGATCAGGTGATGGCCGAGTACATTCGACGCGTTGACGCTGGCGAGCGCGTTGATCGCGAGCAGTTCTTGAACGCGAATCCAGACGTAAGAGATGAATTGGACGAGCTGCTGGGCATGGCCGACAAAGTCGAGCAGATGGCTGGGCCTGTGATCAGTTGCGACCAGGCCGATTCGGAGCAGGAAGTCGACTTCGCCACCGACTCGGATCTGCACGAAACGATCACACACACTCCCGAATCCACTTCCCCGGTAGATGCACCGGCTGAACGCTTGCCTCGCCGATGTGGCAAGTACGAGCTTCTCGAGGTGCTGGGCCGCGGCGGTATGGGCGTCGTCTACAAAGCGCGGCAGGTCAATTTAAAACGAATGGTCGCCGTCAAAATGATCCTCGAAGGTCGATTGGCGTCGACCAGCGACATACAGAGATTCCGCATCGAGGCCCAAGCAGCCGGCCGCCTTTCACACTCGAACGTGGTTACCGTCTACGAAATCGGCGAATTGGACGGTCGCCATTACTACTCAATGGACTATATCGACGGCCTCAGCTTGGCTGATCTCGTGCGAGCCGGGCCGCAGGATTCCAGAAACGCTGCTCGTTACCTTCAGACCATCGCCGAGGCTATTCATCTTGCGCACGAGAATGGAATCCTGCATCGCGATCTGAAGCCCGCGAACGTGCTGATCGACCGCGACGACGAACCGCACGTAACCGACTTCGGTCTGGCGAAGCTGGCGGGCGACGACAGCGGTCTGACGCTCTCGGGCGCCACACTGGGTACACCAAGTTACATGTCGCCGGAACAAGCTGCTGGTAACCGGAGGAAAGTGAACCGCACAAGCGATGTCTACTCTTTGGGTGCTATTCTGTACGCGTTGCTCACCGGAGGGCCACCGTTCCGAAAGGAGACGGTGGTCGAGACGATGTTCGACGTGGTCCACACGGACGCCACGCCGCCTCGGGCGATGAATTCGATTGTGGATCGTGACCTGGAGACGATTTGCCTGAAGTGCCTCCAAAAACGACCTGGACGTCGCTATCAAACGGCGAAGGCACTAGCCGAAGATTTAGGGCGGTATCTGCGCGATGAGCCGATCAATGCCAAGCCAGTGGGATGGATGACGCACACTGCGCGATGGATACGCAACGTGCCAATGATTGCTGCCTCAACCGGCGGAAGGGCTGTCAAGCCCTCACGTTCGCAACTCAGGGCAAACGCAGCGATCATCTTGGTCCTCCTGATGTCGGTGGTGGCCTTTACTTTGTATCGAGTCCTGCCGAGACCGCTGCCGAGACGCATTCGAATTGCATCCGCCATGGTAGGTGGTGTGTATCACGATTTTGGCGAAGCTTATGGGGCATTGCTCGGCGGTTGTACCAAGCGATCAGTGAGCGCCCTGCCGACCAAAGGCTCCGTGGAAAATGCCAGGCTACTCTTGTCGCGTGAGACGGAAGTGGCCCTGCTTCAAGAAAATGCGATCGCCGACGAGCAGGTCGCCGTCGTGGCACCGCTGTACTATGAAGTGGTTCATTTCGTCGTGCGCAAAGACCGGGGGATCACTGCTCTGGATGACTTGGCGGACAGGAACGTGTCGTTAGGACGGATCGATTCCGGCATGCGGCTCAATTCGCTCAAAATCCTGGAAGTGCACGGCACGTTGCCGATAGAGCGTCTCGGCAAGACCAACGCCTATTTCACCGACCTGCTCAAAGGCGAAGACCTGGATGCGGCGATCGTTACCATAGGGCCACAAGACGATGAGCTGCGGAAACTCCTGTCCAGCGGGCAGTTCGAGTTGCTTTCGCTGGACGAGGCACTAATCGAGAAGGTCTCGCGCGTTCCAAGCTTTCGCCCGTACACGATCCGTAAAGGTAGCCTCCAAACCGGAACAGGCGACGTTGTCCCGGTCCCAGCGGCGGACGTGCGCTCGCTGGCAACGGCGACATTTCTCACCGTCCGGCGCGATGCCCCAGACGTGCTGGTGCGGAAGATGCTGGAGACCCTTTACGGTGAAAACACTCTGGTGAAGGACTTTGGGCTGATTACCGCTGACGAAGCCGTTCATTGGCGTGAATTCGCTCTGCACCCGGCAGCGTCCGAGTTTTTCTCCCAGAAGGAGTAGGAACGGCTGCAGATTCGGGAGGGCGAGGCTCCCGCCGAGCCAAAACCAGCGGAAAAGACGGCTCAGCAGGAGCTTCGCCCTCCCGGAAAACGGTTTAGAAATGCCTTTCGGTTAGACCGACGAGCCTGGCCAAGGGGACGGAAGCGAAGAATGCAGACTGACAGAAAAAGCAGCGACTACTGCGGTGGCATATCGTGCAGTAGCCCCCTAGAGCGTACACTTTACATATTCGGCAAAGTTAGCCGGATCAGAAAAAATTACGTAGGCTTGCTGAATTGACAGTCGGATGAACGAATAGGCTGTAAGAGACGGGGACGAGTCTACGTACCCACTTGAAATCGAACACGGTTGTCATGATGGCCCAGGTTACAGAATACCTTCAGGTTTGCTTCTCCGGCGCCAACCTGCCAGCATCCTGTCTGCTGGTGGCGGTCATGTGCTATTGGCTGCTTGCGATCTTGGCGGGGCTGGATCTGGATTTCCTCGATTTCGATTTGGATCTGGATGCCGAGCCGGACTTCACCTCGGGGATCGGGCTTGGTCTCGTCGTCTTCAGATTCCTGAATATCGGACGTGTACCGATCATGATCTGGATGAGTGTCTTTACGGTCTGCTACTGGCTGTTGTCGGTGCTGTTAGACCGACTGTTGGACAATCCGGAGTATCGGGAAACGCTTTTCTATGCGGTTCAATATGGAGTGCGGAATTTTGCAATTTCCCTAGTGTTCGTGAAGATTTTCACTCATCCGTTGCGCGACAAGTTTGATGCCGAGGAACCGAACCTGGTGAAAGATATGATCGGCCGAGAGTGCGTCATCACGACCAGCGAGGTGACGCAGTCGTTTGGCCAAGCAAAATACGAAACCGAGGCAGCGCCTTTGCTGTTGAACGTTCGAACGCGGGAGAAGCCGCTTGCGAAGGGAGACCTGGCGGTCATTGTGGATCATGATGCGGAGGAAAACATCTACTTCGTCACCATAGCGAAATCAGAGGTATAGCGATGGAATATCTTATCACAGGTGCAATTGTCCTGGGTGCTATCTTGCTGGGTGCCATGGCGCTCGCGGGTATCATGTCCCGGTTCTATCGCAAGGTCGGGCCCGAAGAAGCCGTTGTTCGTAACGGCTTCGGTGGTTTGAAGGGCGTTACCGGCACGGGGATCATCGTGATTCCGGTGTTTCACCGCGCCGAGGACATGGACTTGTCTGTCAAGCGGATCGAAATCAAACGAAAGGGCGAACAGGGTTTGATCTGTAAAGACAACATGCGGGCCGACATCGAAGTAGCATTCTTTGTGCGTGTGAACAACACACGCGAGGATATCTTGCAAGTGGCCCAGGCCCTGGGCTGTAAACGCGCATCGGAGCAGCCGGCTCTGATCGAACTGTTCGACGCAAAGTTTTCCGAAGCACTGAAAACGGTCGGTAAACATTTCGATTTCGTTGAATTGTATGAGGAGCGGGATAAGTTCAAGGAAGAGATCCTCAAAGTGATCGGCACCGACCTGAACGGCTACGTCCTGGACGACTGTGCGATCGATTATCTGGAGCAGACTCCGGTTGAGTTGTTGAACCCGCGAAACATCTTGGACGCCGAGGGTATCAAGAAGATTACCGACCTGACCGCTCGCGAACATATCCTGTCGAACGACATCACGCGAGAAAAGGAAAAAACGATCAGGAAACAGGATGTCGAGGCTCGGGAAGCCATCCTGGAATTGGACCGTCAACAGGTCGAAGCCGAAGAGAAGCAGAAGCGAGAGATTGCGGAAGTCACGGCTCGCCAGGCGGCCGAGGCTCGCAAGGTCCAGGAAGAAGAGCGTCTGAAAGCAGAAACGGCTCGGATCCGAACGGACGAGGAGGTCAACGTCGCCGATCAGAACAAGGACCGGCAGATCATTGTTGCCATGCGCAACAAAGAACGTACGGATGCGGTCGAGATCGAGCGAGTGGAAA
>CAZUAH010000095.1:0-33104 GCA_964617665.1 uncultured Pirellulaceae bacterium
ACGATCCCAAACACCTGCACGGGAACCTCAAGGACCTTACATCGCAGGAAATCGAAGACCTGATCGCTTACGTGCTCTCGCTGTGAGCACCGGTGCACGGCGTGTTACTTCACTCGAGTGTACCGGACTTTCTTGACGAAGAGCCTTGGAGCAGACGATTCTATGAAGCGAATGAGGTTCTCCGTGGTGTCGTCGATACTTGCCTCGGTACCCTTGATCTTGCCTGCCTTGATGGCTTCTCTAACGAAGTTTTGATCTGGAGCCCAAACGTCGAGATACTCTTCGGTCACGTCGTACTTGAAGATGTCCCATCTTCCGACCGACGACATTAGATCCTTCGTCGCGGAACCACGTAGTTGGGATATTAGTACGGACAGATTTGCGATGTTGAAGAAGCTGTTTTCGCCGACGGTACATGGAAAGCCGATCTTGTGATGCAAATAGAAAGTTGGCTTCTCGCCCGGGTTAACCAGTACCAGTTCCATCCAGTTGGACTGCCCAACAACATTGCCTGTTCCCACGTGAAGGTAGTACGTCTTCTCCTTGATAACTGCCCGCCACGTGCCTACGGTACGTTCGTCGATTTTGGCTTGATGAGGATCCGATAACGAGCGATTTGATTCCACTCCAAGATCTGCCTTGGCCTGCATCCCGATTCCCGGCAGCAGCAGACTCAGCAACGCAATTAAGGACAAAGTGAATCGCCGGTGTAACATGATCGTCTCCTTCGAGTGGTCGCGGTTGTCGGAAGGGGCCCATCGAAAAACGAACAGAAGCTAATCACCACGCAACATCCGTTGTTGGCCGGTCGCGTTCGCCTGTTATCCGATACATACTACTGCGTTCGAGCGTGTCCAGTCAAGAAAATCGAAGGACAACGACTTCTGGCAGCTTGCTTATCTCGGGTTGTGGATACCAACTCGAAGCACTTCCTTCGAGCGAATCAGGTCGGTCAGATTCTGTAATGCCTCGCTGGTATCCTCGCTACGGCCGACGAAGCGTGCGGTCGCGCGGAGCCGGCAGCCGCGACGCCATTGGTCCGTGTCGACGCGCAGGTGGAACGGGTCGCCGAGGTTTCCGTTCACCGGCGTCTTCCAGCCTGGGAGCGCGGTTAGGTCAAGTCTCTCGCCGGGTTGGAGTTTCCGAGCAGGCAACTCGACGCGGCAGCGGTACATTTCCTGCTTGTCACGGTGGCCGCCGCGGTAGCGGAAGTGGAAGGTTAGGATCAAATCGCGCTCGCTGCCAAGGTCGATCGTTTTCTCGGTGAATTCGTTCTTGAGCAGTGCGCACAGCTTCACTTGCTCACCTGGACCTACGGACGCGGACGATCCGGCGATGGACAGCGTCAGTCCCGGTTTGGGGCGGTTTTCCCGCTCGGCCCATGGACCGAGGCCGATGTGCCACGCCCCTGCTTTTTCGATGTAATCCGGCAGTGGAACCTCTGCGCCCTTGGCGATGCCCGGGCAGCCGGTCTGCGAGCGGCTGAACTGATCGAGATTTGGCTCCGCTGCAATTGAGCCCTGTTCGAGGTTGAAGTCCTTGAACGTCTGGATCTTTGCCAGCGGCATGACGAGATTTCGTCCCCAGGTGAGCGGGCTCTGCCAGTCGACATCATTGCCGGAGAAGAGGTTGTTATGGGACGTGAATCCAGACTGGACGAAGGTCGATATCTTTTCGGTCCCATCGCGGCCGGCGACCATGTACACCGCGACCTCGTTCGAACGGAAGATATTGTTGGCCACGTGCGGCCTGTCGGGAACCGCGCCAACGTTTCTCATGCTGAAGCCGGCGTCGCAGCGTTCGATCAGGTTGCCCCAGACGCGGTTCTCGTGCGTCTTGCCCGAACTGATCCAGACGCCCTTGGCACAGTCGGAGATGCGGTTGTGCCAGATGAGATAGTGTCCGCGGTCGGTTTTGCCGGCGCCGGGACCGCTGGAACGTTCACCGGAGATGCTGATTCCGTTCACTTGGTCGTAGATGTGGCAGCCCGTGATGACCAGTTCACGCACGGCGCCTTTGGTGCCGACGCCCAGGCCGCCGTTGAATATTTCGCAATCGTCCACAAAGTTGGGGCCGCGGTCGCCGCAATTGATGGTCGACATGGTGTGCGAGTTCGAACCGTGGTCGCCCCAATAGAAAGAATCGTGTATTGCGCAATCGCGGAAGGCCGAGTTGGAGCAGCCAGAGAAGTAGGCGTTGTAGGAGTTGTCGACCGAGTTCGAGCAATGGGCGATCTCGCATCCGACGACTTCGCAATGGTCGGCCGTGATCTCGCAAACCAAGTGCTGGCCGAACAGCAAATGGAGCCCCTCCACACGGATCCACGGCCTGTTCAAGTTCATGACGTGGTGCTGGGACGCTTCGATGCGGTGGTTATCGGGCGTGTCGCTTTCGCGGGACCAAAGGTAGATCCACTCGGCGTCCTGGGTCCACGTGCCGGGAGCTTTGAGTTCCGAGACGGGCGGGTCCTCTCGCTTGCCCCAATGTGGCCGCGGGTGCGTCAGCCGCTCGGCGTCTTCGTACAGACCCTTCACCAGCTTCGGCAGACGCTTCACCTTCCAGATCTTTCCATGATGCTTCTGCCAACCGGTCAACCTGACCGAGCCCAACAGCGCGACATATTCGCCGGGGGCCGCGCACAGCGTAATTGGCCTACCGTTCTCGCCGCCCCGCGGGAAACGAACGGGGCCGTCCAGGCGGTACTCGCCCACCCTCAGCACCACCCGGTCGCCGGGAACGGCCTGGGTGAGAGCCGCTTCCAACACGTCGTTGGCGTTGCCCTCGGCCGGAGGATTCACCACTAGATCCACCGCACGCGCGGGGAGCACGAGTGTGATTGCCGTTAAGGCAATGGCGATGACCGAGCTTTTCATTCTTGCCGACGCCATTGGCGTTCTCCTGTTCATGATGTTGTCGCACTTGATGAGGATTTTACCCAACAACTATTTTGCCCGAAAAAGAGAAGGCGAAATCATTCGTGGGCAAAATCATTGTGCGGCCGTCGGATAATCCTGCATGCAGCAAGTCGTTCAACGGACGCAATTGGTCCAACTCACCCCAATGCCGAACCGGCGCTCGCTCCAACGACTCGTAATTCTGCCGATGCGCAACGTTGATTCGCACTATGACAGTCTTGACCGATTCGCCTCCCTCGGCAGCCAAGACCATCCCCGTCAAAGCGGAGACCACCGCAAGCGTCGAACAGATCAGGTAGGATCGGCTACCAACGCACAACGCCGCCCGCGAATAATCCCGGCTAAACGGAGTACACATTCAACACCTCGTAGTTTATGCCCCTGAGGGCACACGACCGAAATGGACATAGCCGCACCTCCGCTTCGAATGAGCTATTGTTTGCGACATATTCTCACATTGGATTCGTGAGAACACAAGCAAGGCGCGCGGCTGATTCTCGACACCACCAGCGACCTATTAGACGCAATACC
Source organism: uncultured Pirellulaceae bacterium (assembly GCA_964617665.1). GTDB lineage: Bacteria > Planctomycetota > Planctomycetia > Pirellulales > Pirellulaceae > JADHUC01. Next base: position 3,447 of record CAZUAH010000095.1, read on the forward strand.
GTCCAACCCTTCGTAGCACAGGCAGCCTGCCTGTGGTGCGTGCACAACATGTTGAATAGCGACGCCGACAATTGAGCGGTATTGCTATCAGACGGTACCCGCAGCCGATCTGGAATCAAGTCCGTGACCTTGACTCCTCCGTCATTGAATACGGCCAAACCGCGACATTCATTTGTTCCGCGGTTCCGATTCGTCGCGCTGGATTCGGCGCAGCGCGGCGGCTGGGGCGATGCTGTTGGGATCGTCGATCGCCAATTGCTCGTAGAGTTGTACCAATTGGCCGCGCAAGTCGGCTTCCGCCATGTCGTCGAGTCCGCGTAGATCGGTCAGGTCGTAGTTCATGCGTTTCTTCCAGATGCGCAGCGCATCGGCATGATCGCCGGCCTCGGCCGCCAGTACGGCCACGCGCCCCAGCCACGCGGGCTGCTCGTGCGGTTGGAGTCGTTTGCGAGCCGCGGGCCAAACCTCTTCTGCCGCTCGCCAGTCGCCCACGTTCAGGTACGCATAGAACAACGTGAAACTGGCGCGAGCGATGGGCTCGTCGTCGGTGTATTGCGACAGGGCGTCGGTCAGCAGCGGGATTGCCCGCTTCGATCCGCCGTATCGGGTCATCACCCAGGCCAGGTTCTCCGCGCGGCTCGGGTCAACGTCCTTCGCCAGTTTTTCGCCTCGCGTCCACAGTTCGGGTCGCTTGTCCGGCCGTTTGCGATGTGTGTCGGGCTGAGCGTTCTTGGCGAAACGCATGAGCAAGCGCTGTTCGGCGTGGTCCCACTTGGCGCGGGCTTCGAGCACTGCCCATAGCCGATGGTCGTCAGGCTCCATGAAATACGTGTTGTCGCGTTCGATCTCCAGCATCATCCGCACGATACGCGTGGCGTATGCGGTCTTCGGGTCCGTCGCCTTCAGTTCGCGCCACAACAGACGCATGCCATTCCCGTTCCATCCCAACAGTCGCACGTAATCGCCCAACACAAGAGCCCGAGCGAAATTCTCACCCTGGCCCTGCTCGATTTCGTACGGCGCGGGCTTGGCCAGTTCCAGCGCCTTCTCGTACGCCTGGATCGCTTGCTCGCGCTCTTTGCGTCCGGCATAGTACTGGCCGCGCTGCTGCCAATACTTGTACGAGTCCTTCTTTTCCGGCTCCGCCTTACGAATGCGGTTCTCGATCACGCGTGCCCCCGACCCGCCTTGTGTCTGCCCGGCAAACTGCGCCATCCCTACCGGCGGAATTCCATTCGGATAACGCTTGGTCAGCTCTTCGAGCAGTGCCTGCGCTTTCTGAGCGTCGCCCGCTTTCTTATAGGCATACATCAACTCGTGCCGTGTATTGTCACGGATCATTTGCTCGTACGATTGCGATTGGTCAAACGCCCGCGCCCAGCGACGACTGCGCAGCTTCATGATGCGCTGATCTTCGTCGGAATACTTCAGTTCCAGCGATCGCAACAGCAACGGCATCCCGGCCTTCGGCCGCAGCCGCGCCAGGTCCCGCCCTAGGTCGTAGCATCGTACCATGGATTCCGGTTTGGCCACGGCACCGATCCACGCGGGGTCGTATTTGTCGATACCCAACCGTCGCACTGCCGCCAAATAGCGAAGCGCGGCGTCAGCGTTGGCCGGGTTGTCGCGCACTGCCTTGGCCAATTCCTCAATCAGCGCCGCCTCCGTCCCCTGACGCTGCCGGAATTCCAGACGCGCGGCGAACCAGTAGCGCAATTGCGATGGGTCCAGAGAATCGAGATCCTCCTCACTCGGCGAATCATCGCAGTCGCGCGCCGCCAACCAACTGTCAATCCACTTCGGATCGCGTCCAGCCTCTTCCCAGCGTTTAACCATCACATAGCCCCAACCCGGATGCGTCCCAGGCACTCGCTCACAGAACTGCTGCGCCGGCTCCCACCATTCGCCGCCAATCAGCGTGTCGCCCATCTGCTCCCGATCGGATCGGTCCGGCAGATGCTTGGCCTTGGCCAGCGCGTCAATCAACCGCAGCAACGTCTTCTCATGCCCAGCCCGACGCACCACGCTAAACCGCAACATCCATTGCCCCGGCTCGTCACCCAACGGCTCGGCCGACAACTCCCGCGCCCACTGACTGACATTCCGCTCCTGCAAATCCTCGACTACATACCGCTCGATCTCCCACCACTCGTCCGGCAGAGCATCAGCCTGCGGCTCCTGAGCCCCAAGCCCCGGCATCGCAGCCAGTGCTAAGATCCACGTCATCCCCCACAAGAAAAGCGCATGACCGAACATGGCAAGCTCTCCAATCCCCGATAACGACTCAGCATCCTTCTCTGATTGTGCGCGCCACCCATCTCTCGACGCAAGCCAATCCATGTAACAACCGCGCAACATGTGAGGCACCCAACGACTTCTGCAGGTCGGCAGCACTCAATTCCGCCCAAAGCCTGATTCCGACGGCGGTAGACATAACCTAGAATTACTCTTTCTAGGGAAGTTGTCCGTGGCTTGTGTTCTGGGGTGAGGCATGCGTTTGATACGGGACTACGACCAATCGTTGCTATGGGAGCGACTCGACAAGCTTTCGCGATCCGATGCTGTCGATCGCGTTGCTGTCGATCATTTGAAGTCGAGTGTTCGAAGAATCGTGGATCGCGCGTCCTGGATCAGTACGCAGATCTGTCGCTACATGCCGCAGTATACACTGCACGAAGAGCGGCATTTTCTGAACGTGCTGGCCATCATGGAAGCCCTTGTACCGGGTGATTTGATCCATAGCCTGAGCCCTTTGGAATGTGCCCTGCCGATTCTCGCCGCTTATACCCACGACTTGGGCATGGCGCTGTCACAAGAGGAGCACGACCTTCTGCTGGATGAGTCCACGGAACAAGGCAAGCATTTCGCCAGTTACCGCAGCCGATTCGACGAAGAAATCCGACAGATTGATCGTTGGCGAAAACGACTTGACGGGGCGAAAGAGAAGGATGACGACGAATCCAAACACGAAGCGGTTCAGGCCGAACGACGTATTGCTTCCATCGAAGGCCACATCCTCTCCAGCTACCTACGAGATACTCACACGAAAGACGACCAAGTCCGTCGCCTCCGCCGCTGGCTCGACGCGATCAAGAAGGAGACCGGCGATGACAACGTGTTCTGTTACGGTGTCGGCGGCAGAGATTATCAGCGAGAGCTCACCTTGATCGGCATCAGCCACGGCCGCGGCGCTCCCTGGCTGCGGCGGCAGTTAATTGGTGACGATCCCAACGCTCCGCAAGACCGCTTCTTCCAACCGGTGGCCACCGGCGAGTCGGCCAATCTGGCCTTTCCCGGTCTGCTGCTCCGTCTGGCCGACGTGATGGATTTCGACGCCAGCCGCGCGCCGCGCATCCTCTTCAAACATTTCGGCATCGAAAACGACCAGAGCGTGCTGGAGTGGAACAAACATCTGTCGATCGTTGGCTGGCGGCTGGATGTTGATCCCGACGGCAAGCAGCAGCCCGACCTGCTCTACTCGGCCGAGTGTAAGCATCCCGTCCACGAGAAGGCGATCCGCGAATTCAAAACCTGGATCGATGCCGAGCTTTCCGCCGTGCGCATCGAGCTGGACGCCCAGCGCCGCCAGCTCCCCGCCGCCGCCCAGACCCGCTACGACCTGCATCTGCCTAGCCAAACCCGCCTCGACATTCGCTCGGCCCGTGACCCGCTGACCGACCAGCCGAAATACGTCTACCACGACCTGCAATTTCGACTGGACCAGGACGAGATCCAACAACTGCTGATGGGCGAGTCGCTCTACGGCGACCCTGGCCTATGCATCCGCGAGCTACTGCAAAACGCCCTGGACGCCCTGGAGTTGCGCGAACTGCGGCTGAAGATGAAGCAGAAGGGCGAGGCCCGCGAGCCCGTCGACGGCGAGCTGATACGCCCCGGCTGGGTCCGCGAACCGGACGGCCGCGAGGAGGAACTGCGTGTCACGCTGGACTGGGGCACGGACGAGGAGACTGGCCAGCAGTGGCTCCGCGTTTCCGACAACGGTGTCGGCATGACCGAGGAGGTGATCAAGAACTACTTCACGCAGATCGGCAAGAGCTACTACCGCAGCCCGGAGTTCAACCAGGAACGAGCCGCCATGAAAGCCGCCGGCGAAGTCGTCTCACCGATCTCGATCTTTGGGATTGGGATACTGTCATGCTTTATGATTGGTGACCGAGTCGAGGTACGCACCTGCACGGATCGGCGAGTGTCGCTTGGCCATGCTCCATGTGATGTAACGATTTCGGGGCCTGGAAGCTTGTTTTGGTTCAAGGGAGGAACTCTTCAGCAGACGGGTAGTGAAATCAAGGTCTTTCTCAAGCCTCGGTTCCAGATTGAGCAGAAGAAAAACAGAAAGTTGCGAAAAAAGGCAAAGGGTAAAGCAAACTCAAAGGGAAAGAACGCCAAGACTGGCGTGACGGTAATTGATCCGGCCGAGATTGTCTTGTCAAACGTGCTTTGGCCTTGCCATCCGGTTGTGATCAGGTCCGGTCAGTGCCAAACGCTGCGAGTCGACGAACATCGGCCGACAGAGGAACTTCGTGGTCTTGGGGGACACGGCCATGCCGACTATATCTTCTCAACGTGGGAATTGCCGAAAAACCTTGTCGGACGACCTTCGTGGGGACTGTGGAAGTGGATCGATTCACTCACTGGGACACGTATCTGCTTCGCATTTCCCATGACGGACGAATCTGACGAATTGCCAACCGTGCCCATCGACTTTGGCAGGGGGCAAATGCGACAAGACGCATGGGCCGCTATCGTGGAAAGCAAATACGCGCATCAAAAGTGCATCACGATAAACGGCATGCATGTTGAAGAGAGTGGCGAGATAGCCGGTAGAATCGGTTTTGACCCCGGCATCGGAGCACGCGTTTGGATTGACTTGCGCGGCGACGTCACACCACGTTTGACAGCAGATCGCCGGCGAGCCATTCGACCAATTGACGCTATTGACTGGAGTCAGCGGATCCGTGCAGTATTCAATCGTGCCCACAGGTCTCTGATCGTATCTCTGAAAGCACACGGTTTCGAGGCCTATCGGAATACTCTTACGTCTCTTCGCATGCCGGAACTCACCGCCGCAGCTTCGAAGAATCATGAGCCTGTTCCGCAATTCAGTCTGGTGTCTGCCTGCAAGCTCGTTGTTAATGAAGCAGACACGCCGATTCAATTCGAGTTGGCATACGTACGTTTCATGCAATCGCTTGGTATTGGCGACCGCGATCCAGAGGGCCGAAACGTGATCCAGCCATACGGACGCCTCAGAAATGAACTCTCACGGGTTTTCGACTTTAAGTACCCTTGGACTAACTACGGACGAAAAGAGGCTCGCGAAAGAACGCTAAACTTCGCTCGCAGAGTCTGCAAATCAGATGATCTTGACTTCGAGCTGAAGGAAGACACCGATTTCGACGACGATCCGGACGGCGCACTTTCAATACATGAGCGGCAGGAGTCCGATTACTCAGACTACCGCGATTCGCCTACACTTCGCTTGTCATTAATTGCGTCGATCTTGCAGGAAGCCTTCAATCCAAGCTTGGAATCTAGTTGGCCATCCTTTGGGCTATTTACGCTGGCTGGGCGAGTTGCGGACGCAACACTCGTGGCTCCTGGAGTGATTGCGCTTGATATCGAGACTGATGGTCGCACACTCCACTTCGCCGATCCGCAAGGCGAGAATCCAGCAAAGTTAGTCCTGCGGGGATACGACTTGACGTTTCCCATGACGGCCGTGCCGCTGGGCCAATTGCGTCGGGAGTGCGGCGAGTGGCGAAGCGACCGCTGGTACCGACCGCTGGGCGTCGCGCCGTTCCTATTGCCCGCCCTGCGCGACGTGTGGCCAGCGCACGCCGAGTTCCTTCAAGAGTCGTTCAAAGTACCGCACATCTACTGCCTGCTTCCCCGCTTCGAACTCTGGTCCAAACGCTTCCGTGACTGGACCGACGCCGACTGGCGCGACCCGGAGAACCTCTCCGCCCTCTGGGACCTCTCCGGCCACCTCACCGGCACCCCCGGCCAAGTCCTCTGGGCCCGCGGCGCCCACGACATCAACGTAATGCCGAGGATCGGCCTGCCCGCGCCGCAGTTTCTGAGTGAGAATTCTTAGTTAGCACACACGAGAATCTGAAGGGAGATTGTCATGCCCGAGGTTAAGGTCACAACATGGAACATTGAGCACATGCACGACTGGTTCGAGGATACGAAGTCGCACGTGGTGCAGAACTTTGACGGAATCGCAACGAAAGTCGGCAAGGTGATCAAGACGGTCAAGCCGCATATTCTGTGTATTCAGGAAGGCCCCAACAGAAAACACCAGATGCTGAACTTCATGGACGATTTTGTGGGCGGACAGTGGAAAGTCTTCCGCAGCGACTCGGGTGGGACACAGTGCATTTACATCGTCTGTCGAGATTTTCCCGGCCTTCAAAACGTGGAAGAGGTCGACTTTATTGCCGACGCGTGGAAGTATCCCTTCATGCTGCACAGCGAAAAAACAGGCGTCTACAGCCATGTGAACCAGAAATTTACTCGCTTGCCGGTGGAGCTGATCTTTCATACCAACAAGGGTGCGTTTTCCGTCGCATCGTTGCACCTGAAATCCAAGATCAGCTTCGTGGCAAGCAACGCCAAGTCGTCGGATCCCAAGAAACGTACGCTTGGCATTGCCGAGGGCCTCGAACAACGGGCACGCATCTTGCAGGAAGCCAAACTGCTGCGCGACTACGTGCAGAATCATCCGTTCCATTCCGACGTGCAAGGACGCACGATATTCGCTGGCGACCTGAACGATGGCCCGGGGCAAGGCTTTTTCGAGGAGCGATTTTTCGGGACCGATATCATGCGGCGGATTCGTGGGGATGTCGATCATTTGGATCGACTTCTTACGGACGTCGTTGATCGCGGTGCATTCGACAAACGATTTACGGCGGTCTTCTTTGACAAGCTTGACAAAAAACTGCGACGCCTTTTACTTGACCACATTCTTGTTCCCCCTCAGTTCTTGTCCGCGACCGGCCTGCGCGTTGATCCCAATAGTGCAAAGGTCGAGCACTCGGCCTATTTGAGCGTGAACGTGGGAGACTGGTCAAAGAAGACGAAACCCAAACGGAAAGACTATCCAAGCGACCATCGCCCCGCCTCGGTACTTGTCCGATTCTGAACGCGGATTAGCAGGGCTTCGCTGGCAGTAGGCTGACACTGCACCGTGTCATGTGAGCATGCGGATTTCCTCCAAGGGGAGTTTGGTGCCGACGCACACCTGTTGCTCGGCAGGGTGCCGTTTTTGAAGACCGCTTCGAACTCTGGTCCAAGCGTTTCACCGACTGCACCCGCAGTCCCCTCGACAATTGTGGCCTAGATCGGCGGTAATACCCGAGAAAAAGCTGGCCGGGGACTTCCAAGATGCATGTCTACCGGCGATGGATGCCGATGGTGGAATCGCGGTGACCGTCGGCGAGGAATTACGTGGGATCAGGTCTAAGACAGTTCGACCGTACGATGGGCCTCCGAGCCCGTCGATTCTTCCAAATCCTCCTGGGTCGACGGCCTCGGAGGGCCATCGTACGAATTTGAATACACGCTCTACGCAAGGCGGGGCGGTTCACGCCGGCCGCCGGCCTCTGCCTGTACTGGGACGATACGATGTGGTTGTCGTGGGCGGCGGCACATCGGGCGCTCCGGCGGGTATCGCGGCCGCCAAGAGCGGCGCTAAGACGCTGGTTGTCGAGTATCTGTACGAACTGGGCGGTGTGGGTACGGTCGGCCTGATCGGCGCGTAGTGGCGTGGCTTGCGGCGGGGATTCACCGCGTACGTTGACGAGCAGGTAAATTCGCGCGAAGGGCGGTGGAACGCCGTCGAAAAGGCCGATGAAGGGCAATTGGAATTGGCACGGACTTCCCTTTCCAAAAAATACTAGCTGCATCCCTGAGCAAACACAGCGGAAAGACTATACTGCCGACGATTTTCTGCCAAGATCAACTAGCTCCGACCGCCATCCGCACGTCGCCAGATTTCGATCCCGCTGAAGTTTGCGGCTCCACCGCTGGCGGTAATCGCGATCCGCCCATTGTTTACCTCAGAGATCCACGGTCCGATGCGGCGCCATTGGCCTGCCAAGCCGCTGTTGTAGTTCCGCTGGACGATGCGGTCGTTCAGGCGAATCGTGAGCGTTTCAGGATCGGTCTCTTCCCACACGTAAGCATAGACGGCGTAGGTCCCCTTTGGCACGTTGGCGACCGACAGGCTGGCGTTGCGGTCCCAGCGGAACGAGTGGATCATCTTCGCTCGAGCCGGATCCGTGGGCGGACGTAGCATGACATGCGGGCTGTTCAGCGGTCGGCCTTTGCACTCGAAATCGCGCGCATCGTCGCCGTCCCACCGGTTGCCGTCGATCTCGATCACCGACCCGTTGATGTTGATTCCGCGATAGAATTGCCACGGTTCGGTCTTGGCCGGTGGCCCTACGAGCTTCGTGATCGGCGTTATCAGGTCTTCTTCCACGCCGAAAACGCCCGGCGGCGGCTTGATCGGCTTGCCGCTGACCTTGAGGATCACACGGCGATAGGCCGTCAACGGCGGCTTGCCCTTGTCGGTGACTTCGAGGATTACGTGAATGGTCCGACCCGACGCGTTGGCGGGTGCAGTCAGCACGGCATCGGCCTTGTCCGCGTCTTGGATTGGCGCGTCGGCCCAGTAGCCGCCCGCTTCGCGGTACACCCACCATCGGTACGTGAGTCGGTCCTTGTGCGGATCGCCGTTGTGGCCGTCCTTGATCAAACCGAGTAGCTTTTCGCGCGATGGATAATCAGGCCGATGTTTGCGAAGATTCGGCAGCACCTTGCCGTACGCATCGACCGCTTCGCGGATCAGTTCCGGTCGCGTCGTTTCGTAATGCCCATGGCCGAATCCGGTACACAGTCCTTCGACCTCAAAGTCGCAACAGTACAGCAAGAACCGCACCATCGACTGCCGGTCGTCCGGATCGCCACCAATGTCGGTCATAGCAACCATACGCGGCTTCGTGCCGATCCCGTCGTCGACTGCCGACACTGTGCCTGTGACTACGATAAAGGCCATAGCGAGAAGTGCGGCCAGCGGTACAATGACATCATGAGCCCTTTCGACGGCGTTCATGGCGAGATGTGGATGGCAGGCGTCATGTTTCATCGCGAGATCTTCCCTATGGTGGAACTGTGGGGTCAAAGTAGGCTAACATGGTTTTCTGTCACGTTCACGGAAATCAACCGGCGGGAGCACGGAAAGACAGTCGAATGAAAGCCACTTTGTGCATAGCGGTCGCATCCATTGCGTCGATTCTAACCTGTGTATCGCAGGTCTCGAGTGTCGGCGCTTCCCCGCCCACAGCGGCCTCGGAAGAAAACACCGAACTGGAAAAGGTTGTGCACAAAGTCGAACTCGCCGATCCGATGGCTCCTTCGGTGCCGCCTCGCGTGTATCCCGTCGTTCAAACCAAGGATCGGAACGGGTCTCCTGTTGGCTATGCCCTGCACATCACGACCGAGGTCTGCATCGACAAGAAATGCAGAATCGTGGAAGCAACCATTCACTGGAATGCGGTCGGTTACTTCGAGCGACTCGAGTATCCTCCGGGCAAACCGCTGACCAAGAAAGAACACGTTCCATTTGACCCAGATGACTACGCCAAGCTCGACCGGATCCTGGGAGACCAAAACTCCATTCTCGCCACGCACTCACTCGCCTTTCTGGCGAAACCGGTCGAAGACGAAGAAGGCATCGACGCGTGGTCAGGTGCTACCCCACTGACCGTTCAAGCGTCGGTGGTCAAAGATGCTGCGTTCACCACCTGGGTGATGTGGCATTGGACGAATGGAGAGATCGTCCCGAAACTGCGCAGCCTGACCGAAAAGAGTTGTACTCCTCGCTATCTCAGGCATCTTCTGAGTTCTGATGACCGGAGGTGCATCGACTTCGCGCTGAAGCACATAACGGAGCACCATTCGTCTGACGAGCAATTCGTGGATGACTTCTTTCGCATCTTGGAGAACGGTGACAGGGAGCATGTTGTGCTTTCGCTCCGATTCTTGAGCGGTGCGATGAAAGAAAGGGAGAAGCTGCATGCTCGGCTTATCGACTCATGTTGCCGTATGAAAAGCATGTACAGCCCAATCGTCTTGGACTATTTCGCAGGCGAACGCGACCTGCGTCCGACAACATTGGACGGCCTCACGGCACACCTGGACCGGCTGCCGTATTTTCAGATCCATCTGATTCTCAGACTACTGGAACAGAGGAAGTTTTTCTCCGATAAGACGGAGGCCGACATATCTCGACTTCTGGACGGGGACGACTTCTTCATCGCCCGACGAGCGTCCGAGCATCTAATGAAGCAGGATCTGAGCAGCGAGACACAAAAGAAGGTCGACGAATTCCGCAAACGGAATCGCGACCGGCTTTGAGGATTGACGAAAAGTCGCTCAGCGAGATGGTTCGTGCCCGATACGACGTTCGGATTACCCAGCGGGCACTGACCGCACTTCCAGCGTTCCATCAGCGTAGGCAAGAGCCAGTCGCGAGCCGTTCTGAGAAAACTGCAATCGTACAACTGGCGTCGTCGGCCTGAAAGCAAGCAGCACGCGATTGGTCAGCGTCTCGTAAATGACAACAACGTATTCAGTCTTCGACCTGAGCGCGATGGCGTAACGCTCTCCGTCTAGGCTGAAAGCGACCGATCCGATTCCAACTTTGTCGTAAGGGAATTCCTTAGCCGCAACCAGCCCTAGGTTCCGACGATCATAGATGTGCAAGCCGAGACGGAAGTACTTGCCGCCCGGAACTAGTCCAAACTCTCCGCGAGGCCGGCGGGCAATCCGGCCCAATTCGCTAGATTGGAAAGTTCGCAGATTGACCCTGGCAATCTCCGCGGGCAGCGAACCCTTCCACCCGCCATGAAGGAGAAACAGGTGACCTCCGTCCTCCGTTACGAACCCTCGACCGTGGCCGAAAGCGTACCGCTCGCTCATGTCGCGCCGCCCCTCGTCGACAATCTCTCCAGTTTGGCAATCGAACCGCCACCAGTGATCTCGCGATCCGATGCCCTCATGGTGGAAGTAGCCGGTACACAACACCTCTTCTTTGTTGAGCCAATACACTCGGCTCAAGCGGGCTAGTCCGCGGGGTGGTGCATCAAACCCATGCCACGTCAAAGGCAATGTCAGTTCACAGCAGGCCTTTCCGGTGTCCAGGTCGACAACTTGGATGGGCCGCTTCGGGTCATCTGGGACTGGGCACAATGCGTAGCGGCCATCCGACGGTCGAATGGATGCGACAAGACGGTCGGTTGGAAGCGATATCCGCCGGAGCATATTCATGGAGGTCGTATCCCACATACACACGGTGCCATCCTTGCCGACACTCCGTAAACTCCGGCCATCGGCGGAAAATCGCAGATCGAGCACGCGGTCCCCGTGTCCTTCGTCGACCGTCCTTTCCTCGGTGGCGGCTACATCGAAAAGACGTGGCGTTGTTCGCCCTTGCTGCCCCATCGCTAGCCACGTGCCGTCTGGCGAATAGACGACTTGGCGGATGCACTCCGATTGTGGCTGCCGACAAGCGAAGTGAAACTCCTTAATTGGCTTGAGGTCCGGCATCGCATAGATCGCTAAACGCACGGCTCCAGATGCCACGGCCACCTGCTGTCCGTCGGGCGAGATCGCTAAGGCGGCTTCATCGCCCCCAACCGGTAGAGAATGCTCTTCCGCCAGGACTCGCCAACGGTTATCGGCTCGCTCGTGCCACACGCGGGAAAAAAGTGCATTCCCCGCAATCCGGTGAAGATCATCCACGCGGTGAACGCCAAGAGAGAGTTCCTGGACAAGCGCCGCTGAACCAAGGCGTCTGACCACTAAGAGAGACTGCTCATCAGGAGTGAAGGCCGCGGCAATAACGTCGGTCGCAAATGCGAAGCCCGGAATCTCCGCGCCTGCCAGGTACGCCGTGACGGAGCCTGTTTCAGACGTGGACCACTGGACCACCAAATCTCGTTGAGGCGCATACGCAAATCGAGGACTCGAACAGTCGAAACTGCCGACAATCGCCCCCGTGGTTGTATTCCACAAGTACAGAAGGTCTTCCAGGCTTGAGGCGGTAATCATCGTTTGCCCGTCAGTCGACAAGGCCATTCCGTCCACTTGTTTCTTGTGCCCTTCAAACACCTTATCACGTCTGCCAGTCCGCCATTCAAAACGGCAGAGGATTGGATCGGGATCATCATTTGCAGCGACATAAAGGAATCGTCCGTCCGGCGAGAATGCCAACGTCGAGACCAAACCGGTCTGGTGGAGTTCTCCAGCAGAAGTCCAGTCAGCAGTCCGCCAAATGTCAACGACACCACCACCGCCGGTGGCCAAGAATTTGCCGTCACTGGAGAACGCAAGAGCGTTGGTGCCACGTGGTTGCCAGATCCCGACAGATCTGACAGGTTTGGGAAGTCCGGCACCACCCGCGCTGCCCAAGCGTACGATTTCCTCCAGACCTCGTGTATCGACCCTGGGCATTAGCCGTTGGGGAAGGCGATCTATCATGCAGAATACGAAAACGACCATAAGCCCGATGCCAAAGACCGTGAACTTGATGATGCGTGGTCGGGCGAGGAGGCCGCTGTGGATCTCGGAACATTTTTGTTCTTCAGGCTTTCCGTCGCTCGGACTTGCTGGCCTAGCAAGTGATGCGGCAATAGAACGCCTGGCGATGCCAATCACGAAGCCGATGATGGCCCCGACAATCGCCACGGGTAAAGCGACGAGCAAGGCGAACACTAGAGTGAGTACTGGGCCGCCATGAAACGGTCCAAAGAGCACGAAAAACGAGATGAGGCCGTTCAGGAGTCCGACCAACAGGCCGATCCCGCCATGGTTCGCAGCCACATTTCGTCCACGGTTGTCCAGGAGGCAGATGCTGAGGAAGAGAGTCGCCAAGAATGTGTGCCACAACGTGGGGCCAGAGCCAATGGTGAAAAAGACCACGCGTTCGCCATAGGGAATTGCCAAAAGCAGATCCCGCAGCGCGTTCTCGAGAAAGCCCCTGCTTTCAAATAGACCCGAGGGCGTGCGGCGGAGTGCGGAGACCACGACACCGACGAAACCGACGGCACAGAGCGGTTTCAGCACTAGGTCGGTTGCTTGTCGCAATCCCATCGGTTGAGTCCGGCCAAGCGGAAATGCACCATCCCGAGTCGGTAGCTGACTCGCCCAACGTCCGGCGCGACCGTTTCCGTCCGAGCCCCGAGAAACAGGGGTGAACAACAGCCTATTCTAACGTAGTCTTCGCCGTTTGCACTACAACAAAGCGACCCAAAACGCGAGCGGCAGAACCAAGTTTCGGGTAGCAGAGTCTCCCAATCCGTGCGATCTGTCCCATTCTGTCGTGCCGCAGAGCCAATGCGATTGACCAGTTCAGCGTCGCAGTGATCCTCACGATACGGGGCGTCAACAAGGGTCCTTATCCTGCTTCAGCCGGAATGACAATCCGGAAACCGACGTTGAACAAACGCTGGTACTTCTCGTAACCGAGGCGGTAACTGGCTGTGGATCGCTTTGGGCGATCTCGCCAACTGCCGCCGCGGACGACGCGGCGTTCGGTCGCAGTGATGTCTTCGCGACCATCGGACGGGTCGTATGGATAAGATCGGTACAACGAGCGGGTCCACTCGGCTACGTTGCCGTGCACATCGCACAGTCCCCACGGACTTGGCTGGTATTTGCCGCCTTCGCAGGTCAACAGGACTCCGTCGTCGAAACGTCGCTCGCGCGGCATGTAATCGTCGTACTTCGTCGCGTTTGGGTACGCCTGATCGACCGTGTAGGGATTGCTGGCAAACTTGCGAATATTGACATCAGCCATGTTTGCGAACGGGCCGAAATCGTCGCCCAACCCGCCAAACCAGAACGGTGTAGCGCTGCCGGCTCGGGCGGCGTATTCCCATTGCGCTTCGGTCGGAAGCGTCACGGTACTGTCGGTCTTTCTGGAAAGCCAACGGCAAAACGCCATCGCTCGATCCCACGATACGCGAACCACGGGCTGCTCGGGTCGATCCATCGGATAGCCGTGAACGCCGAACTGGTATGCTTGTTTCGGTTCTACGTGGCTGTCGTGTTCGGGATCGAATTGAGCGTATTGGGCGTTGGAGATCTCGTGCACGCCGATCCAGAACGGCCTGTCGATCTGAATCTTGGCTTGAGGCCCTTCGTCTGAAGGACCGTCCAACGAGCCCATCACAAACTCGCCGGCGGGAATCAACGCCAATTCGATCGTCTGCTCGTTGCCCAGGTCAATGGTTTTTCGAATGTCGCCGAGTTGCGTCTGCTTGGCGGTAGCTTGTTCCGGCGAAAGGGGCCAATCCATATCTCCGATGTCTAACGGTTGTGGTTTAGCAACGGAATCAGGTTTGACGAATTCGACCGGCCCCGTCTTCGTCACGAACACGTATTCCGCATTGTCGTCGATCCCTGCGTACCGCTTCAAAAGGTCCATTCGCCGGACGTTTTGTTGGACGGCGTAGTCGTTCAAATTCTCGCCCCATGTGCCGTGGTACGGGCAATTCATGTCGATCCAGGTGTTCAGCCGATCCCAAGATTCGTCGTCCAGCTTCACGCCTTGATGGCCCTTTTCGAGCATCTGAACCAATTCGGTTGTGCCTGCGTGAAACTCCATGGGCGTAAGCAAGTGGATGTCGCTTTCGATCCCCGAGCGTCGAACGTAACGGTGCAGCTCGGCGTAACCGACGGAAAAACGCCCGCCACGATTTCCACCGTTACCGGCAGTGACCATCTTGAAATCGTCGATCATCTGATCGCCGCGCAGATTCACCGTGACCGTGTCGTCATCCAACGGTTCGCCGTTGTGGCAACCGACGCAATAGCGGTCGATGACCGGCTGAACTTCCCGCGAGTAGTCGAAGCCGCGCGTTGGACCGCGCCAGGGCTTGATTCGCGCGGGCTTAAGGCCTACGGCCAGCGTCGTCTTCGTCAGCGCCGTATCGTTTTGCGATTCGTGACAGCCGTTACATTGAAGCACCTCGCCCGGCATGGCCGTCATCCAACTTCGCATAAGCTGGAGCGACCGACCCTTTTCGTCTAAGGGTTGGACGGCAATCGGCATATTGGCGGACACGAGGAACTTGGCCGAGCCGTCTTCATGGACCGGCACGGTGCCCAGCACGCGTCGCATGTCCCACGGCCCGTCGATCCCGATGATCCCCAACAGGCCGCCCATGTTCTGGTACGAGTAGCCGTAAGTGTAGACACGAAGTTGCTTGACCGTGCCGCGAGGAATGCCGGCCAGACCGGGGCCGTTATAGATGTCGGTCAAGTAGACCGTCGCATCTTTCGCACCGGGTACGATCCGATCTTGGATGACGGGCGGTGTCTTGGTTTTGCGTAACGGCACCGGTTCCATGAGTTGATGCGTTTTGCTTTCGCGAAGCAGGAGCATGTTGTTGAAGACGTCGACCAGATAAAGGCCGATCCGCGACCCGGAGGTCGGCTGGACTGCGGCCAGGTAGTACTTGTCGCTCAGCGGATAAGGGTGAAGGAACTTGGGCCAACTCGCACCGACCAGGTTGTCGGCGATGACCGGTTCCACTTTCTTGCCCCAGTCGCCGATTCGATGGATCGCACCGTCTGCTTCCTCACGCCCGACGCTCACATCAAAGACGATCATCTCGCCTTGCCGCGCGACGCCGTGATGTCCCGAGATGATTCCCACCACCTTCGTTGGACTATCCGGAATGGGCCGCGCGTAGAAGATTCCGTTTGGCCAGAAGGAATTACTTCCGTAATAAGCGAATTGGCTGGTCCCGTCCGGATTCATCGAGAACAACATGCGGCTGTTCGAGTGAGGCAGATCGGCGTATTCCCAACGCTGGTACAGAACGCGGCCGTTGTTCATGACGCTCGGCGACCAGTTGTGCTCTTGGTCGAACGTAAGCTGGCGGATGTTGGTGCCGTCGGCGTCGCAGATGTAGGCATTGGTAACGTGCGAGTTGCCGTACACGCAAGGTACGCCGATCATGCAGGCCGTCGACGTGAAAATGATGCGACCGTCCGGCAGGTAGCAGCAGTCGTAGTTTTCCACATCGGACGGGTCGCTTGGTGTAACTTGCCGAAGTCCGGTTCCGTCGATATTGATCTCCCAGACTTGCCAATGCGAGTTCTCATCCATCATCGAAAAGAGCATCCGGTCGGCATCGAAGTGCAGGTCCACGTCGCTGACCATCAGACCGCCCGGCGGTTTGAAAAACGTGGTCGTATCACCGTCCAAGTCGTCAAGCGATAGGATCTCGATCGAATCGTCAAACGTCTTGTTGTGAATCTGCGAATTGCTCTGCCAGTTGGCCGGCAGGCCGTTGCGCGGTCCTTGTCGTTTGACGAACAAGAGTTGGTCGAAGTCGAGCAACGGATTCGAAAGCAGTACCTCGCGGCGGAATGCCTCGAACTGTTCCGACATTGCTTGAAGCTGTTCGGCCTGTTCCGGCTGGTCAAGGTCCTCGACCCGAATCTGGCCGAAGCGGTCGACGAAGTCTTGCCATCGAGCGATGTACTGTTCGCCCGAGAACTGATCCGGGTAGGTCGTCGCGAGATCTTCGATAGCGCGCCGGAGCGGGGCGAGGTTCTGGATGGAATCGGCCGCCAAACGCGAAAGGCCGGCCAGTTTGGCGAGTTTGCGTTTGCGCTCTATTTCGGCCAGCCACGCTTTCCGTTGTTCCGGCGAATCGAACAACTCCGGATCATCCGGGTCTGCCAACACCTGCAGTTCCGCCAACGACGTCCATCCTCTCTTGTCAGTGTCAGATCGGGCGGGGGCACCGGCCGCAGCGCCATGGGTTGGATAGATACGGAATTCGATCAGGTCGAATCGTTCCTCGGAAAGATTGCCGCTTGCGGCGCTGATCGAACTGATGCAGGGCCCACGGTTCGGGCCGATGACCTTGTCGCCTGAAGTGAAGGTCGCCTGTGCGGGGAACTGCGGCAGCGTCTTCGACTTGGCCACTTTGTTGGCCAGACGGATTTCGTAATCCTGATTCGTACGAGTATCGCTATTAGACGTGAGCACGCGAATCTCGCGAATCAAACGCGGGCGACCGAGGTCGAAGACCACTCTCGCAGGGCCGGCAGTGGCCGTGTAAATCCGACCTGTGCCGACCCAGACGCCGCCTGTCCCATCGGTCAGCATGGACGTGTGCTGAGTGTTAACGCTATCGGCGAGAACTAACTCTGCCCCCGGAAATTTCAACAGGTTGGCACCATCCCGAGCCATCAGCTCCGCATTGAATTCCGCGAACCCTTCCGGGCTGCTACCCCACGATTGCGTTCGAATCTCGACCTCGGCCGCGATTCCCGCCGTTATGGAGCAAAGTACGATAAGCAAGAGGCTTGAACAAAACAAACAGCTCAATCGGTTCCGTTTCATGGTCTCACCCTGATAATGAGGTATCGCTAATCTCTCGCCAGCCGATGTTTCGAGGCGATCACCTACACAGGATACCACGTCCGGTCACTATTCTCCAATATCCAGCGCAGCCAAACGCGCAGGCGTTAAGCTGATACTTGACAACGCACATCGAAGTAGTACCGTAGCCTCTAGGGGAGTCGGACAAAACTCACATCAGTCGGCAAGGAGGTCCTGTGTCTTGGACCATCAACGAACGGCTTGATGTCGAAGACCAAATCGTTTGTCACCTCTGTCGCGAAATCGCTCGCGGGGCTTGGTCACCTGGTGATTCGCTGCCCGCGTCCCATGTCGTTGCGCAAGAGAAAATTCTGAATCCGCGCACCGTCGAGTCTGCATTCTCGAGGCTCGCCCAGTCCGGTATTCTCACCGCCACCTCTGACAGTGACCTCGTTGTTACCGAGGACGCACAAGAGCTCGCCCGCGATTTTCTCGTGAAGTCCGCCGAGCAGGAAATCAACGAACTTGTCGCCGGTCTTCGAGGTGCAGGCTTCGGCATGGAGGACATCCAACGAATCTGGAAGGAAGCCACGGATGACTGAAGCCGCAGTATCGGTCGAACATCTCTCCAAACGCTACGGCAAGAAGATCGCGGTAGACGATATCAGCTTCACCGTTCCCGCGGGCAGCATCTGTGGGCTGGTCGGACCGAACGGCGCAGGCAAGACGACCACGATCCGGATGCTCTTGGATCTGGAACGCCCCGATTCGGGCTCGGTTCGCGTTCTCGGGCTGGATCCCACGCGAGACCGCCTTGATATCCTCTCGCGTGTCGGATATGTGCCGGAGAAGCATCACATCTACGAATGGATGCGTGTGCAGCAGGTTCTAGATTTCGTCGCCGACGTCTACCCTCGCTGGAGTTGGCAGGAGCTCCAGCAGTTGAACGACATACTCGAATTGCCGCTGGATCGGAAGGTCAAGGAGTTGTCGCGCGGCGAATTGGCAAAGCTTGCCTTGATCGCTTCCCTCTCTCACAAGCCGGAGGTCTTGATCCTGGACGAGCCGACGTCGGGCCTGGACCCACTGATCCGACGCAGTTTCCTTTCCGCAATTGTGGGCCTTTTGAAGGACACCGACCGCATCGTGTTGTTCTCGACCCATATTCTGTCCGATGTGGAGCGAGTGGCCGACCGGGTGATCATCATGAACGAAGGGGCTATCGCGGCCCACGACACATTGGATGCCCTTCGCGATCGGTTCTGCAAGTTGAGTATTCTGTTCAAATCGCCGCCCGACGAAGACTTCGAGATCCCAGGTGCCCGACGCGTGGAGAAAGGACTTCGTGAATGGGTGGCGATCATGGAGTCGGGAACAGACATCGACCGGTTCAGCCACAACGCCCTCATCGCAGATGCGGTGGTTCATCCGATGACGCTTGAAGACGTGTTCATCGAATTTGTGGGAAAGAAGGAAACAGCCAGTGATGCTGAAGGCACTTCTTAAGAAAAAGACACGCGAATTGCGCGCGAGCCAAGTGTGTTTGGGCCAGGCAACTCTATTCGCCCTCTCCTTTCTCGCGCTTCTCGCCCGACTGCTATGGCCTTCGGGGATCTTTGTGCTTCTGCCGTTGGCGTTGATCGGCTTCTTTCTTGGACTGTTCTGTGCAATAGCAGGTTTTGGCGGTGATTACGTCAAGGAGGCCCATAGGTTTCTCGAATTCTTGCCCATACGCCGGTCCGCCGTCTGGCTAGTGGGCTACCTGACGGGACTCTGCCTCCTGTGCCTGTCCTCAGTTCTCCTTTTCGGTACTGGCGTGTTACTGTTCCAGCCATCTTCGGTGCCTGAATTCGAATTCGTCGTTCCCAGCCGGTTCGCACTGGTCGCCTGTGGCGCAACAGTCCTTTTCTGGATGTTCTCGATTGCGATGTTTCCTGTGGCAACCCTGGGCACGGGCAAGCAAGGTGCAACGAATGTCGGTGTGATGATGTTAATCGTAGTCTTCTTGCCTATCGCAGTCTGCGGCTTCTTGCGGCTACTCCATATCCTGCCGCCAGCCACCGATCTGATACCTGTTCTTCTGGTCTCCTCATTGCTGTACTCGCTGGCGAGCTTTTGCCTGTTTGCCCTGATGCCCAGACACCTCAAAGCGAGAAAAAGCATAACCGTTGGGATTGCGGCATTTATCGTCTGCACCGCGGCCCTTTTTGGCCACCTGTATGTGAAGTACCTGACGTGGCGCAAGATTGACGCATCAGAGCCGTTGCAGATCGCATATGTCCGCCAACCACATCTCGATGGCCATCCAAACCTGATCTTGGCCAATGTAAGCTCCTACCGGTCGGGGCAACATTTCGTCTCCGTCGATGTTACACAAGGTGCATATCACGATCTCGGTCGTTGGCTAACCTCTATCGACGTCCGCGACAACGATGGCGATCACGTACACTTTTTGTCGTCTCGCGGTGGTGCACGCGACAGTCATACGGCAGTCACGATGGCGCCAGACGCTACGCGCAGGCACTCGTTCAAGATTGACTATCGGCACCATTCCCCCGACGCGGCAACGTGGCTGAAGAACCCACGGCGACTGCTCTACCCCAGCTACGACCGGGCGACGCAGAAATCGTATCTCTGTATTGCAGATTCCACGGGCAGACTGCTTCAGCGGTTTGAAATCCACCGCTATACGTACAAATTCATTCTGAGCCCCACAAACAAGGTGCTCGTCCGAACTCCTGAGAACACAACTGCGGACGACTCTGTCAGCGAGAATTCTCTGGCCGACGAAAAACCCTACATGATCATAGCTCTGGATGCTGGAACCGTCTTCTCGTTTGATGTCCCGGGCGAACCCCACGTGTTCGCGAAGGATCTTCGCCGAGTGATCTGCAAGCGTGAACGCATTCAGAATGGACGTCGTTATCAATCTTACGTTCTTGTCGAGCTTCCGTCACTGGACGAACGTGTCGTGATTCCAGAGGAAGAATTCCCGCCCGCCGAGGTCACATCGCAAGTACATCGAACGGTCAATCTGACTATGAAAACAGACGACGAAAGACCGACATCATTTCTGCGTGTCAACGACGGGTTCGACACGGGATACTGGGTCAAGCAACGTGTCGAGGGAGACTATTTCCGCTATTCGATCGTCTTGATAGATCTGGATACAGGTAAACGGCGAGTCGTCGTTCCCGAATCGGATACGCTAGAACTGCCCGTGGTAGTGTCCGGAGGTGACATCCCCACCTCGCCGGTCACCGTGCACAGACCGACGGCAGATGGGGAGGGTTTCCTATTCGAGTTCGGAAAACAGGTCCATCTCTACAGTTTATCGAAACAGGAATCCGTCCTTGTGGCAGACAACGACATTCTTTTGGAAGCAAGCTACGAGGACTCGGAAGTCCGCTACAATGTGGTGCATTCACCATCGGGTTATCGAACTCTGCGTTACGGTCAGGTCTATGAGAAATCAACTGAACACTCGGGGTCGCATCAACTGAGATTTGCCGCCGTCGACGTCTTTCAGGAGGGGAAGCCAATACGCCTGTTTCGCGGAGAGGAGCAAATAGAGAACGCGATTTGGCTGGATGAGGAACGGATCATCTTTCACGAGAATCAAGCGATCTACTTGCTGAACACCGCTGGCGATCCCGCAAAACAGGTTTTCCCACCTCCGACGGCGTTTGATGACCGCTGAGACACATGTCGGTATCGCTGAACGTGTTAAAGAGAACACCCAATCCTCGTTGTCGAACAGATGGCCTACCACGAGTAATGAGAACGCCGCACGGGAGCACTCAGGCATGAAAGTCAAGACTACTGTGATCCTATCGCTGGTTATTGCCACTATTCTCCTCACCAAAAAGACTATCGAGGCAGTCGAGCCAATCCGAATAGAATCAGACGCCGACAAGCAGATCCTCCAGAGCTACCTAAAGCACTGTGAAGGAGCGGTCGCGAGGGTGACACGTGAATCGGTGCAGAGAATCACCGAGGGCGAGAGCATTTGTTGGGTCTGGTCCAAGTACGTCGAGATGCCGCTCGTAGCTTACCGGCTCACGGGAGACCGTAAGTACGTTCAGGACTTCGTGACGGCGATGGATGCTCTGCTGACGCGCTTGCGCAAGGGGCCTGACGGCTTTCTCGGTTTTCGCGGCCTGCCTCTGGAGTTCTTTCGCGATAAGACGAATCCCACCGCCGAAGGCGACGTGGTTATCACGGCGTTTTCGGTGACTCGCCTCATGTGCGAGTTTGCCGAAGCTATCGAAGGCGACGCCGACTTGACGGCTCAATACGAGGATAAGCTTGCCCACTACCTCGACATCGCCGAGAAGCATTTGGCCAAGAAGTGGGACGTGCGCGAACGCTACGTCGACATGGGAGAGCGAGGTGCCGTCTATCGGATGGGGCCCCATGTGGGTGGCCATCGCAAGAACCTCACGCACCCTCACAACAAGCAGTCGAAGGCCTGCCGGGCACTCTTGACCTTGTACCGAGTCACCGGCAAAGAAGAGTACTTCCGCAAAGCCATCAAGCTCGGGACACGGTTCAAGCACACGCTAGAGCTCGATGGCGATCGCTACTTGTGGCACTACTGGGATCCGGCCGGCGACTGGGACCGAAAGATAGACGACCCAAAACAGTGGAAGCATTGGATCGGCGCCGAGCACCGAGGCGGTTATCACGCGTTGACGCTTGGCATGGCGGTTGCGCTGTACGATCACGGCGTCGTCTTCGACGCGACGGACATGCAGCGGTTCCTCAATACCCAGACGCAGGTCTGCTGGAACGGGTCGTTCGATAACCCGGTCTTCAAGAGAACGGACGGCAGATCCGCCGGCCAACATCGTTTTCTGGCGCCAGCCTTGGCACGCTTCGAGCCGAAGACATGGAAATTCCTGTACGAAGGCCCCGAAACCGAGCAGCGTCTCGCGAGACGCGACCACAGCTGGCAGGGAGGCCCAGTGGCGATGGAGTATCTGCGCGGGAAGTATCTGCACCCGCGATCGCCCGAACCAACTCGCGCGACGTACCGCGATCGATTCTGCCAGAGCTCGGAGAACGCTCGCTTTCTGAAGGAGCTTGAGTTTTGGATCAATCCAGAAAGTGAGGATCGTTAGACCGCGAAACGCGCTGGTTACGAGGCTCCGCCTCGTAACCCACTGGACGCGAGGCTCTGCCTCGCAAGAGTCGGCAGAGCCGGCAAGACAGTGGGTTCCCAGGCAGGAGCCTGGGAACGAGGTCCACGAAGCAAAGACGAGGAACAACACGATGGTATTGCCCCAGCGGTTTAGTCGCCTGAGAGTAGCCGTAGCACTGTGGTTTGTCATCGCGGCGTTCGGGGGCGTTGCGCTTTCACAGGCCGCCGAGCCGACACCGGCCAGCGAGGCTCAGCAGATTCGCGCGCGTCTCGGCTGTGAACGAGGCATTTGTGTGCTGCTGGATCCGAATCCAGCCGATCTGGCCATCGCACTGGCTCGACAAACTGAGCTTCTGATCTACCTCCAACTCCCTTCGGCCGATGCGACGGCTACCGCACGGGCACGCGTCGACGCGGTGGGTCTGTTAGGCACGAGAATCTATGTTGACCAAGGCCGTTGGCCCCAAATTCATCTGGCCGACAACTTGGCGGATGCTGTGGTCGTAACGACCAAGGCAATTTCCTTGGCCGAATCATGCCGCGCCGAGTTACTGCGAATCGTGAACCCGTTGGGAGAAGTGCTGTTGGGTGACGAGATATTGCGCAAGCCTTATCCGGACGGAGCCGATGGCTGGAGTCATCCGTACCACGGTCCCGACAACAACCCACAATCCGCGGATCAATTGGCTCGGGCGCCTTACCTCACTCAGTTCTTGGCTCAGCCACATCATGTTCCACAGCCCGAAGTCACTGTGGCCTCGGCTGGCCGTATCTTCAAAGCGTTCGGGCATATCGCTTTCCACAGTCGCGAGTGGCCTTGGTTGGATACGCTGGCAGCCTTCAACGGATACAACGGCACGCTGTTGTGGAAGCGACCGTTGCAGCCAGGTTTCATGATCCACCGTAATACCGTGATTGCCACACCGGATGCTGTGTATCTGGGTGACAATGACTCGTGCAAGCTAATCGACACGGCCACGGGCAAACTCACAGGCGAAATCGTCGCGCCGCAGGAGGCCGCTGGTCCTGCATGGAAATGGATGGCTCTGGAAGACGGAATCCTGTATGCCCTGGTCGGCAAACAGGAACGGCATGACCCGGAAGTGCGTGAAGACTGGAAACGAGGCGGCTGGCCTTGGCGTCCTCTGAGCCAAGGCTACGACGCCGAGGCATTTCCCTGGGGGTTCGGCCGCACGTTCTTCGCCGTGAACCCGCAGACGCGGCAGGTGCTGTGGGCTCACAGCGAACCGGATGCCATTGACGGTCGCGCGGTATGCATGAAGAACGGGCGCATCTTCTACTACGCGCACGAGAAGCTCGTTGGCTGCCTTGACGCCAAGCTCGGCAAGTCAGTGTGGCAGACCAAAGATCCTGAAATCCTGGAAGCGATTGGGCCACACTACAAAGCGCAGCACCCACGATACGGTTTCTCGAGCACTTCCTACATCAAGTGCAGCGACCGAGCGGTCTACTTTGCCGGCCCGCAGCGAAACCAATTGGTGGCGGTCTCCGCGGCCGACGGTCGGCTTCTTTGGCAATACCCATCCGGGAACTACCATTTGGTGCTGCGAGACGACGCGCTCTACGCGATTGGAAGCACACACGGCAGCGGCACAAGCATCAAGTTCGACGCTATGAGCGGGCGTGTGTTGGCCGAGTTGCCGCGGGTGCGAGGGCACTGTACCCGGGCCACCGGCTCGATCGACAGCATCTTCTGCCGCGGTTTGCGCCACGCCGGCACGATGCGGACTACAACTGATGACTTCCATCCGCAGCGCATTTCCCTGATGCGTCCGCCCTGTCAGGACGGCGTTGTGATTGCCAACGGAATGTTGCACTGGGGCCCCTGGATGTGTACCTGCAACCTGTCCTTGGTGGGAAACATCGGCCTCGCCCCGGCAGACACTTTCAACTTCAACTCGGTGGCGACTGACAAAGAACGGCTGGAGTCGCACATCGAAGCGGGACAAGCGATCGAGCCCTTGGCCGTTGGACCAGAGGACTGGCCCACGTACCGGGCCGACAACCAGCGAAGCGGCGCCACAGAAGCAAAGACCCCCAGCGATGTGCGTTTGACTTGGAAGCACGAGCCGCCGGCGCCGATGGATCCCGCGGCACCCATCACAGCCGGCGGTCTGGTGTTTCTGAGTGGTGCGGACGGCGCAGTTCGCGCGCTCGACCTGTCGGATGGCGAAGTGCGGTGGACGGCCTATACCGGTGGGCCGATCATCTACCCGCCAGCCGTCGACGACGGACGGCTCTTCGTTGGCAGTGGCGATGGCTGGCTGTATGCGTTCGAGGCCGCTACCGGACGACTCCTTTGGCGATTCCGATGTGCGCCTGCCGAACGGAAGATCAACTGCTACGGCCAGCTCACTTCGAATTGGCCGGTTGCCAGCGGCGTGCTTGTCGATCGCGGCATCGTGTATGCGGCTGCCGGCATCGCTAACTACGACGGAACACACGTGTACGCATTGGATGCGGCTACCGGCAGAATCCGTTGTCAGAACAATACATCGGGACAGTTGGGCGGGGTGGACAAGTCACTAGGTGTCAGCGTGCAAGGACATCTACTATTGCACAAGGACCGGCTGTACCTGGCTGGTGGCAATGTGGTTTCGCCTGCCGCCTACCAACTCGAGGACGGCCAATGCCTCAACACTCCAGAAGATCAGTGGGACACAAAGGCACCGCGCGGTAGTGAGTTGTTTGTGATTGACGGAAACGTCGTCGCATTTGACCAGGCGATGTACGCTCCCAAGGAGTATCATCCGGCCAGCTATTTTGCTTCCGATTTCCGCCAAGTGGATTCCGCAGATGTTGTCATTCGTAGTACGGGCGGCAACATCGTACGGATAGATTCCGCTACTCAAGGTGAAAAGCCCAGGAGCCTTTGGGCATCGGACGAATTCGAACGCGTGGCGGCGATGGCTCTGGGTGAGAATGCTGTCTTGGTTGCTGGACGACTTCCATCGCCCGATTCTTCGAACCAGTCGCGCTATTCTTTGGCGGCATTGGCGATCGAGGATGGGCGGACGTTATGGAGTCGTTCATTGCCGACAATGCCCGGCTCCTGGACGCTGGCCCTGGATAGTGCAAGTCGAATTGTCGTGGCTTTGCAGGACGGCCGAGTCTGGTGCTTTGCACCAAGCGAATGAGGAAAGCGATTTCCGAGACCGACCTCTAACACAAAGGTGCGATGCAATGACGGCACGTTTTGGGATCGTGGGGATTGGGCGGCGGAGCTTGATGGGACATATTCCGACGATCTTGCATTCGGAACGGGACGTGGCCGTGACGGCGCTGTGTTCGCGGAGCGACGAGAATTTGGATCGGGCCGATGCGCTGCTGCCAAACGCGCCAGCGCGCTTCCACGAACTGGATGACATGCTGGCCAATGGCCAGTTCGATGTGGCCGTGATCTGCACGCCGGATTTCCTGCATTGCGAACACGCCGTGGCCTGTATCGAGGCGGGCAAGCACGTCCACGTGGAAAAGCCGCTCGCGCTGTCTGCGGCTGACTGCGATGCCATTGTCAACGCAGCCGAGCGCACCGGTCGTGTGTTGCAGGTCTCGCTGGTATATCGCTATTCGAGCCTGTTTCGAAAGGCGGCGGAGATTGTGCGCGATGGTCAGATCGGGCAGGTGCGCACCGCTTGGTGCCACGAGTTCGCCGAGTACCCGAACCTATACCGAGGTTGGCACACCCACAAACCAAACAACGGCGGACTGTTGGTCACTAAGAATTGCCACCACTTCGATCTGTTGAATTGGATGATCGACCGGCCGGCACGACGAGTCGCGGCTTTCGGCTCGAACGACGTGATGAACCCCGGCAGCGCAGTACATGACAACGCATGGGTTGTCATCGACTACGACGGCGCCCGCGCGAGTCTGGGCAGTTGCATCTTCAGCCGTTACGGCAACGACGTGGCGCTGGGCGTGATTGGCGACGGAGGAATCATGACCGTGATGCTGGACACCCACGAAATCCACGTCCATCCGCGCGAACCGTTCGCCGAGACCGACACCGTCTTTCCCCAGGCGTTACCTTCGCCAGCCTATCGCAAGGTCACGATCGAACGGGCCACCGAGTACACGGCCTACGGCCACCAAGGCGACGCACGGGCCCTGGCCGAACTGCTTGACTGCATCGATACGGACAAACGGCCCTTTGCCGACGGGCACGTGGGACGCAATTGCACCGTGCTCGGTCTGGCAGCCGAACGGTCCATCGAAACCGGCGAGATCGTCAAAATCGACGATCTGTAGTGAATACCCTGTTGGGAAAGAAAAAACGAGACCCAATGTCGACTGGATTGGGCTCATTCTGTCTTCCTCCGCAAATCTCGGTGTCGTCTCCAGAGACAACACGATCTGAGCCGCGACTTGACGGCAGCGGCATCGAAACACGATAATCTGCGGTAGAGGTTCATCGCCAGTCAAGGTGAAAGACGGCGCTGGTGCCCCGCAGCCGGAGTCATCGTAGCGCCGCGTCGCCCATGAGCATCCGCAAGTTCGGCCGAGCTTTCGCGACTCACTCCTGGGCGCGCAAACGAATCTGGTTCGTGGCCCATGTCGATCATCCTAAGCGCGCAAAGCTGTCAGCGCATCTAGCACAGGAGGGTGCGACCGAACGCACAGACCCCAATTCCCAACTGCCATCGGCGGATTTCGCCGAAGCGAGAAGGGGCACTTAGTCAATCGTTGTCCTCGTTGGGCTGCAGCCGCTCCGGCCCATCCGACACAGGAGTTGTCGT
This sequence comes from uncultured Pirellulaceae bacterium, assembly GCA_964617665.1. GTDB lineage: Bacteria > Planctomycetota > Planctomycetia > Pirellulales > Pirellulaceae > JADHUC01. The sequence continues at coordinate 30,784 of CAZUAH010000095.1, forward strand.
CATGAGTTTCCAACGGTTTTGGCCTTAGCAACACCGGTCACGCCCAGCTAATGCACTTCAGGGCTGATGCGACATTGAACAGTTGTCATCATTTCGACGTCTCGTCCTAATGCCAGATCCCCAAGTTTGCAACTCACGGGTTCTGACCTCAGTCGTAACCCCGAAGCAGGCTCACCCTGCCCGGCCTGAGAGTTGTTGACGGCATACAGATCAACTACAGTTGGAAGAATCACGACGCCGTCGAGGCGAAAACACTCCTGCTGCATGAATGCTCGTGCCATCGCACCGTTCAAATCCGCCTCAGCACAATTGGTGAAAACTGATACGACAACACTCGCGTCATCCTTGGAGCTGTTAGAATCGTTCAGACGTGCAAAAAAGAGACGCCATATCGAACAAAGGAGCATCGATAGATGCGAAACGAACTCTTGACAACAATAGCGGTCCTGTGCGGCCTCCTCGTCGCCGCGCAATCTTCTTCAGCGCAAGTTTTGAACCACAGACAAGAGGCTCGCATCCTGCAGCGATTTCCTCAGGCAGACCGGGATGGCGACGGGAGACTATCTTCCGAGGAGATCGCACCGCTGCGCGAGCGGCTTAAGCAGCTACTGGTAAAGCGGGGGGGGACAAAGCAGAAGGGGGTGGAAATGAAAGGTCCGGCGGCAACCTACGCTGACCTGCAATACGGCGACCATAAGAACACGGTGATGGATGTCTGGCTGGCGGATTCGGAAAAACCGGCACCCATCGTCGTCGCCATTCATGGCGGCGGCTTCAGGGGCGGCGACAAGTCGAAGTACCATGACTGCGAGGAACTCAGGAAGTGCCTTGAAAATGGCGTTTCGTTCGCCACGATCAACTACCGGTTCCGTGACGAGGATCCGCGCGGGATTATGGCGTGTCTCCATGACAGCAAGCGGGCGATCCAGTTCATTCGCCACCATGCAAAAGAATGGAATATCGACAAGGAGCGGGTTGCGGCTTACGGCGGTTCGGCGGGTGCCGGCACTACGCTCTGGCTGGCGTGCCACGACGAAATGGCGGACCCTGAAAATCCCGATCCGGTGCTGCGCCAGTCCACGCGTCTTGCCGTGGGCGGGCTGAATGGCACGCAAGCGACGTACGACATACTGCAATGGAAAGAATTCATCCCAGCGAAACAAGAGTTAACTTCTGAGCTGGAGAAAGCCCGCGAGCCGGTGCTGCTAGAGTTCTACGGGGTTCAGTCGCTCGATGAACTGGATACGCAAAAGGGCAAAACGATCCGGAGAGAGTACGACATGCTAGCCTGGATGACTGCGGATGACCCGCCGCTCTGGATGAAGAACGGCCAGCGCGGTGGCCCGGCGGCTCCGGGAGACAAGGGGCACATTAACCACCATCCGGCGCACGTCGTGCGTTTGAAAGAGCGGGCCGAGGAGGTCGGCATGAATGTCGTCGCTATCGCGCCAAACGCCGGCCTGGCACCAAAGCCGGAAGTTAGCATGATCGACTTCTTCTTTAAACACCTTGACGTGAAATAGACTCGGACAAACATCTTGGCTTGCTCAAGCAAATTTCTTTGTCTCGCATGCCGTGGCACCCGTGTCGCGACACTGCGATGACGGGTCTGGCTCGCCAGTCTTTGCGCGCATCCGAGTGCGCCTGGCCTCGTATCGTCTCGCCGCGTCCGCGGGCGTCTCCGGCGCAGTTTAGTGGTCAACGCTTGGTTCGATAGGACCGAGACGGATTACCGCCAAGCACGCTGGCCCCAGAGACCGGAAGATGCTCGGGCGGATGTGACCTCAGCGTGCAAGAACCACTCCGCGGCCGGGCATTCGAGCAAGGCGAGGCAACCACATCGAGGCACTTGTCAATTTCAGATGTAAGCAGTGGCGGCCCTATCAGCAGATTCTGCCGCGCGGTTACACCGAGTGCCGTACGTCTCGCAAACGGGGCGTTACAGACTGTTTACATTCGTTTGCCCGGAAAACCCCCGCCCCGGTAAACTCGTCTAGTAGAATGTTGGTAGGGGCGTTTGGGCGGTGACTTTTTCGTGGGAGAGCGGACCATGTTCATGATTGGGCGAATCGGTGTTGTCGGCGTATACGTGGTGAGAGCGTTCGGCCTGGGAGGGCTGTGGCTGGCCTGCTGGGCGTTGGGGTTGGCGGCCGACCCGAAACCGGCGCGGGCTGGCGATGAGGCTGGGGTGCAACCGGCCGAAGCGGTCGCGACGCCGTTGGCCAAGGCCAAGGCCGCTATGCAGGACAAGGCTTGGGCTCCGGCCTTGGAAATGCTCGAAACGCATGTGAAATCGAAGGCTGCGGACGCCGACGAAGCCC
>CAZUAH010000096.1:0-32859 GCA_964617665.1 uncultured Pirellulaceae bacterium
CGACGTGCTTGACTTCGTCGAACAACTCGGGAACGGCGCTAATGATGATCGAGTTGCTGATCTCCTCCGGCACCACGATCACCTGGCGATTCCACTGGATGTCCGGGCTCTCGGGCGAGATGTTCAATTGATCATCGAACAGTTGTTCTCGTTCGTCCAACCACAGGTTCAGTGACTCGGATATGTCCGCCGCCCCCACATTGGCCAACCAGTAGACAGCCGTCTTGTGTTCCCGGAAGCTCTCCTCGTCCAGACGCAGCAGTACGGCTTCCACCACGCCAAGATCGCCCTTCGAACCGGTCACAACGATGCTGTTGGTCCGTTGATCCACCGCGAATCGGATAGGCACCAAAGTACTATCGCCCTTGCTGGCCGACGTTTGCAGGCCGGGTTGCAGGAACGGGTTGATCGAGCCTTGGCCAAACAGCGCACCGCCCTGTTGCGTGGTTTGAGCTTCTTCGCCCAACAATTGTTGCAGCATGCCTGACAGGGATGACGCGTCACCGTTGACGATCGTGAACACTTTGATTTGCGCCCGGGCGCTGGGCAGTGTATCCAGTTCGTTAATCAACGCTTCGATCAGCTTCATGCCCTTCGCTGGGCCAGTGACAACCAGAGAATTAGTGTTCATGTCGGCGCTGACACGCACATCCGAAAGCGGGCCACCGGACTCGACCAGCACCTTACCGCCTTCGGAATCGACCGTCATGAACGTCAATAGCGCGGAACGCAACCGCGCTTGCTCCTGTGTCTGTTGACCACCAAATGTCGTCCCGCCGAATGTGCCGGTACGCGTTTGCCCGTAGGGCTGTCGGTTCCCGATCAATTGCCAATTTAGGGCGTCCTGCAAGACTGGCGCGACGTCCGAGGCCAGCGCGTTCTTAAGCCGGAAGATCTTTACCTCGTTAGCTGATGCGGTCTTGTCATTGTCGATCTGGATGATTAGCCGGCGAACCTCCGCCATGTCTCGTGGGCTGGCCTGAACGATCAGCGAATTGCTCCGATAGTTGGCAACCACGTTCACGCGGGTGCCCAAACCGGGACGCAATGTTCCTGTCGTCTGATTAGTCTGCCGCGCCTCGCCCAGACCATCGCTGAAGAATGTTCGAATTGTCTCCTCGGCGTCCACCGCAGAGATATTCTTGAGTTGAAACACCTCGAATTGTGTGTCCGGATCCACGGGCTGATCCAGTTTGGCGATCAATTTCTTGACCACTTCGAGGCTATCCGGCGCGCCAATAAGCAATAGTGCGTTTGGCTTGCGCAAGGCCCGGATCGAGACGGGGCCTTGTCGCGGCGATAGGATCTCCTCGTACATCTCTGACACCAAATCCACCATCACTTGGCAGCCGACGAAATTCAGTTTGTAGACTTCAATGACTGGCTGCGTTTCCTGGCTGACTCGCTTGATATCTTCGATGATCTGCCGGACTCGCTCGACATCGCGTTTGTGGCCGCGCAGGATGATGACATCCATTCCGTCGAGCAATTGAATGTCAACCGGTCCCAGTAGACCACCGTCTTCAAGGTCTTCGATGATGTCAGCCGCAGAAACGTCCGCAGCGGCATCACCGGCCGGTTTCGCGGCTGGGGGCTTTTCAGCCGGTGTTGGCGACTCGGCCGGTGCATCTGCCGGGGCCGGTTCTGCCCCAGGTTGGAAGACCACCGCGACCGTTTCATCGCGGCGTGCCCCGTTGTCCCTGGAAGCAAGTTGCATCAAGGAAACAGCGCGATGTATCTTGACAGGATCGGCGCGGTCGAGCGCGACGAGTTGCATCTGTTCATTCTCAGTTCCCCGTTGACGGTCCAGTGTTTCCAGCACTCGATCCCAGGTTTGGGAAAGCCCCGCCGGGCCCACGTAGTTGACCGTGTTCTGCCGCCGGTCGATTCGCAGGACTGGTTGAACGTCCGTTCCCGCGGTGATGCTGATCAGAGCCAACTCGCCGTTGCGATTCGTGCTACGCGACAATCGCTGGCCCCAGATTCGCCCCAGGCCGTCCTCAAGTTCACGCCAGGTGATGTTTCTTAACTGGCGGGCCGTTCCGCTCCCTGGAGCTGTCGGAACCGCGGCAGATCCGCTCGGGCTTTGATTCGCCCTCCCAAACAGCGCAACGATCTCTCGATGAGTTTCTTCGGCAGCGACGACCACCAATTGCCCAGTGCGTTCATCCGCGGCCACGCGTACGCCTGTGGATGGCGGAAATTTCGCACGCAATTCCGCCATCGCCGAGTGAAGGGAGCCAGCCCCGACGCGGTATCCTTTCGCAACACTTGGTACTTTCGGATCTTGCGTCGTCTCGTTGCTGGCTGCTGGCCGGTCAAGAGTCTGGAGCAACTCGACCGCTAGCTTTTGGGCATTCTCCGTGCCGCGGACAAGGATCCGGTTCGCCTCTTGATCGACGAGGATTTCAGGCTCTGTCCCCATCTCGGACAGCATCTGTTCCAGCCGCGGAGTGACTTCAGATGGCTTGGCGTGTTTCAAACGGTACGCGCGATATCCTGGTGGCGTCGCATCTTGAGCGAGCAGTAACCAGGAGAAACCCGTCAGACAAGCTGCCAACCCCAAGAATACCACGAACCGCAAAGGGGTCCTTGAGCCAAATCTCTTTGCCATGATCGTTTCCGCCGTCGATGTGTGCTGTTGCGGGAAATTGCCGAGAGGATGCTGGCATTGCTGGCGCAGTTGCATAGCATCCATACAACCGGCATATCCCGAACGATCGGCAATGTCTGTGAGAATCCTAAAGCGAAATTCCCCGATACGTTCAGGGGCGAGACAATGACGCACTCCCGTTGTGTTGGCGTTCCACTGCTAGCGGATGACGCCGCTGGTCTTGGCGTGTGTGAGCAGCCCCTTGGGCAATGCTGCCCACACGTTCACTTTGGAAATTCGGTCTTTTTTCTTAAAGTGCATTTCGCTATTATCTCGCGGCCCCAGATGGAGCTGGGATGGTCTGGCATTGCCGAGTCGAATCGCTTTTCGAGAAAAGGAATTCTGTCATGAGGCTCCGTTGCAACCGAACGTTGAATGTTGTGGTCCTGGCCTGTACCGTATCGCTTATGCCGCTGCAACAGGTCCTTGCGGCTAATCCCTTCGCAGGGAGCAAGAAGGCGAAAGGGGGCCCGGTCGTTGGAGACGTCGAATTGGCGCCCGGTGGTGTGCTGAAAGGGCAGGTCGTCGATGTGCGTGGGACGCCGCGTGTTGATACGCCCGTGCGTTTGATCAAGTCCGGTGCGGCTGCCGAGGCGGCTTTGGCGTGTCAGACAAACGCCGAGGGCCGTTTCCACGTCGCAGGCCTTTCGGGAGGCGTCTATCGGGTAGAGACGCCTGCGGGCGCCACCATGTTCCGAGTATGGCCTGCGAAGATGGCTCCTCCGTCCGCTATTCAAGAAGCACTATTTGTCGAAGGCGGTGAGGCCGTCCGAGGCAACGTAAGCAACATCACCCCACTGGGATGGGCTTTGATTGGTTTGGGTATTGCCGCCGCAATCGCCATTCCGCTTGCAATTGATGATGACGACGATGCGAGCTAAGAAGTATCGCGATCATCGCAGGTTTAGGCTCGGCGCTCTCGCACAATGGGATCACCGTCCGCTACATCTATCTCGGTTGCGGATTGCCGGATCCACATCGTGGAAGTGAATTGGTGGTTTCGTTGTGCAGGATAACATGGTGAAAACAGATCGCGATTTGGTGCCCAAGAAGTGAAAACGCCGGAGACTTGGCTATGAAGCGACTGACTCGACTGTTCAGAATCGTGACCGTCTGGCTGGCATGCCTTGGATGGCTGCTGCCAGTCCAACAGGCAGGTACGGCCGAACAAGGCAACCCAAGCATGGTTCGGTTGGCCAGTATGGTCTACGACGTGCGTCTAGCCGAAGGTGGCTCGTTCGCTGGACGCTTGCTTGATCCCGCCGGCAAACCGTTGGCGGGGCAAACGGTTCAGTTGCGACAAGCAGATAGAACGCTTGCACAGACGCGAAGTGGCGACCGCGGGGAGTTCTCGTTTGACGAAGTTCGTGGCGGTGTCTATCAAGTAACCATTGGTGCATCTGCCGTGGCCTGCCGAGCGTGGACGGACCAAGCGGCCCCGCCCGCAGCAACCGGTGAACTCGCAATCGTGACACATCCCGATGTCATCCGGGGGCAGCAGCCTATCAGTTCCCTATTCTCCAATCCGCTATTCGTCGGACTGATCATCGCCGCTGCCATCGCCATCCCAGTAGCCATTCACAATTCACAAGACGACGCGAGCTGACTCTATCGATATCGCGTTTGAGGCGTATCGAATTACAGCCAGTGGTTCCCGTCACGTCGCGCATGGCCCTTCGGTCGCGAGTCGATTTCTAATGTCGCGGCCCCGCCCCGCTTGATTCCCGCCCGGATTCCGCCGACACTGGGCCTGCCCTCATTCAAGTACGGAGCGATGCCCATGAAAACGGTGACGATTCTCGCACTTACCTTACTTCTCTTAGGCTGCGGTCCGCAAACGAACCGCGAAGCTCAGAAGACCAAGACGAAGAAACCGGTGGCTAGCAGGCAATCGAGGTCAAAGCCTGGAGCAAAGCCGAAACCGGCTTTGACGGTTGAGGCGGACTCCTTTGCCGGTATCCCCGAGGCCATCAAGGCGCTGGGGGAAGCCGCGAAGAGTGGCAAGAACGACGAACTAATCCAAGCGGACAAGTGGCTGGAAATGCAGGGGCTGGCTGCGCTCGAGCCATTGGCGGACGTAGTGACTGACGAGGAGGCTCACCTGGCCCCACGAATCGCTGCGTGTCGCGTCTTGCGTCGTTTGGGACCGAATGCCAAGCCGGCGCTGAAACAGGCTCTTGGAAGTGAGTCCCAGCAGATGCGGCTGAATGCCATCGAGTCCTTGAGCCTCGTTCGCCCAAGCGACCAAGATATCATCGAAACGCTGATGGACCTTGTTGATGGGGAAGACGAACGGACGCGGCTGCAAGCGGTCTTGGCCCTCTCCCGCATCGGTCCGCAAGCGAAGGATACGTGTGGGGACAAGCTCGTTACCATCCTGAACGATGAAGAAGAGAACGATACGATTCGAGATGCTGCGAAGCGAGCGTTAAAGAAAGTAAATCCCCGCCGCACGTTCACTGACTAGAACTTGCGAAGTGGTACAGGCATATTCCAGCGGCTACACTCACATTCAACGAATCCACTCTTTGGCTCATCGGAATTGTCACACGGTGGTCGCACATTGCGATCCACTCCGGCTCCAAACCGAACCCTTCGCCACCAAGCAGCAGGGCGGTGCGCTCGTGTCGCTTCGTCGAACTCAGCGGCCGTGCCTGAGCATCCAGCACGGTCGCAACCAGGCGCGCGCCGTGGTCGCGTCTGAGTGACAGCAAGTCGGCCTTGAGGTCACGCGATTCGACGAGAGGCAGCGTCAGGTTGGCGCCCATGGAAGTCCTGACAACACGTCGGTAGAACGGATCGGCACAGGACGGGCCCAACAAAACCGCTTGAACACCAAACGCGGCACAGGTGCGGATAACACCGCCCAGATTCTCCGGATCTTGAATGCCAACGCACACGACGATTATTGCCTTCTGGGGAACCGATTCCATTAGGCTTCGTAGACTGGGACAGGAAGGACGATGCCCACATCCCAGGACCCCACGATGGAACTTGAATCCCGCGACCTCCTCAATCAGGTGACGTTGTGCGACATACAGGGGCACATTCTCCTGCATCTGATGCTGCAAACGCTCCAAATGGCGTCGCTCTGAAAGAACCGACTCCACGCAGACGCCACTTGACAGTAGGCGTTCGGTCAGTGTGATTCCCTCGACGACAAAGAGTGACTGCCGGCGTTTGGCAAATGCCAACTTGAGGTCGCGATATACCGCGATACGAGGATCGTCAACAGAGTCGATGGGAATGATGGGCATCGATCAGATCGCGATCCCCAGCCTTGCAGCTCTCGTGCGAAGCGCACGCTCGAAGTAGGGAAACGGGTACGGCCGCTTGCGACGAGCCCATTGGAAGGTACTCATGACCAAATCCAGCGGCAATCGGCGGCCTTCCACCAATCTGACGACGCGCCCCACAAATGCAAATTCGCGCGGGAGGCGAGTTAGAAGCCCATCCTCTAACTGCTCTTGTAGGTCCGCCACATCCGCTGCCATGGCTTGCGAACCTGAACTGACGCACGCGTCGATGGTTATTCCAGCTTCATCCACAAGCCAGACCGCCGCCAAGAAAGCCAAAATGAGCCAGCGTCGATCCATAATATCGGTACCTCCGTGTCCGCCGGTGCGTGAATCGCTCGGCTTGTACCGCAACCGTCGGCGCTGATCAAGCCCAGTTTGAGGCGGACAGGCAGTGTAATGGAAAGGCAGAAGGAGCCTACAGCAACTCGGACACCCTCTTTGACCCGAAAACCACGCCTCGGAGCCGCCCAATCGGCGCAACTTGTTCCACTTGTAGGGTTTGTGCCGATTGCGGCCCCTGGCGTTTGCAGCCAATCCAGCCTATAGTAGACTCCTGTGGTACGAGAAGGGCATAACGAGTACGACGCACTCTCCGGTTCGTCCTCAAGTGGATTCGGGTACCGGTTTTCCTCGATCCCTCTTCTGCCGCAATAGGGTATTCGAAGCTCCAGGTCGTTGGCTCGCTAGCGGATTCTGGAATTGTGAGCAATTCACACAGTCAAAGGCGCGAAGTCCTCTACTCGGGGCGTGTTCAAGGAGTCGGATTCCGCTATACGGTAAACAGGCTCGCACGCAATTACGAAGTGACGGGGTTTGTTAAGAATCTCCCCGATGGTCGTGTTCATTTAGTGGTAGAAGGGTTGACCGAAGAGGCGGACAGATTCTTGGAGGATGTCGCTCGAACGATGAGCGGATACATTCGAGACACCGCGGTGGACGAAGCGGCGGCGACTGGCCAGTTCGGAGAGTTCACGATACGTTTTTAGATGCACTGTCGACCTTGTAGGGATTTCAGCGAACTGGCAGCAAACGAGCTTCGTAGTGTGAAACGGGCCACGCTAGTGGCGAAATAGGAGACCATTCAGGGTGTTTGGCATGTATGACATGGTTTTGTTCGGCGACGCGGACTCGTGGCTCAGCGATTGGATGACGCCTATTTGGCTGTTGGGCGTAGGCGCATTGTTGGGCTTGCTGCTCCTCCTGGTTTTGTGGGCATTGGCTGCTGCCATTTCGAGAATCCCCGGTGTTGGCACTTTGAGCGATAGTCTGCAGCCCTCCCGCGAAGGCTGGACTCCGAGTGGCGTGCTCTCCGCTGTCTGTCGACCGTTTGTCATATTCGTTTCTCGTAGAACGGTATCGGAAGTCCCAACAGCCGTGCGCGAAGGTGTTCTGTGGCCACTGTTCATCGTAACTGTCGCGCTGGCCGGCTTTGGTATCGTCGGTGTTCTGTTTGTTGAAGAACCGGCTGACTTGCTCGCCTCGCTGAAGCGACTGCCATTTGTCGGAACAGAAACGACCACTCATGCGGTTGAGGTCTCCGAACCTGAGGACGCGACTGACGAGTACTCGGACCTAGCCGCGCACGAAATCAACATTGCCTTCCGCCATACAGAGGTCCGGCGGATTTCCTTCGAAAGCGACCAGAACCTGAGCATAGCGACACGCCCGTTCATCGAAGTGAAGCCGGGTGCTACGGTCGAGGTGATTGCCGATGAGGAGGAAGTCTGGCTGAAAGGCAAACAGCCGATCAATCCGTTCATAGACCAGGACGTTACGAAGATGTACGTCCGCAATCTCGGCAGTGGCGTCGCCGATCTGAAGATGACAGTCCTCACGTCACCGCCGTATCCGCAAGTCGCCGCCGTACCGCTCACTGCGATTTCGGTGGTTTTCGTGTTCTTGTTGTATCTGCTGCAGCGGTCCGTGGCCCCACGATTGTCCGCGATTGCGCTTGCGACTTACAAATCCGAGATTGCACAACCCCTGTTCGGAATCATCGTTCTCTTGGGCATGGTGCTGATAGCTCTGTTCGTTTGGATTCCGTACAACACGTTTGGCGAAGATATCAAGATGCTCAAAGATTCGGGTCTGACCTTGATCATGATCCTGGGCATCATCGAGGCGATCTGGGCGGCCAGTACATCAGTGGCCGAAGAAATCGAAGGGCGAACCGCGCTCACGGTCTTGTCCAAGCCGATCGGCCGGCGGTCGTTCATCGGCGGGAAGTTCTTGGGGATCGTCTGGACTGTCGCACTGCTGTTCATTGTGCTGGGCCTAATGCTGTTGATCGTGGTAGCGTACAAACAGATCTACGATGCCCGCGAGTCGTCACGGGTCGATTCGATCAATTGGCAGATTTGCTTTATGGAGATGATCCATACCGTGCCCGGGTTGCTACTGGCCTTCATGGAGACTGTTGTGCTGGCCGCGCTGAGTGTGGCAATCTCGACTCGGCTGCCGCTGCTCGCGAATTTCGTGATCTGTTTTTCCGTCTACCTGCTGGGCCACTTGACTCCGCTGATCGTACAGTCGTCCGCAGGCGATTTCGAAGTTGTGCAGTTCTTCGGCCAACTGATCGCCACGATTTTTCCTGTGCTTGATCACTTCAATATTCAGGCGGCGGTCGCCGCCGGTGTTATTGTTCCCTATGAGTATCTCTTTTGGGCGCTGGTCTACTGCTTGATCTACAGCGCGATCGCCATGCTGTTGGCGCTGGTGCTGTTCGAGGAACGTGACCTGGCGTGAACCTGGCAAAATGCGATGGCCTTCGTTCGAACGCGCGAACCACTTTGGCGACGCTGTTCGTCGTAGACGCTATGTCTATTTGCTCGGCACCTGTTCCGCACTACCTGCTGTCCTGTTAACGCTTGACGTAGGTCTGATTGCGAACGTGCTGTTGAATCGCAATGGCGAGCTTCGGACACCGCAGAATTGGCTGCTTCAACAGTTGGTAGGCGAGGACATTGCAGCGTGGGGTTGGTGGGGGCGAGCGGATTACTACCTGTTAACGTTGATCGCCATTTTCTTGGCGTTGTCGCTGATCGAGTTTCTGCTGCTGCTATTCTACTTGCGAACGGCGGACAAAGCCGCTGTCAGGACTGTGTGCCAACTGCAGGCTGCGATCTACGAACAGGCACCACGAGTAGGGCTGGACGAACGCGACGGGGAAGGAGCGTTTCGGGTAGAAGGGCTTTTGACGGACAGTTCAGATAGTCTTCGGCGTGGTCTGGCGTCCTGGTGGAGGATTTTTCCTCGTGGGATCGCCCTGATCGGTGCCTTGTTCGCGTTGGCCCTGGCTCTCGATTATCTCCTCACGCTTCTTATTGTCCTTTTGGCGTTGTTTGTGTGGCGTGTCTGCCGACGGGCTGAGCGGCTGGTTTCTGACGACGCGGAAGGACTTTGGGAGCAAGCCGGCAGGCGTCGTGATACGATATTGGGGCAGATTCGTGTACTGCGAGCAATGGCTGCCTTTTCGGAGGAGGCACCTCCGAAGGCCGCCTTCGACGAGGGGCTCCGGCGATACCGCGAGGACGTTCAGCTTGCGATGGCACGTGGTGCGAAATTGCAGCCGTTTCTGTTGTTTCTTCTTGCGGCCAGCGTCGCTTTGTTTGCATTGGTCATCGGCTTGTCGCCGTACACAACTCCGACCGTCGTGGTGATGCTGGCGTTTGTCTTCGCACGGGTCCTATTCCCTTTGCGGCAAATCCGCTTAGCGATGGAATCGGCCAATATCGCCGAACAGGCGGCGGATATCTTCACGTATCTGGACCGAACTCCGCCGGTCGGCCAAATTGCCGGGGCAACGCCCTTGGCGGAGATCTCTCGCGAGGTCCGATTGGATGGCATTAGCGCTGCTGACGAAGCGGGCATTTTGCTGCTGGATGGTGTCTCGTTGTCCGTTCCAGCGGGTCGCTGTACCGCTGTTGTGTCGTCTCGCGACGAAACGTCACAAGTGTTGGTGAAGCTGCTCTTGCGATTTAAGGACCCTGATACCGGTCGCATCCTGCTTGACGACGCCGACATTCGAACCGTTAGCCTCGAATCGCTGCGCGCTCGCGTGGCATTTGCTTCGGCCGACGGTATGTTGTTCACTGGTACCGTGGCAGAGAACATCCGATGCGGCCGGAGTGGGTTTCAAGCGGAAAGTGTAGAGGAGGCGGCGAAGCTGACTCACGTGTTCGACGCGATCGGCGAATTACCGCACAAGTTCCAGTCAACGATTGGCCCAGGAGGCCGGGCAGTGGCACCCACGACGGCTTTCTTGGTTGGCTTGGCGAGGGCCGTTCTGGCTAACCCATCCTTGGTCATCATCGAGGAACCACCGCAGCCGATGGACGACGAAGCCGACACCCTGATCCAGACCGCCATCGATCAAGTCAGCAAGAATCGCACGGTCATTGTCCTGCCGACAAGGCTGTTGACGTTGCGGGGCGCCGAAAGCGTATTCGTATTTCATGAAGGCAAGCTTCATGCGCAAGGGCCTCATGCGGAACTGCTGAAAGAAAACGATCTGTACCGTCACCTGAACTACAAGCTCTTCAACCCGTTCCGCCATATCTGAGAACAGCATGAAGCAGGTCGCAGTGGGCAACGTTCAACTTAGTGTTAAGGACCAAGGGGAAGGTCCAGCGCTGCTGCTGGTGCATGGCTTCCCAGTGGATCACTCGATGTGGACTGGCCAGATCGAGGACCTCTCCCGCGAGTATCGCGTGATCGCGCCGGACCTTCGCGGATTTGGCCGAAGCGACGTTAGCCAAGGCACCGTGTTGATGGAACAGTACGCGGACGACTTGGCAGCATTGCTCGATGCGCTCTGCGTCAACGACCGTGTGACGCTGTGCGGGCTATCGATGGGCGGATATGTGGCATGGCAGTTTTGGGGGCGACACCAGTCGCGTCTGAACGGGCTGGTCCTGTGTGACACACGGGCCGAGGCCGATACTCCGGATGTTGTCAGCACGCGTCTGGAATCGGCGGATCGTGTGCTCGCCGAAGGCATCGGCTTTCTCGCAGACAGCATGATGGAAAAGCTGTTCGCCCCATCTACATTGCGAGACCGTCCGGAGATTGCGGATGCAACCAAGAACGTCATGCTGGCCACACCGCGTGATGGCGCAGCGGCCGCGCAGCGGGGGATGGCCGCCCGGCCGGACTCGTCCGACATCTTGAGCCAAATCGCCGTACCCACGCTGGTCATTTGCGGTGAACACGACGTGATCTCGACGGTGGACGAAATGCGAGGCATCGCGCAGCAGATCAGTGGTGCGGTTTACGTTCAGATCGCCAATGCAGCTCACATGTCGCCGCTGGAGAACCCGCGGGAGGTCAATGCGGCGATCCGCGACTTCCTCCAACGCGAGAGTCTAGCTTAGGCGGAGAGCGGCCTTGGCCGAGCCGCGAGATCCTCGAGCGTCACCTAGCCCGTCCCGTCTGTGATTCGACTTTCGCCCAAAATGGATGCTGCCGATCACCTCGTGTGCGAACGTCCTCCAGCAGCACGCTGGCGCTCGGCGCAAGCTCGTGGCGGTGGCTACGCCCGTTGATGGAAACGGCAACGTGTCTATCGAAGTTGACCATGTCCGGCGAAAGCCAAACGGTCGCACTGCTTGCTCCGGTGCGTAGAGAGACGCGGTTATTCTGAAGAATCCGGCCTTCGGTCCGAACTGGCCGGACTCCTTTGTCCGGCGGCCAGTTTATGGGCAATACCATCGAACGGCTTGGCATATCCTCGACCTCGGCCCACCAGAAGAAGTTGTCCCTTGGCCGCATAGAATCGCATATGAACTCATCCGGGAAGAAATTGCGACGGTGCAGGTCCATCCAGTCGAAAATCCGATGGATTTCTTCGTAGAAGTACTCGTGACCGCGCCCACGATAAACGACGACGATGACGTCATAGGTGTGCTTGGTGAGATACCGATCGAGATCCAGGCTGTTGGTCGCCATTCTGTTACCATCCATTTCGCCAGCCACGAAGTAGAACGGGACGGAGCGACCGTTCTCCCAATAGCGAGACACGTACTTGCCGGCCGTGGCAACAATGGGAATCACCCCAGCCCACAGGTCCGGATGCGCAAGTGATATGTCCCAGGCCGCATCTCCGCCCATCGAATGGCCGCTCAAGAAGACGCGATCGGTGTCGATCGCGAAGCGCCGGCAGGCGTCTCGTAAAGGACGCAACACGGCGGCGTGCTCTCGAACCGAGTATTCGTATTCTCGTTGGTGTGGCTTCGTCCATTTGGGGGCAACCACGATGTAGCCGTAGCGAGATCCCTGCCCTGCTCGCATTCCGACCTTCTCGTGATGAGCGCCGGCCCACCAGTCTATTTGCTGTTCTGGGGATGTACCGGCCCCATTCAGTGTGACCACGCATGGGTAGCGGCGATACGGATCGTATTCTGGCGGCAGTTGTACGTAGTACGTGATTTCCGGTTGCTCCGACAGGCCCGGGACAGTCAACTCGAAGAATCCTTGCGGACGACCTTCCTCGGACTCCGTCCAGACGGCGGGCTTCATATGCGAGATTAGCTTGGCCAGATTGGCCGGTGTGCTTCCTTCCAGAGCCTCAAGTCGTTCGAGAATCTCGTCGCGTTCGTGTTGATGCATCGTGTTCAGATACTCGCGCACCGCGTTACGGACCTCGTACAATGACGAGGCCACTGCAAGGTTCTCCGTTCCTGAGCCGCTGCCCAGCAACCAACCGCTGATTGCCAAGGCGACTTTCTGGTCCACGGTCATCTTCTCGTCAACAGCCAGTCGCATGTAGTCCGCCAAGCGATCAAACGTGTTGATATTCAACTCCGCCTTGATTTCGGCAGCTACCGGTTGGACCTCGGCTCTGGTGTTTGCATCCTTGATCTGTGCAACATGCTCGTCCAGTGTGGTCAAGGTGTTTCTGGCCTTCTCCTGCAACTCTTTGTATTCCTCCAGCATGTCGCGCACGCGCAGCAGGATCTCGCCGGCAATGCCCTCAGATGGAAACTTCTCCAGCAGAGCATAGGCAAAACGGTGCTGACCTGCCTGTTTGCGCACTTCGATTTCCTTGATCAATCGCCGAGCGCTCAGCTGGTGCAGCGTTTGAATCTGCTTCTGCAGATTGGCCAACGCGGGAAACTCCTTGACCACGCCCTCCAATTCGGCACTAGCGTCTTTGTAGCGTTCCGCCTGGACATAGAGCCGCACCATCCGCAATCGGGCGTCAGGGTCCTTGGGGTCGATTTGCCGCATCAGGATCTTGCTCAGCATGTCACGCGGAATCGAACTAGTGGCTATGCGCATGTCCCAGACGTACGCATTCTTCTGCGTCATCAACCCTTCCACCTTCGTGTAGATGGGCGTGACCTCTGTCATCCCCTGAACGATATTCAGCGGGCCCGACGGCGTGTTCATTGAGAAGATCCGCACGCCCCGATCGTCGAACGGCCAGACTCTCAGGATCGGTCCTACTGCGGCAACACGGCGTTTGCCTGCGGCAACTCGCTGTTCGATCCTGATGCGCTCGTGGTTGGGGTGGTTGGGAACCACAGACTGTGTCTGACCGGAGAAGAAAAACGTTCGTCGCAAATCGTCGTCGACAAGCACGATTTGACTGATTACCACGGCCCCCGGTGCTGGCGGCGCCGCCAAGGGTGCGCCTATCGTAGCGATCTTCCCAACACGTCCCTCGAACTGCATGCCGTTTCTCAGCGTTGCGATTTCCGCTCGCAGTCCTGGCGGCAATTCGGTCAGAAGGGTGAAGACCAGAAAGAGTGTAAGACCGATGCGGTACTGTCCACTGCAAAACGAATGCGTGCTCATAGCACTCCTCATTTCCCTATTCCATCGCCAAGTGCCCCTTGCATGATGGCTAGCCTCATTGTGGCTTTCCACAGCCAAATCAGTCAACAGAGACTTGGCTCGCCAGACGACCAACTGGCCAAGCGCCACGTGGAATTTCGCGTCACGATCATTCGGGTTAGAATTTGGGCAAATCGGCTGTCAACCGGCCAATTTCAGTACTCGGGTGAGGAAATCATGGTGCTCGACGAGAAATCGCAAGCGGAGGTGAATCGCTTTGTCCGCGTGAGCCAGATCGTTGTGGTCGCATTGGGTATGGGGATTGTGACGTTCGCAGTTGCGGCCGTGTTTCTGGCTGGAGGCAAAGAGGAGGCGGAAGCCGGCATGTTGACGCTTGTCGCAGTTGGAATGACGGTGGTCTGCGGAGGGGTGAGTCTGCTCGTCCCTCATGGAATCGTGCTTGCTCAGCGGCGCAGGATTGTTGATGGCACGTGGCAAATGCAGGGGCGACACGAGGATGCTCCAGTCACCGATGCCGGAAAACTAGCGGCCGTCTACCTCATCAAGACAATTGTCGTCTGCGGCCCATTAGAAGGGGCGTGTTTCGTTGCGCTCGTTGCTTTCATGACCGAAGGTCACTTGGTCAATCACATCATTGGTGCGCTACTGCTATTTGGCGTGCTTGCTCGTTTTCCCACATCGGACCGCGTAACAGGTTGGGTGACGGATCAATTGCGACTGCTGAAGGAAGAAAGGCAGATACAATAACAGCCCCCACAGGTGCTTCTGACACCAGTTGGGAATCAGCGCAGATGTCGCTTGAGATCGACCACTCGTTCGGCCGTAAGATGCGGCTTCTTGAGCGACTGCTTGTAGCCGCGATGCCCGAATAGACCAACCTGCTTGCGCACGTAGCGGTGAAGGTTCAATCCCGGCGCCGGAGACACGTACTGCAATACGTCGCCTTCGGCGTCCAGCAGGGCGTATGGTGGGGCGGTTTGTTTTGTCGAGTGAACGGGCACCAACCAACCGCTGCCGTCGTAGCGCACGCCGGTGGCCCGTTCCACAACCGTCAGCATGTTGTCGTTTGCGGGTACGTCGGTGACGGGGGCGTCTGGGATATACGCGTCACCCATCGTTTGAACGAAGCCGTTCTGCAACTTCTCGAATTTACCGATGCGTTCCAGAAGGAACTCTGCGAGTGATCGATCGTCTTCGCTGTTCAGGTTCTCCTTGATAGTCTCCACACGCTCGCGCAACTGTTCCAACCTCCACGCACGCATCTCCTTGGCAACCATCAGCGAAAGCCGCAATTCGATGTCGTCCAGACTGTCGTGCGAGCGCGGACTGCGGGCGATCCATTTCTTCTCGGAAGAGACACTCTCCTCTCCTGTTTCTTCGCCAGCAGTTTCGGTCTGTTCCTCTTCTGAGCCCGCATTGACAGGAGTCTGCTCGTCTTCCATTGGGATCGCTACTACGTCTCCACTGGACCTTTCCACGCGTTCGGTGAGTGTCTTGGGTACGGCCGTCCGCATGTCTGCGGCCTTCACCCAACGAAACTCGCCGGCCGGAGGCGAAATACGACGCCAAGAATCCCCTGCGTCGCCCGCAGTCGCTCCGATTTCGGCTTTCTCTCCGTCAATCAACTCGACCAGCTCGTTTTTTCGTAGAGGCACCCAGGACACGGGCTCACCGATCTCGGTGAATTTGGACCCCACGTGGCATCTGACATCATTTTCCGTCACTCTGGCGACATCTGCTTGGTTCGTTGGCTTCAGATGCTCGCTCTTGACAAGGCTGAAACTGCCATCGGGCGGACGAATGGCCAACCAATCGCCGTCATGGCGGTAGACTTGGATCTTAGTGCCAATGGGCAGCCTGTCGGTCGCGTAGTACTGCTCTCCAGGCCCACTGCGAACTTCCACGGAATCGGCGGCGACGGCCACCTCGTACGGGAATTGCGTCTGTGCGCCGAAGACACTGCCGCAGATACCGACTATGCAAAACCAGAGAGCAGGATTTGCGCGCATGGAGAGAACCTCTGCTAGCACGACGTGACGGGTGACGAGACTCGGGGCAGACTTGTAACCGATTCGGAAAGTCGGCTCAAGGTCAAGTCGGCTCAGAACTTGTGTCCCTTTTGAGGGCCGTTTTTCGTGAGCGTGAGAATCTCCGGCCCATCCTGCATCATCAAGATGGTATGCTCGAATTGAGCCGACAGTTTGCCGTCGGCCGTTCGCACTGTCCAACCATCTTCCTCGTCCTGATCACCGTCCGGGACACCGACATTGATCATGGGCTCGATAGTGAACGACATGCCGGGTCGCAGGCGCTGCCGGCGTCCTTCAGGAGTGGGGACGTGAGAAATCGTCGGCTCCTGGTGGAATTTTTTCCCCACGCCGTGGCCAACGTAGTCCTTGACCACCGAATAACCTTGAGCCTGGGCGATCCGCACCACGGTAGTGCCGATGTCGGAAATGCGGCAGTTCGGCTTAATGGTGTCAATTGCTGCATACAGGCAATCGAACGCGCATTGGATCAAGTTGCGAGCTTCTTCCGACACGTCGCCAATCAGGAACGTTTCTGATTGATCGCCGTGCCAACCGTTGACGATGCTCGTAATGTCAACGTTGACGATGTCACCTTCCTTCAGGATGTACTCGCCAGGAATCCCATGGCAGATCACCTCGTTGACGCTTGTGCAACAGCTCTTCGGGAAATTCTGGTAATTGAGGGGGGCGGGCGTGTGTCCGTGATCTAGCGTGTACTCATGAACCAATCGGTCGATTTCGCCCGTCGCGATCCCGGCTTTCACATACGGTCGGATGTAATCCATAGCCTCTGCATTGAATCGCCCTGCCGCGCGCAGACCTTGCCGCTTCAGTTTCTCCGCCTGTCGTCTCCGCCTGCTCATTAACATGGGTGGTCTTAGGTTGCTCTGAAAGAACTCTCTTGTGATCCAACTTCCTAACGTAGCAAAATGTCGCGTGTGCGAATATGGCCTATTTGACCAACGATCAGTTTTCGCCTGAAATGCTGACGGAAGAGGTACGATTGTGGATAATGCAGAGTGAGTCTCAAGGTCATCCTATGCCAAAACACGAAGCCGTTGCGCAGGCCGAGATCATTGCCGCCGAATCGTCTAAGCAGACTTTGGCGCCGGCTTGGCTGTTGTCATTGGTGCTGCACTTCTTTCTCGTGATCCTCCTGGCGATCGGTATGCGCGCGGCCGCTGGGCCCAAAGACGAGGAGCCGCCGCGTCGCATTGGAATCGTGCTGGCCCAACATGACGACGAACGGCGATTCGCCTACTTGGACGAGTCGCAGGACTCGCCACAAGACACGGAAAGAACCGAACAGGATTCCACGCCAGCGTCAGTCGCGGACGCTCCGACAGCTGGTGAATCGGGGCCGATGGGAGCAGCCGTTCCATCATCCTTGCTGATTCCGGACATCCAACTACCGGGGGCAGCAACTCCCATGGGTGCGACCGACGAACTCCTTTCCCACAACCTAAACGTTCACGCCCAGGGCCGTAAGCCGATCTTGCCTGGGATGTATGACGACGAGATTTTGGCGGAAGAAGCCGCTATGAGGGCCGCTCGGCGAGCACTCGGCCCGACCACCGATGTTTCGCTGTTCAGTTCCACGGCTGCCGTGGGACGCTCGTTCGTCTTCGCTATCGACCGATCAAAGAGTATGGGCGGCGAGGGGCTGAACGCGTTGTCGGCGGCAGCCACTGAATTGTCCCGTGCGTTGGCGCACCTTTCGCCGAAACAGCGATTCCAAATCATCGCCTATCACCACAACTGCGTGTACTACAAGACGCCACGACTGGTCCCGGCGACCGATGAGAACAAACCGGGTGTGCCTGGCTTCATTGATCGCTTGGCTGCGTTTGGCGGTACGGACCATGAAATGGCGTTGCGGGCCAGTCTAGGCATGGAGCCCGATGTGGTCTTTCTGCTGACCGATGGTGGTGATCCACACTTGAACGACATTCAGCTTGCCAACATTCGTAAGCTCGCGGAAGGCCAGACCACTATACATTGCATCCAGTTTGGTTTCGGCGAATTGCGCGATGAAGCCAACTTCATGACGCGAGTAGCGCGGCAGAATGGCGGGGGCTTCACATACGTGAACATGTCGGGACGATAGGGGATCGAGTCTGGCACCTCGCCGATCGCTCGATTCGCTCAACTGCAGTTGGGATAGAGCGCCTTGCTGACGCATCCGTGATTTGCCTGTGAAGCAGTGGCAGCGAAGTCGAGCAAATAGCCTCGCTGTGGTGTCCCGGCCGTGCTTTTCATCTTTTGCTTGCGCTTGCCCAGTTCTTCGTCCGTGACGTGCACAGTGATGTCGCCGGCAAGCAAATCAAACGATATCTCGTCGCCGTCCTCAACCAGTGCGATCGGGCCATCAACGGCAGCCTCCGGCGCGCAGTGTACGCCGATCGCGCCATGCGAGACTCCCGAGACACGTGTATCGGAAACCAGCGCCACACGGCCGTCCAATTCGGGCACGGCCAGGGCGGCCGAAGCGACCAGCACCTCGGGCATTCCGCTTGCGACTGGGCCGAGATTCCTCAGAACGATAACGCTACCCGGTTGAATCTGCCGCGTTTCCACCGCGTCAGCCACGTCTTTCGCGTTATCGAAACAGACGGCCCCGCCACGAAAACGCGGATCCTGCAAGCTAGACACTTTGAAAACGATCCCATCCGGTGCGAGGTTGCCGAAACAGATCTGCATGTCGGCAAACGGCTTGAATGGTGTGTCGATGGGCGCGATCAGATCTTGATCGGTAGGCACATCCGGTGCCGTCTTCAGATTCTCAGCCAACGTCTTGCCTGTGACTGTCAAGCAATCGCCATGCAGGATACCGGCGTGCAGGAGATGCTTCAGCAACATCGGTGTGCCGCCGATTCGGTGCAGATCCACCATCGTCCGCTCGCCGCGCGGTGCAAAACTGCATAACACCGGAGTGCAACGAAGAATGTCTTGAATATCCTTCAGATGAAAGTCAACGCCGGATTCGCGAGCCAACGCTAAGAGATGCAGCACGCCGTTTGTCGAACCGCCTATGGCCGCGATAGCGCCTATGGCATTCTCGAATGCTTTGCGCGTCAGAATGTCACGCGGCCGGATATTTTGTTCGAGTAGATTCCGCACGGCCCGACCGACCTGGGTGCATTCCTGCTCCTTTTGGTCGTCCACAGCCGGAATGGAACTGCTGAACGGAAGCATCATGCCGATTGCTTCCAGGCCGACGGCCCACGTATTGAAGGAAGCCGCAATGCCACATCCGCCGGGACCAGGGCAGGCTTCCCGGAGAATCTCGTCCGCTTCATCCTGCTCCATGGCTCCCACAGAGACCGCCGCCGCCGCATCGTATACGTCCAGAATCGTTACATCTTTGCCGCGGTGGCTTCCTGGCATGATCGTACCGCCGCTGACGACCAAGCCGGGGTAATTCATCCTGGCCAACGCCATGGCGAAGCCTGGGCCGTTCTTGTCGCAATTGTGCAGGCCGACCAGCGCGTCGTACCCATGAGCGCTGACAACACACTCGGCGGCATTTGCGATCATGTTACGGGACGGCAAGCTAGCATTGCCGCCTTCGTGCCCCTGCGTGATGTTGTCGCTAACACCAGGCACGCCAAACGGAAAACCGATTAAATCGGCCTGTCGGCAGCCTTCCGCAATGCTCTTCGCCAAGTCGTACGCATGAACATTGCACAGGTTGCCGTCGAGCAGAGGGACGCCGATTCCAACCTGGGGCTTGTCCAGGTCTTCATCCGTCAGCCCCAGTCCGTAGTAGAAGGCGTTCCCGCCGCGTTGCCAGCCGTGTGTTATGTGTCGGCTGTTCCAATTCAGAGGAGAAGTCATCCCATCAATCCCTATGTGTAAGGGGGTGTGAAGACAGCAAGTCCCACTCAGGATATTAGGTTGCTGCTAACGCCGGAACCCGGCGCAAGGAAAAGACGCCCCGTACCAATAGCGAGGCGTAGCGGGACGGCTGATGAGCTTCACGCGCCGCCGCTGGGTCGACGGCGGTCGGCCCACATCGAGCCTTCCCAGACCCGATTCACGGCCGAGGGGACTCCTGCAGAGTGACGTAGAAACGGGAAAGGCGCGCAGACGCTCACCGGACAGACACGTTAGCTGCTGAATCGCTGCCAAGTAGAATCTGCTTCGAGGTGCAACGCGGGTGTTGCTACAGCGTGCCGATCACATCCGCCGTCGCTTAAGACCTGCTCTTTCGAGAAGAGTCTCCGAAAGCATGTCCCGCACAGGCTCTTGTTCGGGTGGTGGCGTCCCAACGGCATTGAGGTCGTCAATCGGCGAGTATTTCACCTCGTACTTGTGCTTGGCAATAGTGACCGAGTCACCGGGATCCAGGCGTTTGCGTTTCGAGATCCGTAAGCCATTCACTTTCGTGCCATTGCGGCTTCCCAGATCTTTGATGAACCAGTATCCCTCGTCGACAGCCAACTCACAGTGTTTTCCCGAAACGTTGGCGAATCTCAACACTATGTCGCAGCTTTCGCGACGTCCCACCAACAGCTTCTTTTTCAACAAAGGAATTGGATCCCCACCGCCTGCAGGAACCAGTTGTCCGTACATGTTGACGCTCCCCTTGTTTGCGGCGGGCGAGCGATTTATTATGCCTTTCCTCTGTACCCGCCGGAAGTACTAATAGCCTACTGTTACTCTACTAGAGGACAGGCTTGTCGTCAACTACCGATTCATCCCCGAACGCTTATGCATCTCACTGCGATTGGCGCGGTGCAAGCCTACGTTATTGCGCATATAGTTTTTTCCTGCGCAATAGGTTCGGCTGTCGGGTTCACAAGGTAAGCATCGACGCCGGTTTCACGTGCCCGAACGTGGATGGCATGCTGTCCACGCGCGGATGTACGTTCTGTGACAACCGAAGTTTCAGCCCGAGCCGTCGCCTGCCCCGCATGGAGATCCAGGAACAGATCAACCAGGGAATTGAGCGAGTTGGTAGACGTTTTGACTGCCATCAGTTCATTGCGTACTTCCAGCCGTCCACGAACACGTACGCCCCGGTCGAAAGGCTGCGACGAACATACGAACAGGCGTTGGCTCACCCGAAAATCGTGGGGATGGCGATCGGAACGCGACCGGACTGCGTGTCTGACGATGTGCTTGATTTGCTGAGCGAAATCGCCGGTCGCACGTTTTTGTCAGTGGAATTCGGCATGCAATCCATGCACAATCATTCCCTCGAATGGATGAACTGTGGTCGTCAGCATGACGCTCTCATCGACGCGATGGCTCGAAGCCGCGGACGTGGATTCGAGATCTGCGCCCACGTCATTCTTGGCCTTCCCGTCGAGAATCACGAGGAAATGATGGCAACGGCTCGCGAACTGGCGAGACTTGGTGTCGATTCAGTGAAACTTCACAACTTGTACGCGGTCAAGAATACACCCCTGGCCGATCAGGTTCGGCGTGGCGATGTCACAATTATGGAACGCGACGACTACATAGGGACACTGGTCGATTTCCTGGAGCTACTACCTCCGACCGTTGTTGTGGAACGTATCAGCGGCGATGCCCCGGCCGATTTCCTTGTTGGGCCCACATGGTGCTTAGACAGGCCCAGTGTGCGGGCGGCGCTACAGGACGAATTGGAGCGCCGCGATACTTGGCAAGGACGGCGCTGCCCGCGGCGGTCTGTGTGATAGTATCATTGTTAACGATGGGCGAACGGTCTACCGCAGCCCCGGATTGGTGCCCCGCCTTGGTTGTCGGCAGCCTTGATTTCGCGGATAATATGTTCGCAGGGATCCGTGGCGTGCATCTACTGCGTTCTTCTGACCTTTTGTCTGTGAGGATACGACGTTGGCTGCTGAGAATGCAAAAGAGCAACCGAAGCCATCCGGCGGCGAATCGCCCATTAACTCGGCTCCTCCCGTCCCCGGGCAGGGAACCACTCCTGTGGGGCAGGAACAGCCGATCCAGCCAGCACCGGCAGTTCCAACCGCCGGCACCCAGCCGACAGACGCTGCACCACAAGAACGAGCAATTGGCCCGGCGCCAACGATCCCGGTGAGCGGTTCCCAAGAGCAGCAAATCGCTGGACCGGGTGTCATTCCTACCTCGCGTCCCCTGGGTGGCTCAACCGGCGGGCAGCCCATAGCCGGTGCACCGCAAGTGCCAGTTTCAGGAACGCAACAGTCGCAACCGGCTGGTCCGACTTCGATGGCAGGCCAGCCCACAACAGCAGGGCAAATGCCGATGGCGGGTCAGCCTCAGATCCCCAGCCCGGCGTCTCCGGCAGGTCCCGTTCCGTCGGCGATACCCCAACAACCGGGCATCATAGGTGGCGAAACGCCGATCGCGCAGGCACCTACTGCTGGAGCACCAACCGCAAGCCAAACACCGCTGCAACCAAGTCAACCCGGCTATGCCCAATCGACGTTTGGCGCTGGCCAGAACTACCCAACCGGTGGCCAAGGCGAGATCCCAATGGCCAATCCGGCCACGATGCAAGGCGCTGGATACCCAACGCCGATGGCTCCAACTGGACCCGCTGGCATGCCGGCTCCTGGCTGGGGACAACCGCCGTCGAATCCACCCCCGGTGCCACCCCCGAACGAGCCGCAGGCACCGCATCAACAAACCGGTCCGGTTGGCAATGTGGCGGGGCAGCCGCAGCCGAGTGCCGTAGAAAATGTCGGCACGCCGGGAATCCCCGGAGAAGCGACCAAACGAAGTACAAGGACGAGAACGGCTCGGACACTTCGGCGTCGATCTCAGGAACGTTCGTCGTATTTCGCAATGATGTTTCTGTTTGGCGCAGCCCTCTTTCTGATCGGCGTTGTGATCGTACTCGTTGTCTCGCTGATGTGACAGTCACGTCCAATGCCCGCCTCATCAAATGCCGCTGAAGATCAAGTGTCCAACGTGTAAGCGAGTCCTGAGCGTTCCAGTGCAACGCATCGGTGCGATCGTACGTTGTCCAGTTTGCGAGAAAAAACTGCGAGTCCCAAAACCACGGCACTCGAAGACCGAAGACTCCAGTGCGAGTGAGAAGCGGCCTGAGGCGAAACCAGGACAGGCGCGGCCTGCGGCTCGAAGCAGCAAACCAACGCCTCCTCCCGCCAAGGATCCTCCGCGGAATAAACGCGAACCGGTACGGCCGCCTGGCCCCAAAAAGACGCCAGACCGGCGGAAGACATCGCCTGCGAAGAAGCCAACCGCAACAAAGAGTACGCCAAAGCCACCCGAGCCGCCGCCCGTTGCAGCCAAGCCCACGCCTCCGACAACCGATACACCCAAAGAGGAATCGCCCGCACCAGATCCGCCCGATCCACCCAAGCCTCCGCCACTTGCAAGAGCGAAGCGAAAGAAGCGTGCCGATACGCCTCCCGTTCCTCCTTTGCCGGCCAAGTCCCCATCGGAGGATCCCAAGCCGAAGGAGCGGAAACTCAAGTCAGATATCGACAAGGGCCGAATCAAGGCAGATTCGCAGAAACAGCGCTGGAAGGAGGAGCAGGGACAGTCTCTTCCACCCGAATTACCTCCACTACCACAAGAGGCTGTAGCCCAGAAAGACGCACAGGGCGACGCCTCTTCTGAAGCAGCTCCCAAACCGCCCCAGATGCCCTCGCGTCCTCAGCGCGAAGAAGGCCCGGCCGAGATGCTCGGCACAGAGACCCAGAAACCGGATCGCGAAGTGATTCGGGGCTACGAGCATGACATCCAACGACGCCAGACAGTGTATCATCTCGGCATCGCGCTGATGCTGACAGCGTTGTTCGGCGCGATCCCCGCGGTGATGGATATTGTCGCGAGCCTTCGCGCCCTCGAACCACGGGGCGTCGCATCATGGGCATTCGCGCTGTTGCTCGCCTCCGCAATTCAACTGGCGTATTCCATCTACTTGGTGCAATTGCCCGATTGGAGCACGGCTTGGGTTGTCTCGTTGGTTGCACTTGTGATGGCTACCGGATACGCCATGTTCCTGGGCATTGTCCTCTTGGCAAGAGATGACAACTTGATCATTCGGTACCTGGAATTGGCCAACACGGTATACGGCAACAAGGCTGCAGGCTGGTGTCTGATCATGCTGAGTATTTCCAGCTTGTTGGCATATTTCAGCGGTCGGATAAGCGTTCGCTGGCGTCACGCATACGATTTGCTCACACGTTCAGCATCGGAACTGTAGACGTGACGACGACTGTACGAATTGCGGCCTTTGGCTTTGCCCTGCTCGTTAGCCTTTGCTGGATGGTGTCGCGCGCGGATGCGGAGGAGGCCCGACGGGGCGAAACATATCGAGTCGGCTACCGAATACTTGAGCTGGAATACGGAAGCGATGACGAAAAGAAGGTCCTGACGCTCGCTGTATGGTATCCAACAACGGCACCTGCGAAGCGTCACGTGTATGGCGGCCCGACGACGGGCAACGTTGCTCTGGATGCGGCGCCTTGTCATAGCGGTGGTCCGTATTCGCTTCTGGTTTTTTCGCATGGTTACGGGGGCAGCGGTCTGGGAGCAGTGTTCTTCACCGAACCGCTTGCCGCCCGCGGCTGGATCGTCGTTGCCCCCGATCATCACGACCGGCATACTGCCGTTCGCATCCGGACGGGCCAGAAGGTGAATTACGATCGCCTTGGGCTTCTGCAGCACGCCCAGCAAATCGGGCGATCCGGCCCCGCTGATCGTGACGCGTATCTATGCCTCAGGAGATGAAACTCGCGCTGGATGGCCGACTAGAATGCGACACGTTTGGTACCCTGATCGATCAAGAGAAAATCGCGATCGGCGGGCATTCCTTCGGTGGGTTCACTGCGTTGGCCCTGTGCGGGACGATTGAGAAGTGGCGCGATGATCGCGTCAAGGCGATCCTGCTGTTCTCGACAGGTGCAGGCGGATACTTGTACAGAGAGAGCGAGCTTGCCAAGGTTGACGTGCCACTGATGTACTTATTGGGCGAGCGAGAGAAGGAGCAGAAGCGAGGCAGCAAGACCGTGTCCGAATTTGCGGACAAGGTCTATCGGAACATTCGACCGCCGAAGTACCTTCTTGAAGTGAGAGGGGCCAATCACTTCTCGTTCAATAATCGATTCACGGACAATCCTCTCGCGCACCTGCTCAGCGGAACCGAAGAGCAGTTCGACGTCATACGTCGGTATTCGATTGCCTTCTTGGAGAAGCACGTTGCGAGAAAAGCGGACGCCGCCAGCGTGCTGGAACAGCAGGATTCACTCCTGACGCGTTATGTCAAGGAGCGTTGATTCGGCAGGTTCGTTTACTCTTCCGCCGTTACCGGGATCAGCTTGCCGGCTTTGTCCAAGCCAGCCTGCTTCCACATCCCGTCCAGTAGATTCGCGCATTTGTCGACATTCATGTCTCGCGGTGCGCGTGACAACTGGCTGCTGTGAGGCAGAATAGTGATTGGTCCTTCATAATCGCGCTCCGCCAGGAGAACGAGCAAGGCGGTGTGGCCAGGAATCGTCTCTTCACTTGGGAGCACACGTTGGGTCGCATCTACCGTCGTGGGTTCCGATTCCGGGGGAGTATCGGCGATGCAGACGCTCACGATTTGCTGGCCGGTCAGCTCACTGAGTTGATCTTTGCCGCCACGTCCCACTTCCCAATCCCACGTATCCAGTGCCAAGCCAACGTTGTCGGACGCGACGCTCTTGGCCAGTGTCAGCAATTCCTCGGCTTGACGGACAAAAGGATATGCCGGATCCTCACTTCCCTCGGCAACCACCGGGTGAAAGCCGACTCCCAAGCGAATGCTGTGTTTGCTCAAGACCTCGCCGGCCTTACGCAGGCGATCGCAATGCATCTCGAAATTCTCGTGAAATGGTTTGTCGCTCCCCGGAGCAACCTTTGTTGTGCAGTATGTGAATCCCACCTGGGAGGCCGTTTCCGTCAGACCCGCCAGCTTCTCCAAATCAGCATCAAACGTCGCATCGTCGGCATCGAGATTCAGCGGCAAAGTCCAGCCGCTCACTTTTACTTTGCCGCTGCGGATGTACCGAGTGGCTTCTTCAATTCCCTGCAGTGTCGCACGC
Source organism: uncultured Pirellulaceae bacterium (assembly GCA_964617665.1). Lineage (GTDB taxonomy): Bacteria > Planctomycetota > Planctomycetia > Pirellulales > Pirellulaceae > JADHUC01. The sequence goes on from CAZUAH010000096.1 coordinate 25,793, forward strand.
TTCAGCAATTCCCCCGCGTCCAAGTCCAGACTGCGAAATCCGTAGGTCAACGCCAATTCGATCAACTCACTCTGGCGTCCCGAAACTCCGAGTGATTGTGGGTTCAGGTTTTTGTACATCTGCATCCTTTCCGGGGGATTCAGTCGGTTGGCATCGCCGAGGGCGACAAGAAAGGCAATATTCTAAGGGAATACGGGGATTTGTTCAAAGGGGGCGGGCAGGAGCCGTTTGATCGATACAATTCCCCCTCATGGAGATCCAGCTATGGCACATCCTCGTCTTGGCGGTGATTCAAGGAATCGCTGAATTTCTGCCCATAAGTTCCAGCGGACACGTGGTGATTATGGCAGAGGCCCTTGCACCGGGCGGTGCGAAGGACTTTGATGTCGGCGACGTAAATATCGTGCTGCACATGGGAACCCTGCTATCGATTTTGGTTTTCTACTGGCGACGTGTTGCCCGGTTGTTGCTAGAAGACCGTAGAACCGTCGGCCTGTTGATAGTGGGAACGATCCCGGCGGTCTTGCTGGGCGTGCCGGTCAAGTTGCTGGATACAGGGCTCCTGGAAAGCCCCCTTCTAGCCGGAGCCTTGCTGATCGTGACCGGAGCCATTCTGATTTGGGTCTCCCGTCACCAGTATGGCAGTGGCGATTACCGAGATCTCAGCCTCTTGAAAGCGTTTCTCATCGGCGGCGCCCAAGCGGCCGCGCTAATGCCGGGACTTTCACGCAGTGGTGCGACCATCTCGGCGGGACTAGGTTTTGGACTATCCCCGAACGCCGCGGCCACGTTTTCTTTCCTGTTGGCCATTCCCGCGATTGCCGGCGCCGGATCCTGGGAGATTGTATCCATGGTTAGGGACCACGAGACGTTTTCGACACCCGTGGGTTATCTGCTGGCGGGGGCATTTGTCTCGTTCATCGTCGGCCTGGCGTCCCTCTGGTGGCTGGTCCGCTGGTTGGAACGCGGGCGTTTGCAGTGGTTTGCCGCTTGGTGCATCCCGGTGGGTGTTATCGTCATCGTGTGGCAGTTGCTGACCTAGTCATCGCTCTTGTCCTTTCCCTTTCGCAACATCTGCCGGATGACCTCTAGCCGTTGCGCCAACCTCGCCTCGAAGCCGCGATTCGCGGGCCGGTAGTATTCGCGATCCACGCCTAAGTAGTCCTGTTCGGCGACGCCCGATTCCGTGTTGTGCGAATACTGATAGCCATCACCGTGCCCCAACTTCTTCGCGCCAGAGTAATGGGAATCGCGAAGATGCACGGGAACCGGCAACACGCGTCCTTGGCGGATATCACGACGTGCCTCGGCGATGGCCACCGTCGAGGCGTTCGACTTTGGAGCGCATGCAAGGTACGTCACCGCTTGGCTGAGCGTCAATTGGCATTCCGGCAGACCGACGAACTCACAAGCCTGCATGGCAGCAACCGCCAACGGCAGCGCCTGAGGGTCCGCGTTGCCGATGTCCTCGCTGGCCAAGATGATCAGCCGGCGGCACACAAAGCGAATGTCCTCGCCACCCTCCAACATCCGAGCCAGCCAATACAGCGCCGCGTCGGGATCCGAGCCTCGAATGCTCTTGATCAACGCGCTCGCTGTGTCGTAGTGGGCATCGCCGGATCCGTCGTACACCACGGCCTTGCGTTGCACAGACTCCTCGGCTAATTGGCGGGTGAACTCCAACGGTCGCGTCTCGCTTGAAAGCACACCGATTTCCAATGCGGTCAGTGCTCGCCTTGCGTCGCCGTCGCAAACCTCGGCAAGGAAACCCATCGCGTCCTCATCCATACGCACATCGTGGCGGCCCAATCCACGGTGCGAGTCCGCTAACGCGCGCCCCAACAGGATCTTGATGTCGCTCGGCGAGAGCGCTTCGAACTGAAATACTTGACTTCGGCTGACCAGAGCGCTGTTGACGGCGAAGAAAGGGTTGGAGGTGGTAGCACCGATCAACGTGATGATGCCGTCCTCGACATCCGGAAGCAAAACGTCCTGCTGTGCTTTGCTGAAGCGATGAATCTCGTCGACGAACAGAATCGTCTTCCGGCCCCCTGCAGCCAATTCGTCACGGGCATCGTTCATCAAAGCCCGCAGTTCCTTCACGCCGGAAGTAACCGCACTCAATTGCCGGAAGTAGCTGCGTCCCTCGGTCGCGAGCAGCCTGGCCAACGTCGTCTTTCCCGAGCCCGGTGGGCCATAGAATATCACGGATCCCAACCGGTCCGCTGTCAAAAGGCGGCGCAGCAGTTTGCCATCGCCCAGAAACTGCTTTTGACCAACAAACTCTTCCAGCGAAACAGGTCGCATGCGTGCCGCAAGCGGTTGCGCACGCCGGAGGTTATCGGCTTCCGTCCTTTCAAATAGTGGCTTGTCGGACATCGTTTCACCTTGCGATACCGGCATCTATGGCGGATCGTAGCCACCGGGGTGGAACGGGTGGCATCGACAGATTCGCCAAATCCCGCGCGCGGCACCCACAGTCGCGCCATGTTTCTTGACAGCCAAAATGAAGTATTGGCTGCAAGAAGGCGTAAACCTACACTGTCGGCCGATCACTGGACTGAGCGTTACCTGGTAGAATCGCACAGCCACGATCATCAGCCAACCCGGCAGCCCCACAATCGCAGCCCACAAGAATCTCACTGCCGCTGTCTCCTCAGCCTTTTGGCCAGTTGTCTGGCCACTTTGGGCAACGACTCAGAGATTGCAGCATAGTCCAGCTCCGCCCCGCGCCGTGGCCGAAAGACCAAGTCCAGACCGGCAGGCAATTCGCTTCGGGATTTGCGAAAAGCCTCGCGAATCAGGCGCTTCCAGCGGTTTCGCACTACTGCGCCGCCAACTTTGCGCGACACGGACAAACCCAAACGCGGATAGGGAAGTCCGTTCTGGCAGCCGCGAACGACCAGCACGCGATCAGCCGCATACGCGTCGTTCTGGTACACGCGATCGAAGTCGGTACGAGTACGCAAGCGATACTTGCGAGGAAAACGTTCATCGACCACGTCGGTCACTCTTCTTTCCCCGAGGTGTCGTCGTCGGTGGCATACAGAGGCTTTGTCGCCCAATCGTCTTCTCTTATCGCCGTCGGTCGCTTTTGTTGACGGGCCAGCGTTGCCGAATTCATGTACCGACGAGTTGCCCTTGCGGCCCACCAAGCGAACACAATCAGCACTAGCCCCAAAACTGCTACTGATGCCAAAGCCAATAGCACCTTTACGCGATCTTTCGGTTCCAGGCGCACAATCAGCGGTTGCTCCGCCTGGGTCTGGGCCAACCAGAGGGCGACATTGGCAAGAAGCGTTCCGAGTATGCCTACCATTTCAAATCCGAACGAGGGTTCAGTGGATATCGCTGATCGAGACGACGAAGCATTTCGGCGCTCTCATCATCAAGCGATTCGGGCAACGCGATTTGGATTTCAGCGTACAAGTCGCCGGTACCTTTCTTGCCAGGCACACCCATGCCTCGGAGTCTCAGACGTTTTCCGCCCGAGGTCCCTGGGGGTACCTTTAGGGCGATCTCACCGTTGGGCGTTGGAATGTCGATCGTAGCCCCCAGCGCGGCTTCGGCTAACGTCACGGGAACGGATACCTCCAAGTCCCTGCCGCGGCGGCGGAAGTACGGATGCTCGGCAACGCGAACGGCAATGACTAGATCGCCTTTTGGTCCACCGTTAGGTGATGATTCGCCTTGCCCGCGCAGACGCATTTTTCCACCGTCTTCGGTGCCCGGTGGGATCGTAATCGTAATCGTCTCGGACTTTCCGCTGGGCCGCTGGACCGTTATTTGGGCCTGACCACCGAGGATTGCGGTGTTGAAAGGTACATGAAGTTCATGACGCAGGTTCTGACCACGAGTCGGAGCCCTTTGACGGCCGCCGCGGCGATGTCCCCCGCCGGTGAACTGCGCAAACATATCCTCGAATCCACCAAAGCCGCCTCCGCCTCCCGCTTGGCCGAAGATTTGTCCCAGATCGATGTCCTGGAAGCCCTGTGGCCCTCCTCGAAACCCGTGTCCGCCACCGCCCATCGACTCGAAAGAGTGTCCGTACTGGTCGTACATCTGACGCTTTTCCGAATCGTTCAGCACATCGTAGGCTTGTTGGATCTTCTGGAACTTCTCCTTCGCCGATTTGTCATCTGGATTCATGTCCGGATGATGTTCGCGCGCAAGGTTTCGGTACGCCTTCCGGACGTCGGCCTGAGTCGCTTTTCGGTCTACACCTAGTATTTGATAGTAGTCTTCAGCCATTTTTCGTCTTCTTCTAGTTCGACTGTTTGACTTCGACCCCTGCTGGCTCGTCCGGCAGGTGGACCAGTTTGAAAGGCTAAGAAAACGTCTCTCTAAGACACCTAGTCATCCCCTCTTCGCCGCCCACGGCGGCGAAGAGGGGATGACTAGGTAAGCAAGGTGGTGAGCGGCCGCGTTAGCTGCCCAAACATCGGCTCCTGCCAGACGAGCTGGCAGGGGGCCAATACCAACTCAAACAGTCGAACTAGACTGCTGCCAGACGATGTCGTGAGCAGCGCACTGCTTCGAGGACTTGATCATGAATTGCTATATTGCCGAGTTCATTGGAACGGCCATCCTGATCCTCTTGGGCAACGGGGTTGTGGCCAACGTCGTGCTCAGCAAAACCAAGGGCAACGGCGCGGACTGGGTGACGATTAGTGCGGGCTGGGGATTCGCCGTCTATGTGGCGGTACTATGCGTTGGCGAGTTCAGCGGCGCACATATCAATCCGGCTGTCTCCATTGGCTTGGCCGTGGCTGGAGAATTTGAATGGGCCAAGGTAGCGGGTTACGTGGCCGCACAGATGGCCGGCGGAATCTTCGGTGCGATCGTGGTTTATCTGTTCTACAAGCCACATTACGATGCGACGGACGATCCGGACTCGGTGCTCGCAACGTTTTGCACGGGGCCAAACATCCGCGCATTGCCATTCAACTTCGTATGCGAAGCTATCGCCACCTTTGTGTTGGTGTACGCAGTCCTGCTGACCACGAATCCGACATTTGCCCTGGCAAGCAGTGACAATGTCGAAGTTGGGCTTGGTTCGATCGGAGCCTTGCGAGTCGGGCTGATCGTATTTGCCATTGGCTTGTCGCTGGGTGGAACGACCGGATATGCGATCAATCCAGCCAGAGATCTCGGCCCGCGAATCGCACACGCATTGCTTCCTATTCGCGGCAAACGCGATAGCGACTGGTCCTATGCCCCGATTCCGATCTTGGGACCGATCGTTGGCGGCGTACTCGCGGCGGCTCTGTACCTTGCATTCTCAGGCGAAGTCGCCACCTGAACGTCGGATACGGATATGCAGCCGCTTACGGTCCTGAACGAGCACTTCGGGCACAACAGCTTTCGCGGGCAACAACTGGATGCGATCCAGCGCGTGATGGCCCGGGGGCATTCGCTCGTGATTATGCCCACGGGTATGGGCAAGTCGCTGTGCTTTCAAATTCCAGCGATTCTTCTGGCCAATCAAGACCAACCCGACTCTGGCGGGCGCGGGCTTACTCTGGTCATTTCGCCGCTGATTGCGTTGATGAAAGACCAGGTCGACTCGTTGCGATCCCGAAAGATCGCGGCGGCGTACATCAACTCATCTCTAACTCGAAGCGAACGGGAACAACGATACGACGCGGTGGGACGAGGCGATTACGACTTATTGTACGTCGTGCCCGAACGTTTCCGGAAGACGGAGTTCGTCGACGTGATCCGGCGACGACGCGTAGACTTGCTGGCGGTTGACGAGGCGCACTGCATCAGCGAATGGGGGCACGATTTTCGTCCCGATTACACGCGGCTCCGCGAATTCCGCGAGCTATTAGACTGCCCCACGACTATTGCACTGACGGCAACCGCGACTCCCGATGTCCAAAACGACATCATCCGTCAACTCGGACTGCGGGACGACGAAGTCGTGCTATTCCACGAAGGAATCGACCGCCCGAATCTGCGGCTGGACGTAATCGAAACGTGGGGGGACGACGAGAAGCTGGATCGCATTCTGCGAATGCGCAAAGCACGGCCGGGCAGTGGGATTGTCTATTTCACGCTGATCAAGACGTTGATGCAATTCAGCGACCGCTTGGCCGAGGAGGACGTTCCCCATCTGATCTATCATGGAGAACTGGAGCGCACCGAGCGCAAACGCCTACAAGACCGATTCATGAACGAGCCAGACCACCTGGTCTTGGCCACCAACGCGTTTGGAATGGGCATCGACAAGGAGGACATTCGCTTTGTGGTGCACGCCGACGTTCCAGGTTCGATGGAATCCTACTACCAGGAAATCGGCCGGGCCGGACGCGACGGGCTCCCGTCCGAGTGCGTGCTGCTGTACGACCAACACGACCTGGCAACGCAGATGGAGTTTCTGAAGTGGAGCAACCCGGACGCCGAGTTCTACGAGCGCGTCTACGACTTTCTGCAGCATGAATTGGAGCAAGTAACGGCGTTCGGCCTGGACTGGCTGCGCGAGAGACTTCACCACCGGGACAAACACGATCACCGCCTGGAAACCGCGCTGGCCATGCTGGACCGCTACGGAGTGATCGAAGGGTCCTTGTCGCCGCTCGAGATTCAGGTGGTCGACGACCTGCCGAAACCGCTGTGCGACCAGTCGCGTTTGGATGAAAAACTGCGCCGAGACCAGCAGAAGCTCTACACGTTGGTCCAATATGTAAAGTGTGAGGCCGACCGAAAGGCATTCATCCACGAATACTTCGGCCTGCCCTACGAGGGATAACAGGCTGCGGCAATTGGAGCCGTGAGGCAAGACTAGGTGCGCGTCGATTCGGCGAGCGCAATCAACCAGAATCAAACGTGCCACGGGCTACGCATCGGTCGGGTCAGCAGTCGGTTGGCTTCGGCGTCATTGACGAACTGCTCGATGGACGGATCCCATCGCAATTCGTGTCCGATGCGACCGGCCGACTCGGCAAGCATCCCCAGGTACGACGCCACGTGCCCCGCCTCGACGGGCGCAACCGGATCGCGCCGCTGACGCACACAGTTGATGAAATCGGCGTGGTGGTTCGTCGATACGTACACTTGCGGTT
>CAZUAH010000097.1:0-32756 GCA_964617665.1 uncultured Pirellulaceae bacterium
ACGCCCCTTCGTTATAGGTGATTTCGCCGATTGCACGGATTTCCCGCGTTAGCGGCACCGCCCGGGCGGCTACCGTTTGGATGTTCGCGATTCGTCGCGCAACCGGATCCACTTGGATCGACAGATTGTCCGTGTCGCCGCCGCTGGAAGTCACCGGTACCAGTTCCATCGCGCACACCGGACAACGTCCCGGTTCCGTCTGCGGCGGGGTGCACATCATCGGGCAGATGTAGAGTGCATCGCCGTCGCTGGCGACCTGCGGGGTCGCCCCACCGCCGCCCGCGGAGATCCACTCGAAACGCTGAGCCAGTCCAAGGCCGAAAATCAGCAACGCACCGATCGCGAGCAACAACAGCGGCTGCAATAAGGTCTTGATCCACCAACGTCTCGCCGCTGCCCTTTCCTTCTTTTCGTTTTGTGCGTTTTGATCGCTCATGATTCACCTCGTAGCCGTCCTTCTTGAGAGGCGGTCCAATCAAACATCGTGACTTGACACTGCCCTGCGAATGTGAGCCGATGGCGCTAGCCACGGGCTCTGTGAATTGAACGTTTTGCACGACTCTGCCCGACGCTAGCTCGTTCGGCTCACATGCATGGGACAATGCCCAGGCCAATTGCGCTCGGCACGCCCGATATGCCGGAGAGGTAGGACCAACTCGATAAGCAGGACCTACGAAGATGCGCATCGCGAACAACGGACGCGACACAGCACAAAAGAACGAGACACTTAGCGGGCGCCAGCTACTGGTCCGCGCACAGTATCCCCATAGAGATAGTCGCTAACACAAGAATCGCGACAACGTGATACAGCGATCGAGGGCAGTCTCGCAAAGAGGTTCCCCGCATGGCCCGGCAACCAACGGCGTATCGGCCTCACCGGTAGCCGCCAAAGTGGCCGCGAGCGTCAACGCTATGCACTGCACTTGTTCAGTGCCATTTCGTGATGGCGTTGTCGGAACTGCCGGCCGGGGTTCGGAATGTCGCGTGAGATGGCACCTGCACGTGGGGCCGCAGCCGCACGGCGGGTCGTCGATTGGTGCCGCAGACTGAAGGCTATTCGCACAGCAATTTGCGGTCGCTTGTTGCTTGGGGACAGCGCAGCATCCACGGTCGATTGCTGGCTTGTCGTCGTGCTGCAAATCCGTTTCGCAGCACGGCTCAACAGCGCCCTCGCCCGAACAATGGCATGGTGACGTCGGAATGAACGGAAACACCAGCATCACAGTGGCAAGCCAGACGCAAATGCGACTGGCGATCACGCTAGATACTGTGCGAAACATGGTTGACCTCAATACCAAATCAATTCCACGAATCCAATTCTGGCTGGACGTCACCTTCGAGTCAAGGTTGATGATCCAACGACGGCGGGGTGGGTGGATAGCCTATGACCTCTCCCACGTTTGCCGCCCGCCTACAAAGAACCTGCCAGCCTACAACTCCGAAACTCGAAAACGGACCAATGTGCAGAAGGCCTATCGTTGAAACCGCATACTGTTGTTCCAATCAACAACGAGTTGTCTGATGAATTGGAGAATCTTCTTCGCCAGCCTTTCCCCCGACGGGATGGCTATTCACCTCAACGCTCACATGAGCCAATCCTGCGTTGGCTGGGAGCAGTTCTTTGTAATGGCTTGGCAGTTTCGGAGCGTTTGACACCACGACTAGTTCTGCTGCGTAGATGCCTGGCCCGATGGACCAGACGTGAAGATCCGAAACGCGATCGTCGCCGTTGTTCTCGATGCTTTCCCGTATCGAATCACGGATTTGCTGCGAGGCTTGCCTATCGAGCAGCACCGCGCCGGTTGTTCGCAAGAGGCCCAGTGACCATTTGGCCACCAGCAGGCCGCCGATGATTCCCATTAGCGGATCCATCCAAACCAACTCGAAGTACTTGCCGGCCAATAGGGCGAAGATAGCGAGTAACGATGTGAGTGCGTCCGCCAACACGTGCAGATATGCCGCCCGAAGATTGTGATCGTGGTGATGGTGGTCATGGTTTGCATGTTCTGTTGCGTCGTCGTCGGCATGCTCGTGCGATGCGTCATCGTGATCGTCATGTTCGTGCGAATGGCCCAGGATGAACACAGACACGCCGTTGACGATCAGGCCCAGGACGGCCACAAAGATCGCCTGATTGAAGGCGATTGTGACGGGCTCGATGAATCGAACGACGCTCTCCCATGCCATCATCGCGGCGAATACCGCCAACAGCACGGCTCCGGCAAAGCCGCCTAACGCATTGACTTTGCCCGTGCCAAAACTGTACCGCTCGTCGTGAGCGTGCCGCCGAGCGTAGACATAGGCAAAGGCGGAAATCCCCAACGCCACGGCATGCGACGCCATGTGAAGTCCGTCCGCCAACAGCGCCATCGAGCCAAACGCCATGCCGGCCGCGATCTCGACGACCATCGTCGTAGCAGTGAGCACAATGACGACGATGGTCCTCGCCTCGCCCGGCCTCTTCTGGTCCTGACCAAACGAGTGTTCGTGTTGCCAATGCTGCAGATTCTGATCGTGCATGTGTCGTATGCGCGTGTTGACGGAAAATCGGGAGGGCGAAGCTCCTGCTGAGCCGGATTCTCGGCACTGATGCGCGGCTCGGCAGGAGCCTCGCCCTCCCGTCTTGAAATAGGGCTATGCTTCCTCGGCCATGTCGGCCAGTTGCGTTACGGAACGCTGCTGCTCCTTCTCTAGGAACCGTCGGCCGTATTTCACGTTAACGTGGTCCCAAGGCAGTCTGTCGCCGACTTCGTAGGGCTTGTGCAACGCGGTTTCGCAGTCGATGCCTGCGTCAGCGAGTGCTTTCCACCAGCGTTCGGCGTCGAATCGTTCCCGCCAACTGTCCATGCGTGCGCCACGTCGCCACGCCAGTTCGATAGCATCGGCGATACGACGATCGCCTCGGCTCAGCACGCCTTCCACCAGGCTGGTTTCGATGTCGTGGCATTTGACAGTGATGCTGCGAATTCTGCGTTGCCCGCGTAGATAGTCGTGAGCCCACCGGAAGTAGTCTCGAGTCTGCATGGCGTTCCATTGATATGGCGTGTGAGCCTTGGGGACGAAGTTGGAGACGCTGGCCGTGACCTTGGCGTAACGTCCGTGTTCCTCCTTCCGAATTCGGGCGATCGTTTCCGCCATCTCGACGATGCCATCCAAGTCGACGGTACGTTCGCCCGGCAGCCCGCACATGAAGTACAGTTTGACGCTCTGATAGTTGTTGCGAAATGCGACGCGGCAACCTTCGTACAGGTCTTCGTTCTTGATCTTCTTCCGGATCTGCTCGCGCATATCGTCACGAGCAACCTCCGGTGCCAATGTCAGACTTGACCGGCGGTCGTTACCAATCAGCTCCGCGATGGTTCTCAGTTGGTCGTTCACACGCAAGCTGGGAACGGATATGTTCACGCCCAGCGGCTCAAACACGCGTTTCAGCTCTCGGATAAGCTCCTCGAAATGTGGGTAGTCGCTACTTGAGAGCGAGAGAAGCGATATTTCGTTGTAGCCGGTGTTGCGGTAACTCTCCAACGCCGCGTTGACGATGGTCTCGACCGAACGCACTCGCAGCGGGCGTTTGATGACCGTACCCTGGCAGAAGCGACACTGATGCGGGCAACCGCGCATGATCTCGATGGCGATTCGATCGTGGACGCATTCTACGTACGGCACGACCAGCTTGGTCGGCAACGGGATGCTCTCCAAGTCTGGAATCACCGAAGGTGCGATCGTCTCAGGAACCTCCGGTCGCAGACGATTCAGAGATACGAAACGACCGTCCTGGTATTCCGGCTGGTAGAATCGGGGCGCGTAGGCGAACGGTAACTTGACCGCCAGATCGGCCAAAAACTCCTCGCGTTGCCGGCGTCCGGCCTCGCCTGTCGCGAACCCACCACCGCTTTGGCATGCCTCTCGGGCCTCTTTCCACAAATCACAGATCAGCGGCAGGCTCGGTTCACCGTCTCCGGTGACTATTAGGTCGATGAACGGCGCCACCGGCTCGGGATTCTGGGCGCACGGCCCGCCGCCGATGACCAGTGGCGAGTCCATCGTGCGTTGGCTGGCGTGCAGCGGAATGCCGCCCAGATCCAACATGGTTAGTATATTGGGATAGCACACTTCGTATTGAAGCGAGAATCCCACCACGTCGAATTCGGACAGTGGAGTGAACGTCTCCAGGCTATACAGAGGCAATTCTGTCCGGCGTAGCTGTTTCTCCATGTCCAGCCATGGCGCGAAAGCCCGTTCGCAATACCAGTCCACCCGCGCATTCATCAGGGAATACAGAACCTGCAAGCCATGATGACTCATGCCGATTGTATAGGCATCGGGAAACGCGAGGCATAGTCGCCCTCGGATCGCATCAGGGTCTTTGCGAACCATGTTCAGTTCGCCACCCAGATACTGAGCCGGCTTTTGCACTCTCGGCAATACGTGACTGACCAAGTAGTCCTTCAGTTTTCCATGTTGCATAGCGTATTCGGTCGCCTTTCGCGTCCGGGACTGTCAGATTAGAATCGCACAACCTATTGTCAGCAGAACACACGATTTTTCCAGGGCACACCCATGTCGGAATTCGTCACGGTGGCCAGAGTAGGCGATATACCAGAAGGCGAAGGGGCAGCGTACCCCATTGGCGACAAGGTGGTGGCGGTGTTTAACGACGCTGGCGAATACTATGCCATCAATGACCTTTGCCCACACCAGGGAGCTTCCTTGTCAGACGGCCAGCTTGAGAATAGCGCCGTGGCCTGCCCCTGGCACGGGTGGCGGTTCTGCGTGCACGACGGCACGTGGTGCGACAACCGGCGGATCAGCACCGACACCTTCGAGCTGAGGATCGCCGGGGACGAGATTCAGGTTCGCGTGCCCGACGATCCGGAAGTTTCCTGATTTGTGGGGACTGACGGGTAGGCCGGACCAAGCGCAGCGCTGTTCCGGCAAGGCTACATTTCACGAAAAATCTGTGCCGGAACTGCGTCGCTGACGCTCCTTGTTGCCGGCTTACGACTCCGCGTCAGAGTGTATTGCCTTCGGGCATCGGATATAATCGGGCGCGTGTGGAAAGGAACACCGCCACCATGTCCGACGTCACGCAAATCCTCGGGCAGATCGAAGACGGCGACGGCCAAGCGGCCGAGAAGCTGCTGCCCCTTGTCTATGATGAACTCCGGATGCTGGCTGCTGCCAGAATGGCTCAGGAGAATCCGGGGCAGACGTTGCAGGCTACGGCGCTGGTTCATGAGGCTTACATCCGGCTGGTGGACGTTGACAAGGCCCAGCATTGGAACAGTCGCGGGCATTTCTTTGGGGCTGCGGCTGAGGCGATGAGGCGGATTCTGGTCGAAAACGCCCGTCGTAGGAAACGGGAGAAGCACGGTGGCGAATGGAATCGCGTCGATCTGGAGGACGTGCAGGCGACCGCCATGATGTCCGCGGATGACCTGCTGGCGTTGAACGACGCCATTGATGCGCTGGCAGAACACGACCTACCGGCAGCGAAGCTGGTCAAGCTCCGGTGTTTTGCGGGCTTGTCTGTAGAGCAGGCTGCTAAGACGCTGGGGCTGTCGCGCACAAACGCCTATCGCCAATGGACTTACGCCAAAGCTTGGCTCTTCAGTCGGGTCGGCGACGACGCCTCTTCATCGTAGCTTCGAAAAACTCTTGATAATCTTGGGACGAAAACGGATCGTACGTCGCACTGTCCAATAGAGCGACAATCAAGCGAGACCTGCCATGTCTACCGATCCGGCCAAGGCAAAAACGATCTTTCTGCAAGCGGTTGAGAGACACGAGCCCAGCCAGTGGGACGCGTTCCTCGACGAAGCGTGTGGCGACAGTCCCGAACTTCGCCGAGAGGTTGAAGTCCTTCTGGCCGCTCACGCGAACGCGGGGGCCTTTCTGGAAAACGGTGCCGTGGCGCCCGATGCCACCCTCGACCAGCCCATCACCGAACGAGCCGGCAGCCGAATCGACCGATACAAGCTCCTGGAGAAGATTGGTGAGGGCGGTTTCGGCGTCGTCTTCATGGCCGAGCAAGAGGAGCCGGTTCGCCGCAAGGTGGCTCTCAAGGTCATTAAGCCTGGCATGGACACCAAGGACGTGATCGCGCGTTTCGAAGCCGAACGGCAGGCGCTGGCGATGATGGACCATCCGAACATCGCCAAGGTGCTCGACGGTGGGGCGACCGAGTCGGGCCGGCCGTATTTTGTCATGGAGCTGGTCCGCGGTATTCCGATCACCGACTATTGCGATGAGAATAAGCTGACCACACGCGAGCGTCTGGAGCTTTTCACTTCGGTCTGCCGCGCCGTCCAACATGCCCACCAAAAGGGCATCATCCACCGGGATATCAAACCATCGAACGTGATGGTCACCATGCGCGATGACACACCCGTCGCCAAGGTTATTGATTTCGGCGTGGCCAAGGCGACCAATCAGCGATTGACGGAGAAGACGCTGTTCACACGCTACTCGCAGATGATCGGCACGCCGCTGTACATGAGCCCCGAGCAGGCGCAGATGAATGAGTGGGACGTCGACACGCGCAGCGACATCTACTCGCTGGGGGTGCTGCTGTATGAACTGTTGAGCGGCACAACGCCCTTTGACAGAGAGCGAATGCGCCGGGCGGCTTACGACGAGTTGCTAAAGATCATTCGCGAGGAGGAACCGCCCAAACCGAGCATGCGGATCAGCACTTTGGGTGACTCGGCGACAGATGTTTCCGCTCAACGCAAGAGCGATCCCAAGAAGCTGAGCGCGGTGATTTGCGGCGAGTTGGATTGGATTGTGATGAAGGCCCTGGAGAAGGACCGGAAACGGAGGTACGAGACGGCAAACGGGTTTGCGGAGGATGTCCAGCGGTATTTGAACGACGAGGCGGTTCAGGCGTGTCCGCCATCGTTTGGATACCGCTTCAAGAAATTCGCCCGGCGGAACAAGCCAGCCTTGGTGACGGCGTCGGTGGTTGCCGCCGCTCTCGTTCTAGGTTTGGTGGGCACGACGTGGCAGGCAATTCGGGTCATGGAGGAGGAAGAACGGACCGAGGCGCAGAGGGACCGCGCGATTCAGGCCGAAGCAGTGGCGCGGTGGGAGGCGGAACAGGCACGACAATCAGCCGAGCGTGAGAAACAGCTTGCCGAACGGGAACGAATCGCCCGCCGCGATGCCCAACAACATCTTTACGATGCGCGCATGAGCCTCGTCCGCTCTGCCTCTGAGCAGGGCCAGCGTGAACGAGTGCTGGAGTTGCTCAATCAGTGTCAACCGAATTCCGCCTCCGGAGACGGGGAGTTTCGTTCGTTCGAATGGTACTACCGGTGGCGACAATGCCACCGGTACTCGTGGAGCTTCTCTCGCGGGGAGGAGCGAACGACCGATGACCGCGACCACGTCGCCGTATCGCCCGACGGCAGGACGGCGGTCATTGCACGCGAACTCTGGAATCTCGACACGGGCGAACGAATCGGCACGCTCTACTATGACGGGGAAGAGGAATCAAACGCCGAATACGCCGCCCTGGAGGAGGCCGTGCGTCTTGATCCTGATGACGAGAAAGCGAAGGAGGCGAAGGACGCTGCTTGGCGAGAGAGAGCGTGGAAATGGGACACGGACGCGATTCGTTTTTCTCCGGACGGGGCGATGGTCGCGGCGAAGACGCACGACCCCAAGACGCTCATGAGCACGATTCACGTCTTCAACGTCGCATCGCTTGAGCAGACGCGGACGATCACGTTCGGAGTAGGAGAGGGCGGATTCATGTGCCATGCAATGGAATTCTCGCCGGATGGTCAGTTGATCACGGCCGTGCCGTACATCGTTGCGCTAAACGTACCACAGGAGATCTTCGTCTGGGAAGTCGCCACGGGCGAGGTGCGGTTTTCGGTCAAGCCAAACGGCGAGCGGTGCCCGGGAAGCGATCAACGAAAGACCATCAACTACACGCGGAGGTTGGCGTTTTCTCGTGACGGAGCGATGCTCGCCACGGGCGGCTACGACGAAAAGGGAGCTTCCAGGACGCAGCTTTGGGACATCTCTACCGGTGACTGTGTCAAAACACTCTGGTCGCGAGAAGGCCAGTCCGGTCTCGGGCACCTCCTCTTCCTGCCGGATGGCAATCGGCTCCTGGCGCGATCGCGCGATGGCGAGATCACGGTGTGGGATCTCGCAACCGGGGAGATCGACGCTTCGGCGCCGACGCAAGTCCACGGAGGGATCTCTCCCTGCGGCCGAACGGCCATCAGTCATGGCGACTATGGAGCCATGGAACTCTGGGATGTTGATTCTGGGGAAAGCACAGCGGCTCTGCTGGCACACAGCGACTCATTTGCCTCAGGCCTTTCTCTCGACGGCAAACGGCTGGTCACCGTCGATGACGAAGAGAACGAGGTCCGAATCTGGGATCTCAGGACGGATCGTCTTTCTCAAGACTTTTCGTTGATTTCAGATGTCAGTACCGCATACGGGTACAGTCTGTTCGCTTTCTCGCCCGACGGTCGGACGATCGCTTGTTGCCACTCGCGAGGGACGGTTGACTTGTGGGACGTGAAGGCCGAGCGGCGAGTGCGAATGGTCCGATTCAGTTTCCTTCGGGGAATCCATTCCGTCGCGTTCGCACCCGACGGCCAGACGATTGCCGCAAGCGGCCAGGATCGGAAGACGGGCAAATTTCGAATCGATCTATACGACCTGCGAAGCAGCGCCGTGCGCCATATCGGTAACCATGCCGACTCCATCCGTTCACTGAAGTTCAGCTCCGATGGCAGGTACCTTGCTTCGGGTGACCGGGAGGACGCAATCAGAGTTTGGGATCTGGAGTCGGGCAAGGCCACACTCGTCGATCTTAACGGCGGTGAGGAACGGGAAGCCTGGAGTGTGGGGATGGAGTGCATCAGCGGAGATGACGGCTACTTCCCCAGTCGCGGCTGTGTGGCCTGGTCACCCGACGGTCGGATGATCGCCTACACAGGGCAATCTCGAGAAGAAGGAACATGGCAGATCATCGCTGACGGGACAACCGGCGAACGACTGCAGCGTCTGGCAGCGGGAGGCGAAATCGTGTCGTTCTCTCCCGATGGTTCGCTGCTCGCCGTCAGCGCGGGCACTGACATTCACCTGGTCGACTGCGATACATGGAAGGTCAAACAGACGCTGACCGGACACATGCAAAACGTCAACGGTCTGGCGTTCTCTCCGGACGGGAAGCGGCTCGCGTCGGCCTCACAGGAACGGACGCTGCTATGGAACGTCGCGACTGGTGCACCGGTGCTCGCGTTGCCAGCGCCTCGCAAGCGGAGGTACTGCGCGATAGAGTTCTCGCCCGACGGATCGATGCTCGCCGTCGGGGGATCGTGCGGTCGCTTCAGCGAAGTGCGGATTTACATGGCGGCTACGCGCGACGAGGTTATCGCCGGCAGGTCCCATCCCGACGCCGTCCCGGAAATGCAGCTGGCTGCCGCCTGCCGGAAGCGTAAGGAATGGGAGGAAGCGATCAAGCAATACACGCGGGAGATCGATGCGTATCCCGAGGATGAGACGCCGTGGCGCGGTCGCGCCCGGTGCCGCGTCGAAACCGGGCAGCTTGACCAGGCGTTTCAGGACTATGAACGTGTCGTCCAACTGTGGCAAACCATCGGTGTCGCTTCAGAGTCGCTGTATGAGTTGGGCCCAGAGCTGACCAGACTTGCCAAGTGCTACGATGCCTCGGGGCAATCGGACCGAGCTCTTGCCGTGTACCGCCTTAGGCTGCAGATGTGGGAGACCAATTGCGATGATATCGTGTATCTGCACAGCGTTGGCCAGACGGCAATCGGTAACACGATACTGACCAACACTGCGATATCCCACAACGTAGTCGCCATACGGCTTGCCGACGCCGACGATTCCGACGGGGCGATCGAGCATCTTCTACGAGCCGTCGAGCTGTACGGCGTCCTCCAGGAGAGATCGATCGACGTCGAGAAGTCCTACGTTCCCGGGGGCATCCTGCGCCGCTTGATCGGACTTTTGTCTGAAAAGGGCCGGATGGACGAGGCGCTCAAGATCTGCGGAGACGTAGTCGAGTCGGAACCGGAAAACGCGGCCGCTCACCGCTATCTTGGCGATTTGCTGCGACAGATGGGAGACAATGAAGCGGCCATCAAGGCCTACCGGGAGGCGATCGCGCTGCATAAGAGCGGAGGAGGGCCGCACAACAACCTGGGGCTCGCACTGAAAGCGCTAGGTGATCTCGAAGGCGCGGTCGGGGCGTTCGAAAGGGGCGTTGCGTACTTTCAGAGCCAGATCGCGTCGGACCCCGGCAATGCGCTGGCTCGCAAGAACCTCCGAGCCGCCACGAACAACCTAAATTCCACGCGATCCCAACTTACCGACGCTGAAAACAAAGACGACCGGACAAGCCCCGATCCTTGATCCCCGACGACTGATACAAAAAGCCGGCCGGTGAGTGATCGACGCGAACCAACCTCTCACCGGCCGCGAGGCCAAGCCCGGGCTCACGGTCCGCGCGCCCGGACGACTCTTTCATTCTACTGCGCGGACCAACACTGAACTAGGGAGTGAGGGTCATGTCAGAAGACACAAGACGGATGGGGCGGTGGATTGCCATCGCCCTGGCAATCGGGTTGTTTTGCTCTGCGGAGGCGATGGCTAAGAAGCCGCCGAAACCACCCGCGGACGACGATCCGGTCACGTACACGCAGGTCGAGCTTTCCAGCATCGAGGGGAAGGCTTCGGCGGTCAATCAACTCGACGGATTCGTCGATGTCGTCGGCGGCCTCTGGGACAGCTCGGGGGAGGAGAGAGTGCTGAAGGCTCACTACTGGATGGTGGACCCGGCGGGCAACGTACTGTCCATGGCTTTGCAGACACTGCCCCCCGCCGCAGCTGGTGCCGTTGTCGGTTCGATGGCCTCGGACGTGAACAACCAAGGGGTTGTGGTCGGATGGCAGACGGATGGCACGGAACTTCCGAGGCCTGTGCTTTGGCCCAACGCGGCGAGTGCTCCGATCGAATTGCCATTGCCCAACGATGCCTCGCTGGGAGCAATGGCTACCTCCATCAATGACGCGGGAATCGTGGTGGGTACGACCTACGATCCCGACGATCAGGGGGCTGTGGCCTCTCAGACGCTTGTGGCCTGGAAGGTAGCGGTAGCTGACGGAGTCGCCGTCGTGCTGGGCACCCAGGCAATCCTCAGCGCGCAAGCCGTCATGGTGCCGCAGATCGTCAACAGCGGTTACGTCAGCGTGTCTATCGCTAGCGAGCCCTTCAACTACCGCGCATTTCGCCTGAGCTTGGATTGGGACGACCAGAACGTGTGGATGGCGGCAGGCTCCGCGACGCAGCTTGTCGACACCTATAGCCAAGCGGCTGCTATAAACGAAGAGGGAACGGTCTGCGGCTGCTACAAACGCGACGGTGCTATGTGGGCTTTTGTCATGACCGCGGCCGGCGATTTGGTCGACCTGCCTGAACTTCCCGGTGGGCGCATCCGTGGGCAACCGTACGTGATACGCAACTTCCATGCGAACGCACTGAACAACGCGAGTCCGCTGCAGGTCGTTGGTGATGGAATCGTCCGCATGACGGAAACGTTGGAGGCCAGAGGGACCGTTAGCGTGCTCTGGAACGTTGGCGGCAGCGCCGTGGATTTGGGATCCGAGGCGGACGGAGATCGGAAGTACCTGCACGACATCAATGACGCCGGCTGGATCGTCGGCGACGCAGTTGATCCCGACGACTCCCTCGTGCGGCGGCCTGTCGTGTTGATTCCCAGCCAATAGAAGGCCGAAAGCCCGAGGGTGCGCGACACATGGTCCGCGTGCAGCGGACGAACGGTCGTCAACGGCAGCGTGGAATTGACCGTCGGCGGAAGTCTGTACTCACGTCACAGCTCCGTAGATCACGCAACGCGAGATGGGAGGCATCGTGACCCCACCGCTTCCAGGGTCAATTTCGCTTCACTTTGGTCACGCTCAGCACAATCGTGCTGCTGGCATTGACCTTGATCGCTGTGCCCTTATAAGGCACCTCTGACGCTGTCGTTTGCGTGATCTCCGAGTGGACCAATCGACCGGCGATGTTGTCGAAATAGAACACCCCGCCATATTGCTCCGGCATCGCTGGGGCATCCGATACGTCGGCCTCCTTCCGGGGCTCGACACGCGCAACCATGGTGATCTTCATATAGACTCTGTCGTTTCGCGGGACGGTTCCTTCGTGCGTGAAATCGTTGACGATCCGAATCGTCCCAAGCGGCGAATCGACGTCGTGGCTGCTGTTCCATTTATCGCCTTGAGCCACGGGATCTTCTGGCAACCGTCCGAGTGTTTGACGTAACGTCCGGTTGATCCCATCTCTGGTAAGCAGGCTCTTCCACCCGGATGCGTCTGGTTCATTCGTCGCGTCGCCGTCGGGCTTCTCCGGTTGTGTGACCTTGAGGATCTCGCCACGATTCGACATCGCTACGGTAAATCGACTGCCCAACAATGGGCGAATGTCACGGGCCATGTCCTGGATGTCCGGCGGGGGCTTTTCCTTTGACGACGAGTCGTAGTTAATCGCTCGTCCATCGACGTCTGTCGTCTTCATCGTCACGCGGTCGAAGGCCTGCGTCATTCGCATTGTCCCGTTCTGCTCGACACCGTCCACGTTCCACAGCATTTCCAAGCCTGTGTCGATCGACATTGCCGTCGCCTTACCCTGTACCGAAGTTTTGGTCTTGGTCTCTTGCGTCACCTTGAGACGCAACTGGTCGCCTTCGCGAAGCCTCCATCGCAACAAGATCCTTTCCGGTTCTCCTGCCTGCAAGCAAGCCATCGGAGCACCGAGTGCGAAGGCGAACACTAGGGAAAGACAAAGACTTCGCATTTCCGCACTTCCCTTTCAGCCCCTGCCCAAGAGTTCGACTGCGTCGTCCATTTGTGGAGCCACTACGTCCCAGTGGTACGATGCCGCCCCGGCGGTCGGATCGCAATCCGCAGGCGGCCAGCGGTCGGTTTGGGCTCGGTCCGCCAGGTCTATTAAACGATCAGCCAGGCTGGTCACACTTCCATCGTAGAAAAACTCGGGGGTTTCGCCTAGGATTTTCGGATATGCCAGTCGCCTAGGGACGAGCGGAAAACACCCGGCAGCCACGGCCTCCAGCACCGCGATGCCGAAGAATTCGTGGTTAGCTGTGGAAACGACCACGTCGGATGCGGAAAGCGCCTCGCGATAGTGTTGCCGGGTTGGCAGAAACCCCCAATGATCGACGCGGTCTCCCAGCCGTTCGCGCGCCCGTTCAAAGCAATCTGGGACTTGTCCAAACGATTCGCCCAAGACGCTGACGCGGAAATGGCATCCGTGATCGACCAGCAAATCAAGGGCGTCGAAAAACGACTGAGGGTTCTTGTCGTGCTCCCAACGCGACACCCACACGATTCGCAGTGGTCCGGGTGTGCGCGCGGAGCGAGCAGGAAATGTCTCCACCCCGGGCGAATGTATCTCCGATTTCTCGCGAATTGACTCGGTGACACTACGCGGCTGGCAGTCTGGCATTCGCTCGATCAGTTGGCTAAGGGCAGCGAGGAAATCGTCGCGATGAAACGCCGAATTGAACCACACACGATCTGCGGCCAGCGCCGTCGTCATGTTTGTGAACGCAAAATGCAGGTCACGTTCGTTTTTCTGCCTGTTTGGATAGGTCAATTGGTTTTCGTGGAAATACACGATCGTCGGAAGAGCCCGGATTTCCGCCGGACAGAGTCCGCGGAATTCGGCCAGATTAAGCATATCGGTACAGAACAACACGTCGAAGGCCACGCTACTGATCTGCTCGGCAAATGTCACCGCACCGTGTCGCATCCGCCATTTCCACTTGTAAGCCGGTAACGTAAGCGTGGCGAATTGGTGTCTGCTGCGACTGGACCATCCGTCCAGGAATGCTTGATGACTACCGCCATGGTACGCGTTCAGCGCCAGCACCCGTGTCTTCATTGCCGGTTTCTCGTTACCATTGAGGTATGTCTTGGCTGTCCGCGCTACTGAATTCGCTCCCGTTTACCAACCCTGCGATGCTTCTATGGGGCTTCGCGGCGAGTCTGCCGATTATTGTCCACTTGTGGAGCAAGCGGAAGTACAACGAAGTAACCTGGGCAGCAATGGAATATCTGCTGGCCGCCGTCCGCAAGAACGTTCGGCGAATTCGGATCGAGCAGTTGATTTTGCTGTTGATTCGTGTGGCAATCCTGATCCTGCTGGCCGTTGCACTGGCAGATCCGGTGTTGTCGCTGTTTCCCACTCTGGGGTCGTCGCTGGGAACGGCCGGCCAGACCCATTTCGTCTTGGTGCTGGATGGATCGTACTCGATGGCCTATCGGGCATCCGAGGAGAGCCGCTTCGAGTTGGCTCAGCAACTCGCTGTCCAGGTCGTCCAGGACAGCCGACAGGGCGATGGATTCACGCTGGTTCTGATGGCCGATCCGCCCGTGGTGGCGATCTCCGAGCCGGCGTTTGATCCTAAGGACGTAACCGAGGAAATCGAGAATCTACGTATGCGGCACGGTGGAGCCAATCTGCCGACGACCTTGGCGGAAATCGAGCGAATCCTCAATAAGGGCGAGATGTCGCAGTCGCGGTTGATCGACAAGAAGGTCTGCTTCTTCACCGACGTTGGACGGACCACATGGGAGGAGTCGGCCACCGAGACGTGCCGCGGGCATGTGGATCGCTTGGCTGAAAAAGCATCTCTAGTCCTGTTCGATGTGGGGCAGACGGACGTGGAGAATGTTGCCATCACGGCTATGGACGTTCGCGAGTCACTTGTAACAATCGCTCGGGATGTCACGGTCGACGTGGAAGTGCAGAATTTTGGCAGAAGCGATCGCACCGGTTGTCGCATAACGCTTTTCGTTGACGACCAGCAAGTTCATACAGACAAAGTCGATGTGTCCGCGGGAGGACGGGCGTCTGTGTCGTTTGCGCACCGCTTCGAAACGCCAGGGGAGCACAAGATCGAGGCTCGCTTGGCTGACGACGCGCTGGCAGTCGACAATCGTCGGTGGGTCAGCGTGCCGGTGCGCGAGTCGGTCAACGTGCTGTGCATCGAAGGCAAACAAGGAGCGGCGCGATACGTCGCCATGGCGCTTGAGCCCAGCAAATCCGATCGCCCGCGTGTCCGACCTGACGTGAGATTCGAGCATGCTTTGCTGGAATTGGAGTTGGGCGAATACGACTGCATCTTCCTGTGCAATGTTGGCCGGTTCGGGCGTGACGAGTCAGCAGTGCTGTATGAATACCTGAAGAACGGCGGTGGATTGATCGTTACCCTGGGAGACCAGGTTCAGGCCGACAGCTACAACGAGCAGTTGGGCGGCGAACTGTCGGGACAACGGATCTTGCCAGTTCGTCTTGAGCGACCGTCGGCCGAGTCTCAGTATGCGTTCGATCCACTGGAATACCGTCATGCGATCGTGGCGGTGTTTGCTGGGCACGAGCGCAGTGGCTTGATTACCACTCCCGTCTGGAAGTATTTCAAAACGACGCTGTACGACAGCACGTCGGCCAGAGTGGCCCTGGCGTTTCACAACGGCGATCCAGCGATCGTAGAAGAGCCGGTACTTCGCGGGCGAAGCATCGTGTTGACCACGGCGGCGTCGCCGGAATCCGTAGACCGCTCGACGTCACCGCCGACGCCGTGGACCGCCATTTCCTCGTGGGCCAGTTTTCCGCCACTGGTACAGGAAATGCTGGCTCTGGCCGTTGGTGGCAGGACAAGCGGCCGGAATCTGCTGGTGGGGGACGCGGTCGAGGGATCGGTGGCGGGCGCGGCCAGCGGTCTGGCGCTGACGGTCGAGGGGCCGGACGGCGAAAGTGACCGCGTGCCGATGAGGACGGACGGTGAGCGCAGCCGTTGGGTGTACGACAGAGCGATGTGGAGCGGAATGTACGCCGCGCGCTACAGCGAGCCGCTCGACAAGTCTGAGTTTTTCGCCGTAAACGTGGACACGCACGAAAGCGATCTGGATAGGTTTGATATCGAGTTACTTCCAAGTCAATTCAACCGGGATTTTAGCCTGGACGCGGATGCGGCGTCCTTGCCTGCAACCAAGCCGATGGAGTACTTCCGTTGGTTCCTGGGTGCCGTGTTTGTGTTGCTGTTGGCCGAGTCATTTGCGGCCTGGTACTTCGGAAACGCGTCGTCATGAAAGACTACTTCGCCAAGATTCTGAATGACGCGACCGACTTCCTGTTTTCCGGCGAGGGGACAGGGGTCGAGACGACGCGATCGCATTCGTGGCCCTGGCCGCCGTCGGTCACGATTGTGCTGCTGGCCGGTGCTGCGGCGCTGGTCATTTGGGTGTATGTCCGCGAGCGCGGCGCTGCCGGCCGTTTGATGAAGACCTTTCTGGCCGCGATACGCGTTGCGCTTGTCTGCTTGGTTGTCTTTATGATGTACGGTTGGATGCTACACCGCCACAGAACTGACCTGCCCGACATCGTCATTTTGGTCGACGATTCAGAGAGCATGGCCACAGTGGATCATTACGACAACCGGAAGCAGCGTAGCTCGCTTGTGGGAAGGCTGCGCAAGACGGAGTTGGATGGCATCACTCGTCTAAATTTGGCCAAGCTGTTGTTGCTGGAAAACGGCGGCGAGACGATTGAGGATCTGAGCCAGAAGTACAATCTGAAACTGTACGTTGTTGGCGGTTCCGCCCGCGCCCGTTCGTTTGCGGCGTCGGACAGTCCAGTGGGCATGGAGGCCGAGGAAACAGTCGCTGACGTTATCCGTTCGATCGATCCCCAGCAACCGACCAGTCGCCTGGGAAAAGGCGTACGCGATGTGTTGGAGACGCAGCGGGGGCGTCCCACCGCCGCGATCATTCTGCTGACCGACGGTATAACAACCGAAGGAAAGACGGTGGCCGAGGCCGCCCAGTACGCTCGTCGAAAGGCGGTCCCGTTGTTCGTTGTGGGGCTCGGTAACGAGAAGCCGCCGCGCGACGTGCGGTTGAGCGATTTGCTGGTAGACGATGTCGTCTTTGTCGGGGACTTGGTCAATCTCGATTTCAACGTGACCGGCCCCGGGTACGAAGGCCGATCGGTCAAAGTGCGTCTACGGCAGGGCGGACGCGACGAGCCGCTTGCGGAAGAGACGGTGACGATCAGCGAAAGCGATGAACCGAAGTCAGCCCGTTTGTCCTTTCGACCTCAAGAGGAGGGCGATTTCCATTTTACAGTGGAGGTGGAATCGCTGGACGACGAAGCGAATCCAGACAATAACCACCAGACGCGATTGGTGAAAGTTCGCGACGAGACGCTACGTGTGTTATATGTCCAGGAGTATCCAAGTTTCGAATTCCGATTTCTGAAGAACATGCTGAATCGGAGCATGAAGCGTGGCAGCACCGAGAAAGCCATCGAATTGACGACCGTCTTGCAGGACGCGGATTTGGAGTATGCCGAATTGGACGAGACGGCACAGCGGGTCTTCCCCGTCGGCCGTGAGGAACTGTTCGCCTACGATGTGCTGATCTTCGGTGATGTGGATCCGTCGTTTCTCAGCAAATCGGTCATGGAGAACATCACGGCCTTTGTGGAAGAGCGAGGCGGCGGTTTGATTTTCGTGGCCGGGCCCCGACACACGCCGTTATCGTACCGTGAAACGCCGCTGGCCAAGTTGCTGCCGATCGACCTCGATACCGCCACCGCGCCTCCGCTCGGCGCTGTGTTGGAGGACGAGTACGCGATTCAGCCCACGAGGCTCGGCATCGACAGTCCGCAAATGCAGCTGGAGAGTTCGCTGGCGGCCAGTCTAGGTGTATGGAGATCCTTGCCAGGCGTCTACTGGCTGCTGGAGGCATCGGATCTGCGGCACGGTGCGCGTGCCCTGGCCATCGATCCGACTCGTACTGGTTCAAGCGGCGAGAATCTACCCGTGATTTGCATGCAATTCGTGGGTGCGGGTAAGGTGATCTTCCATGCCACCGACGAAAGCTATCGTTGGTCGCGGCATGAAGCAGGCGAACACTATTTCGCGCGATACTGGATTCAGACGATTCGCTACTTGAGTAGGTCCAAGCTTCTGGACGGCAGCCGACTGGCCGAACTGACTTCGGACCGAGAGGAATACCGCCGCGGTCAGCCCGTGCGGCTGCGAGTGCGTTTCTTCGATGATCGCCTCGCACCGGCCCACGACGACGGAGTGACCGTTGTTCTGGAGCGAGAAGGAAGCAAACGACGGCAGATCACTTTGCACCGAGATACGGCCGCTCGCGGCGTTTTCGAGGGCACGGCAAGCAATCTGACCGACGGCAACTACCGTGCTTGGATCGCTACGCCTACGCTCGAAGGAAGGCCGCCGTCGCAGCGGTTTGCCGTGGTCGCTCCGCCCGGGGAACAGGCTCGTTTGGAAATGGACGCAGCCGACCTCCGCTCGGCGGCAAAGACATCGCAAGGCAAATTCTACACGATAGAAACCGCACGCAAACTACTAAAAGAACTACCCCGAGGTCGTCAGGTGCGGATCGAGTCGCTGCCGCCTACGCCAATCTGGAACTTGCCAATCTGGGCGGCGCTGTTCGTTGTGCTGATCGCCACAGAGTGGTTGTTGCGAAAGCGGGTTGGGTTGTTGTAGTCCGGGAGGGCGAGTGACAGTGCTTGGAATGTTCCAATTCCTTGCTGACGTTTGTGGGATAGGTTTGGTATGGTAGAAGTAGACGCGTTGTAGTTCCCACGCGGATGGTGTGCTCTTAGATAGGCCGGTAATGCTTCATCCCGTTCAACAGAAGGTCGGCACCGTCAGACGCCTGTCGCGCGTTCTCGTTGCGCTGTATGGGGTGGGACTGACGGTGATCCTGGCGGTTGCTGCGGCTTTTGCGCTGGGCCTGCTCGACTATCTTCTCCGTTTCGAGGACATCGGTGTTCGTTTCCTCAGTTCGCTTGCCATCGTAGCCATAGTCGTGTGGACCGTTTTTCGTTTTGCCAAACGCGCACTATGGTATCGTCCGACGGATTTGCGAATCGCCCAGCAGCTCGAACAGCGTTTTCCCCAACTGAACAACGGGCTGTCCAGCAGCATTGAATTCCTCCAGCAACCGGAAGACAGCCCCAAGGCGGGCTCGGCCGATCTGAGACGCGCGGTGGTTGCCCGGACCGTTGCTGATATCGAAAGCTTGGATTTCGTTCCATGCCTCAACTTTGTCAGGCCCATATTTGTGACTGTGACGGCGATCGTCGTCTGCCTTGTGGTTGGCGTGATTTGCTGCCTGGATGTGAACTCGTCCGCTTTGGCTGCGCGGCGACTCGCGATGCCATGGGCGGACCAACCCTGGCCCCGGCGAAATGTGCTGGAGTTCACGATGGGTCCGAAGCAGATTGCCACGGGCGCCGATTTCGATGTGGCACTGATCGACGGCAACGGACGCCTGCCTCGGACGGTCGAGATTCACTTCTGGTACGAAGGCGATGACCGAAGCGAAATCAAGACCAAGGAAATGAAATTCGCGGACGGTCGAATGGTGCATCGCGAGGAGAACGTCAGGCGGTCCTTCCGCTATCGCGCATCCGGAGGTGATGATGACACGATGGAATGGATACCGCTCGAAGTAATCGAACCGCCGCAAGTCGAATCGCTTGAAGTTCAGTTGCATCCACCTGCCTATACAGGATGGCCAGTAGAGACTTCGGGCGAGAACGTCCATGCCATCGAAGGAACACTGCTGGCCGCAACTGGTCGCCTGACGAAGCCTGCTGTCGCATTGGCCCTGCAGACAGACGGCCACGAAACGCCAACAGCGGTCCCAGTTGAATTGTCGGAAGACGGACTGACATTTCGGCTGAGTTACGATTCGGAGCCTGCCTGGACGGTCCAGCAGTCCGGGACCTACTGGTTCGAGGCCACTGACCCCGATGGGCTCCGCAGCAGTGGCGATCGGCGCTGGAATATCCGCGCGGTAGAGGACATGCCGCCCACCGTGTCACTGGAGAAACCAGGATCGAACACATTCGTTACGTCAGACGCGGTTGTGCCGATTAGTGCTTTTGTCAAAGACGACTTGGCCATTCACGCGATTGTGCTTCGGTTCACCTGTAATGACTCGACCAAGCCGGATCAGGAAGGTGCGGAGGAAACCGTTGAAGCTTACCGCGGACCGGACAGTGCGCCTCGTGTCGCCGAAAGCGGACTACGAAGCGAGGGCGAGCGCGGTGAGAGTCGGGAATTCGAACACTCGTGGGACCTTTCCACTCTGCAGGGGCTAGAGCCCGGTCAGTGGATCGAGTTCACCATTGCGGCCAGCGACTACAAGCCGCAAGAATCGCAGAGTGTGCCCCGACGACTGACCATCATTTCCGTAGACGAGCTTGAAGATCGCATTGCCGCACGCCAATCTTACATCCTCGGGCAATTGGCCGAGGTCCTTCGAGTTCAACGTGACACGCGATCGCAGACCAAGTCACTGGAAATCGGACTGGAAGTGACCAAGCGATTAGACAAGAAGGACGTTAGCCAATTGGAGAGCGCCGAGTTGAATCAGCGCCAAGTTGGACGCATGCTCTCGGATCCAAAGGACGGTGTGCAGACACAGATCGAGGCGCTGCTTCACGAACTGGCCAGCAATCGCGTCGACAATCCGGAAGTCCATCGACGCATGACGGAGTTGCTGGAGGCAGTGGAACTGATCAGCCGTGATCACGTACCTTTGATTCAACGCGAACTGACGGGCGCCAGGAAGGTCGCTCGCGCGCAGTTGGACTCGGCTGAAGATCCTGATGCGCCCAGTGGTGACGAGGCGGACGACGCACTGGCTAGTTCACTGAGCCGAGCCGGCAGCAGCCAGGACCAGGTCATTACCATTCTCGAACGTTTGCTGGGCGAACTGACCGAGTGGGACAGCTATCGCCGATTTGCCCGCGAGATCAGTCGAATCAGGCAGAACGAGGGAGAGATTCTGCAGGAAACGGAACAGGCACGGTTGGACACGCTGGGCAAGGAGCTTCGCGATCTGGATTCACAGGAGCGGGCCAACCTGAAGCGACTTACGGAGCGACAAACCGAGTTGGCGCGACGTTTCGATAAGATCCAAAGCCGAATGGACAAAATGCGAGTCGGTCTGCAAGACGCCGACCCGCTGGCTGCAGAGACGCTGGCCGATGCGGTGGACCTGGCCCGCCGAGCGGCGATAGGCGGCCAGATGCACGAAAGTGCTCGACAAGTCAACCAAAATCGCGTTGGCCAAGCGGCCGAAACGCAAAAGGACATCGTCGATAGCCTGCAGGAACTGATCGACACGCTCGCTAATCGCCGCGAGCATGAGTTGGAACGCCGGCTTAGAAAGATGGACGAAGCCGCGGACGAACTGAAGGAACTGCGAAAGAAGGTCAAAGAGCTGCAGGACAAGATCGATCGTGCCAAAGACCAGCCCGACGAACAAACGCGCGAACGCGAGCTCCAGAGACTCAGCCGCGAACAGAAGGAATTGGCGGAACAAGCCAAACGGCTCGCTCGACGATTGCAACGTTTGCAGGCGGAAAGGTCCGCTTCGCTGCTCGAAGAAGCTTCGTCACAGTTGGACGCAGCCGGCGACGCATCGGAGCAGGGCGAAGGTGAAAGTGCACTGGAACAGGCCCAGAAGGCGGAATCAAAGCTGGAGGAGGCTGAGCGAGAACTAGAAAAGGAGAAGCGAAAGGCCCAGCAGGACTTGCTGGACGAGCAGATGGATCGCCTCGAACAACAGATCGCAGGCTTGGTGGCTCGCCAGCAATCTGTCATCGATACGACTCTGGAGCTGGACGGCCTGCGTGTCCAGCAAAATGGTCGTCTGACGCGCGGACAATTGGCCAGTGTCGGCGATGTGGCTCGCCAACAACGGTCGCTTGCCACCGATTGCGCCGCTATGGCGGA
Organism: uncultured Pirellulaceae bacterium; assembly: GCA_964617665.1. Lineage (GTDB taxonomy): Bacteria > Planctomycetota > Planctomycetia > Pirellulales > Pirellulaceae > JADHUC01. Next base: position 21,884 of record CAZUAH010000097.1, read on the forward strand.
GAGAATCGCAAAGGCCAAGTCGTTCGTGCTAGCATTGCAAGGGGCGATGCGCGAGATGGACCGCGCGGCAGGTGGTTTGGATCGCGGCGACACGGGCGAGAGCACGCAGCAGTCGGAACTTGCCGCACATGCCCGTCTTCGACAATTGCAGGAAGCGCTGAAGCGAGACGATTCGCAGTCGGGCCAGCCGCCGGGAAGCAAGAATCCTGGCGGAGACGGTCCGAGAGCGCCACCGCCAGATGCCGTGCAAAGACTTGCCGAGTTGAAGCTGCTAAAATTGATGCAGTTGGAAATCAACCGCAGAACAATCGAACTGGAGAAGATTCGTCGGCGCAAAGGGATGCTGACGGAAGAACAGGTTGAGGTATTGAGAGACTTGTCTGTCGAACAGGGGCGTTTGGCCGATCTGGCGATGGACCTGACTGTTCCGACAGAAGGTAAACCTGAAGACAATCCCGAGAACCTGCCCGATTCGCCAGACGAGAACCCAGGTGTCGAGTTGGAGGATAGTCTCGACAACGATTTGTTTGAAGGAATCGACTGAGAGTAGCGTTATGCATGAACGGCTGATGTTTCGTTTTCTGATTTCTGTCGCAGCAGGTCTGCTGATCGCCTGTGGCGCATTTGGCGCGGACGACGATGCAGATGGAAGAAAGACCGGCGAGTCTAAGGCAAAACCATCGTTGGACGACATGTTGCTGGACGATTTGGAGAACGACTTGCTCGATGGCTTGGACGGGAAACCGTCAAAGACTGGTCCAGATGCGACCTTGGGCAATCCAGCCGGTTCGACCTCGGAACTGGATGACGAATTACTGCGACAGCTTGGCGAAGGCGAGGATCTCGGCGAGGAAACGCTTGACCCGCTACTGCTGATAAGTCGCAGAATGCGCTCGGTCGAGGATTTGATCGAAGGGAGGAATACTTCGCAGCCAACTCAACGACTACAGAAACAAATCGTCGAGGATTTGGATCTTCTGATCGAGCAGATGAAGAAACAGTGCTCCGGCGCCCCAGGCGACGGGGACGGCAAGAAGAAGCCAGGTGGAAAGCCGGGCAGCGGCAGCAAAGCGGGCGACGGCGAGAACAAAGGCAAGAGCCGTCCTGCGAAAGATAGTACCGCACGTACGGGAAAGGATGCGGATACTCGTACTGAACTAGAGAGAATGAAGCAGATGCTCAAAGAGGTCTGGGGGCACTTGCCTCCAAGGATTCGCGAGCAGATGCAGGCGGGTAGCCCGGAGGAGTTTCTTCCGAAATACGAACGTCTGATCGAGGACTACTACAAGCGGCTCGCCGAAGAAAAACGCTCGTGGTAGGCGGGCTTCCCGAGCAAAGCCTTGGCTTTTCCATTCGACTGAGGTATGGTGGATCTAGCATCGCCCTGTACACGCTCACTTCTGAGGGGACGTAAAACATGCGGACCGCAAATCGCCGAGAGTTCCTGACTCGCGCGGCAGCCTTCGGTGCTGGTTTGTGTGGGTCCGCCAAGCTGGGCATGGCCCAGATGCCGTTGCTGGAACCGCCCGAGGCGTCCACCAATCTAATGAAGTCAGAGACGCGCGAGGCGATCAAATCCGGCCTCGACTATTTGCGCTCGCGACAGAATGATGACGGTTCGTTCGCCGCCGGCCAGTACGGTCGCAACGTGGCAGTCTGCAGCCTCGCCGGCATGGCATTCATGGCCAACGGCAGTACCCCCGGACGCGGTGCCTATGGCCGCGACGTCAACCGTTGCGTGTCTTTCGTTCTGAACAACGCCCACGATAGCGGTTTCATTGTGTCCGACGCCGTGAGCCACGGTCCGATGTACGGACATGGGTTTGCCACATTGTTCTTGGCCGAAGTCTACGGCATGTATCCTGATACCCTGGTGAGAGAGAAATTGGCGAATGCCGTCGAATTAATTGTCAACACGCAGAACGAGGAAGGCGGTTGGCGTTACGAGCCGAAACGTCACGAGGCTGACATCTCCGTGACGATCTGCCAAGTGATGGCGCTGCGAGCGGCGCGGAACGCCGGGATCTTCGTGCCTAACGAGACGATCGACCGCTGTATCGACTACGTCAAGCGCAGCCAGAATCCGGACGGCGGTTTCATGTACATGTTGTCTCAGCCGGGCGATAGCCGCTTTCCTCGCAGCGCTGCAGGTATCGTCGCCCTGTACAGCGCCGGCATTTACGAAGGCGTCGAGATTGAAAAGGGGCTTGACTATCTGATGAAGCACGTGCCTCGTTCCGACGCCCCGCAGCGCGAGAGTCATTACTTCTACGGGCATTACTACGCCGTGCAGGCGATGTGGCAAGCTGGCGGCGAGCGTTGGCGAGACTGGTACCCGGCCGTGCACGATGCCTTGTTGGCACGCCAGAAACCCGAGGGTTACTGGTTCGACACGATCTCGCCGGAATACGGCACGGCCATGGCGTGCATCATTCTGCAGATGCCCAACAACTACCTGCCGATCTTCCAGCATTGAGCCAGCAGAGCCATCGTTCATGACGCTGCCGATCATAGCTCGAAGGCCGAGTCTTCCACCGATTGTTGCGCTGTCCGCTCTGCTGATCACGCCCAGTGTGTTGGCCCAAGAGGCAACGCAAGACGCACATTTGACGGTCACACTAGATGGCACTTCCTTTCCCGCAGGGATCGCGGCAATCGATGACAACTGGAATGTGGCTTTTGACCTGGGCGAAAACCGACGCACGCTGCCTATCCAGGACCTGGTGCACTGGGGCGCGCACAAAGACTCGCACCAAGGAACACAAGTCCTTTTGGCCAACGGCTCCCTGTTGATGGGCGAGGTGCTTGAGATCGCGGATGAACGGATCGTTGTCTACGGGGATCTGTGGGGGCAGGCGAATCTTCCGCTGTCGCAAGTCAAAGGTGTTGTGTTCAATCCGCCAGTCGCGCCGCTCGACCGTGACCGGTTGCACGATAGAATCCTGACGGCCACCGGCGCGTCGGACCGGCTCTTGCTCGAGAATGGAGACGCGGTCACCGGATCGGTGAAAGGGCTTGGGGAAGCAGCAGATACTGCCTCGAGTGATTCCCCCACAGTCGTGATCTCGACGGAAGGCAGGGATGTTGAGATCCCAATGGACAAGACCGCAGCGGTGGTCTTCAACCCAGCGTTGGTCGAAACGCCGAAGCACCGCGGGCTTCGCGTGCTGATGGGATTCCGCGACGGCAGTCGTGCGGTGGTCGAGAAGATCGCCCAAGGCCGTGTTTTCACGCAACTCGAACTGCCTGGCCGCGTGAAACTGAAGACGGATCCCGAAATGATTTCGGAAGAACTCACGCTGCTGCGGCCATTCGGCCCGCGCGTGACCTATCTCGCCGATTTGAATTCGATCGGATACAAACACGTCCCCTTCCTGGATACGCAGTGGGCGTTCCAGACGGACCGCAACGTACTTGGCGGGCGATTGAGAAGCGGCGGTTGCGTGTATGCGAAGGGCCTGGGGATGCATACAACGTCGCGGCTGGCCTATGATCTAGACGGTGACTATCGTAGCTTCCAAGCCGAAATCGCTCTGGACGATCGTGCGGGGCTGGGCGGCAGCGTCGTGTTTCGGGTCTTCCTGGTCGATTCCAATGGGAAATGGAATCGTGAACCAGCGTACGAGAGTCCTATCGTAAGAGGATCGGCCAAGCCAATCACAATCTCGGTCGATGTAACCGGTGTTTCACGCATGGCTCTTATCGTGGACTTCGCCGAGCGAGGCGATGCGTTGGACTACGCGAATTGGCTGAATGCGCGGCTGATCAAGTAAGGCATGACATGGCAGAAATCGTGAACGTGGGCCTCCGCCTGAGCGAGACCGCTCGGCTCGATCCGGACGGCATCGCCGTCGTCGAACCGCTCGGGCGTGACAAGAAAGGCAAACGCCAATACCGTCATTTGACTTTTCGCGAATTGGACGACGACAGCAGCTTGTTGGCCGACGGGTTGAGGAATCTCGGCGGTGGGCCGGAAATACGATTGGTATTGATGGTCCGCCCCAGCATCGACTTCATCTCCCTCGTATTCGCCATGTTCAAGGCGGGCGTGATAACGGTGCTGATAGATCCCGGAATGGGAAGAAAGAACTTGGTCCGTTGCCTCGAAGACGTCGAACCGGACGGATTCGTGGCCATCCCGCTGGCCCACGCCGCGCGTTCGCTAATGCGAAGGCGGTTCCCAAAGGCTCGCCTGAATGTCACCGTTGGACGGCGGTGGTTCTGGGGTGGGGCGACCATTGACCAGTTGCGACAGAGGCAACTAAGTGCAGACTTCCAACCGGCAGCGACCAAGGCGGATGATCCGGCTGCAATCATTTTCACCACCGGGAGTACGGGGCCGCCGAAAGGAGTTCTGTACCGCCACGGCAATTTCAACCAGCAAGTAGACGAGATCCGCGATCAATACGGCATCCAGCCAGGTGAAATCGACCTGCCGGGGTTCCCGCTTTTCGCCTTGTTCAATTGTGCGATGAAGGTGTCCACGATCATCCCGGACATGGATCCCACCCGGCCGGCTGACGTCGATCCTCGAAACATCATCGAAGCCGCGCATGACTGGAAGGTCACGCAAGCATTCGGTTCACCTGCCCTGTGGAATACGGTCGGCCGTTACTGCGAACGACACGATGTCAAGCTGCCCACGCTGCGACGCGTATTGTCAGCCGGCGCGCCGGTTCCACCTCACGTTCTGGAACGCATGAAGAACGCGATTCATCCCGAGGGTGATATCCACACTCCATACGGCTCAACGGAATCGTTGCCAGTCGCTTCGACATCGGCGACTGAGGTATTGAGTGAGACGGCTGCACGCACCAAGAAGGGTGCCGGAACGTGCGTTGGGCGTCGCTTCCCAGGGATCGAATGGAAGGTGATTCGCATTGACGATGGACCGATCGCGAACATGGGCCAGATCGAAGAACTGCCTCGCGGGGAGATCGGCGAATTGATGGTGAAAGGTGCCGTTGTGACCACAGAGTACGTCACACGCACAGATGCAAACCCACTGCACAAGATACGAGATGGCGACGACGTCTGGCATCGCCTTGGCGACGTAGGCTACTTGGACGATCAGGATCGATTCTGGTTTTGTGGACGCAAATCCCATCGCCTGCTAACTGCGGATGGGCCAATGTACACGATCCCCTGCGAAGCGATCTTCAATCAGCATGAACGCATCTACCGGTCTGCATTGGTGGGCCTTGGAGCGGCGGGCAACCAGCGTCCCGTGCTCGTCGCGGAACCGTGGCCGGAGCACCAACCGAAATCGCGGCAGGAAACGGAACGGCTGCAGCACGAGTTATTGGAACTGGCCCAGTCTGACCCATTGACCGATCAGATTCGAGACATTCTTATCCATTCATCCCTGCCCGTAGACATTCGCCATAACGCCAAGATTTTTCGAGAAAAACTGGCAATCTGGGCGGCAAAACGTATCGGCGCGAAATGACGGAAGTCCAATCGCACCAACCCTCTACGCGCAGTGCGCGGTGGGTCCCCGCACACTGCCCCCTTTTGACATCTGCCTATGAGCCAACTACTATTGAAAGGCTCTGACACGTGCCGGCCGCTGGCGCGTGCGATCCGGATCTTGAGCGATCCGGCGACGAATCGAGGATTGGAGAACGCAGCATGAAAAAGCCCGAAATGAAGGTATACAAGGAACGCCTTTTGGCCCTGCGAGCCCGTTTGCGTGGAGATGTGCACGCTATGGCGGATGCCGCCTTGAATAAGACTCGGGCCGAAGCTAGTGGCGACCTGTCGTTGATGCCGATACACATGGCGGACGTGGGAACGGATAACTACGAACAAGAATTCACGCTGAACTTGATGCAAAACGATGAGGGCACGCTTGAACTGGTCGAAGGTGCTCTTGAAAGGATTGAAGACGGCGTTTATGGTAGCTGCGTCGAATGTAGCGGACGCATTCCAAAGACCCGATTGAACGCCATTCCGTACACGCCCCATTGTGTCAAGTGCGCAAGCAAGCTTGAAAGCCACTGAGCGTCTGGATTCCCTGGTCGTTCCCAAGAATCGCTACGTAATCTTCTTCTCTCTCGCCGTGGTGGGATGCGCCCTCGATCTACTCACCAAGCATTGGATCTTCGAATGGCGAGGCATCCCGGAGCTGGGCCAGCCAAGAAACATCTGGTGGCTGTGGGAGGGCTACATCGGCATTGAAACGACGCTGAACCGTGGAGCGTTGTTCGGCATGGGAGAAGGTTTTGGCCTCTTTTTCGCCCTCCTTTCAGTTTTTGCCGCTGCAGGCATTTTGGTCTGGCTCTTCTGGTTCAAGGCTGCCCAGGATCGTCTGCTGACCATCGCATTGGGATGCGTCACGGGGGGCATATGCGGTAACCTGTACGACCGCCTTGGGCTATGGCACGACGGAGATGTACTGGAAGGCTACGAACGCGCGGTTCGCGATTGGGTTTTGTTCTGTTATAAGGGCTACACTTGGCCCAACTTCAACATCGCCGACAGCCTGCTCGTTTGTGGTGCGATCATGCTGGCTTGGCACGGCTTCATTCGAAAGGAGCCCCTCGAGAAACCTGAATCCTCGGGCAAGACCGACGCATGACGCCCCGTTTGGTTGACTTTCTGTCAGAGTTTGCTATATCTTGCATGCAGTATTCACGTACGCGGGCTCAGATTGCTGCACTCACATCGGGACAGACGACGTGTGATTCGCGCGAATCACCGAAGAGGCGATGCGGCGATCGCAGTGAATTCAGGCGGCTACCATGAAGCTTTCGCGAACTGTCTCCTATGCCGTGCGAGCCACACTTCAGTTGGCCAAGAGTGATTCATCGATACCAGTGCCCTGCAGCAAACTCGCATCTGAAGGTGACATGCCGGAGCGGTTCCTGCTGCAGATTCTGCGAATGCTCGTGACGCATGGCATTCTAAAATCGACGCGCGGTGTTGACGGCGGCTACTCGTTGACAAGGCCGGCGGACAAGGTATCACTGCTCGAGGTCATCGAAGCAATTGACGGGCCGATGGAGAATCAGCAGGAGGCGGTGGACACAGAAGAGAGCGAAGTAGCCCAAAACAGTCTGCAGTCTGCCCTCAAGGAAGTCACACAGACGGCCCGTCGGCAGTTGGAGGCCATCAAGTTGTCGCAATTGTTGCCGCCCCCGCCAATCGTCAAGGAAGCGACTGACGAAGTGCCCGGACTGTGATGCTTGGCTTTCTCAAAGTGTGGCACGCCTCTAACGTGCCTGCGACTCAAGAGCCACGTTGGAAACGTTCTCCTCAGGAAGCCGCTCGACGACACGGAAACGCGCAAAGCCGGCTAAGAACGGAGAGGCCAACTTCGTACTCCATATCATGATGAACAAAGACGCAGAGATCATTCCCCGGTTGGAACTTGCTCTATCAGCCGCTCGTGAAGCGGGCCGCTTGACGTTGGATTTCTTCCAACTGCCCGACTTGCAGGTTGAACGAAAATCCGATAACTCGCCCGTGACCGAAGCGGATCGACGCGCGGAGCAGTTGCTCAAGAGTCGAATCGCCGACGCGTTTCCAAACGATGCCGTTCTGGGCGAGGAGTCTGGCGAGCAAGCTGGCGACTCGGAGTTCCGTTGGATCGTGGATCCCATCGACGGAACAAAGTCATTCATCAGCGGAGTCCCGCTGTACGGCACGCTGGTGGGCGTCGAGCACGAAGGACGTAGTGTGATCGGCGTGATCGATATACCAGCGTTGGGCGAGTGCGCATATGCGGCCACCGGTCACGGAGCTTGGTACATCAGAGGTGACGCCCAGCCGCGACCGACTCGCGTGTCCGAGCGAGAGACACTCGCCGACGGTCTGTTCGTGACATCGCAAGTCGACACCTTTGCAGAACGTGGTGCTTTGGAAGCGTATTATGAACTGGAGCGGACAGCCTATATCACACGCACTTGGGGCGACGCCTATGGCTATCTGCTAGTTGCCACCGGGCGAGCCGAAGTGATGGTTGATCCAATCGTGAATGACTGGGATACAGCCGCATTGCAGCCCGTGGTAGAAGAGGCCGGCGGCGCATTTGTCAACTGGGAGGGGCACGCGACGACGCACAGTGGCGAAGCGATCGGCTGTAACCGTCACGTCTTGGAGGAAGTGCTGGCTATCACGCGTCGTTATCCCAAGTCCGGCTGACGGGCAAGCCCGTTGATTTACCGTTATCGCCAGAGATCGTCGTCGGCGAATGGATGCGCCGGCCCTAAGATCTTCGGCTTGGGTAGAGCCTTCAACGCATGCACCGCCAGGTGGAGATCTTCCTTGGTGGTAATCTTCAGGTTGATGGGCGAACCCCGTACAATCCGCACGTTTTGGCCTAGTTGCTCGACCAGTTGTGCATCGTCGGTTGCGGCAAGTTCACCACGGTTGGCGTAGGCGTCCAGCAGCAATTGCCTGCGGAAAACCTGCGGCGTCTGCGCCTCCCAGAGGTTCTCGCGTTGCACGGTCTCCTCGATCGTACCGTCCTTCGCGCCTTTCTTGAGAGTCCCACGCACGGGAATGGCCAGAATCGCGGCATCGGACTCTTCTGCTGCCTCGAAGACTCTGTCGATCCACTCGTTTGCGATGCATGGGCGAGCCGCATCGTGTACCGCCACGAAATCGATGTCTGGCTTGACCCGAGCCAACGCGTTGGCGACCGAGTCGGCACGCCCCGCTCCGCCGTCGATCACGTCGATACCCAGCACAGCCGCATTGGCCGCGAACTTCATGGTGAACGCTTCCCGATCGTCCGGCGAGATGACCAGGATTAGTTGCTTCACATCATCCCGATTGATGAACTTCTCGGCCGAGTGCAGCCAAACGGCACGATTTGCCAGTACGGCAAACGGCTTCTTGTAGTGAGGATCTTTGAACCGGCTGCTTTTGCCGGCTGCAGCGAGAATCACGGCAAAACTGGCCACTGCCCCATCCTTTCGTGTGATGTGGTCCGTCCACAAGAAAACACAGCCAAGACCGTAGCGGATCGCGTCATTGTGAGCTTTCCAGCGGCCACGTCAAGGTTCGACACCGGTACAAAAACTGACGAATGAAGCTATAATTCCGGTTTCCGGAATAGGTAACCCTCGCCATAGACTGTCGACCAGACGCTGATCTGCAAATGAGCGGAACTGAACTCAGATGGGCCTTTCTTACTGCGTGGCTGGCGGCTGTTTTTGTCGCGAGTCAGGCCGATGTTCATGCTTCGAACAAGAAAGCCTACCGCCACGTAAACGACGGGATTCAGCACTACCGTGCTGGGAATTTTGAGGCTGCCGACCGAGCCTTTGCCGAGGCTGACATCGCGCTGCCCGAAGATGACCGGATTGCCTACGATCGTGCTTGCGTCTTCGCCGCCCGCGGAGACACGGACAAGGCGATCGAGTTGTTTCGTCAGGCGGCCTTGTCTCGGGACCCACAGTTGGCCGCGGGCAGCCACTACAACTTGGGGTGTGCCGTCGCTACGAAGGCGAAAGCCATCTTTGGCGACAACCCTGAGGAGGCGACGCCGGAGGTTCGCACCGAGGGGCTTCCGTTGCTGGCATCGGCGATCGCGCACTATCGCGACTGCCTGGAGATCGAGCCGAATCACTCGGGCGCGAGACGAAACCTGGAATTGCTGCGATTGTGGATCAAACACATGCAGGACACTTGGGCGAATCGCGACCGCGAGAAACAACGCGACGAAATGGACTTGCTCGCGTTTCTGCAGATGATCGAGGCCCAACAGACAGCACTGCGCGGGGCGGTCAAGCAGTTGGAAACCGAAAACGATTCGCCACGTCGCCGGCAAGCGACGAAGCAAGTCAAAACCGAGCAACTGCGGCTGGCCGACGAAATCAAGCCGTTGAAGGACAAGATCCAGCAGACGCTCCAGCCTCCCGCGGCTCCGGCCGGGCAGGCGAATGCCAAACCGCCCAATGCGGATCAAATGAAGAGTGCGTTGGATGCGTTAAACGAGATGGCTGACCGGGCTCGCACGGCCATGCAACGTGCATCGCGGCGACTGGACGACCGAGAATTGCCTGACGCAGTCGATAATCAAGCCAAAGCCCTGGACGCACTGAACGAAATCTACACCGTGATCGCGCCGTTCCAGCACGTCCTGCAGAAGGCTACGGCCGCGGAGGACGGGCTCGTCAATCGGTCACAAGGTATCGTCGAACGACCGGAAGAGGTCGACGACGAAGAGGATGCTCCTACCGTTGACTACCCTGATCTAGCGCAAACTCAACGTCGAGTCGAAGGCTGGAGCGAGGTCTTGCCGATGAAGGCCCAAGCCGAGTTAAAGCAGATCGAAGCGGTTCCGTCTGCAGCGGGTCCTGCTGGAGCGGTGAAAGTGATGCCAGGGACCGATCCACAACAGGCCGAGCGAGACAAAGAAGCCCTCAAGAAATCGCTTCAAAAGGCAGTAGAACTCGGACCGAAGATTAAGGTCCTCTGCGACGAAGCGGCGAAATCGTTGGAGAACGAGGACGCTGACGCCGCCTTGCCGAAACAGGAAGATGCTCTGAAGCTGTTGAAAGAGATCGCCGAGTCGCTTCCGAAAGAGCCACAACAGAACCAGGACCAAGACGATCAGCAGAAACAGGACGAACAGAAGAAGCAGCCAAAGCAGCAGCCGTCTGGTAACGATCAGAAGCAACAACCGAAGCCCAAGGACCTTTCGCGACAACAGGCGGAGGCTGTGCTCAGGAAGGTGCGAGAGCGGGAACGCGAGCATCGCGAAAGACAGAAAGAGCTGGGGCGTTTTATCCAAGGCGGAGTCGTCGTTGACAAGGACTGGTAGAACACGATGAAGTCACTGATCTCGCTGGAAAGCACTTCAAAGTCCATTCTTGGGAGGGCGAAGCTCCTGCTGAGCCGTGTTTTCCCGCGGTTTCGGCTC
>CAZUAH010000098.1:0-32756 GCA_964617665.1 uncultured Pirellulaceae bacterium
CGCCGAATATCCGGCTCGTCATCGAGAATCCAACAGCATTTTGGTGCCGAGGCAGATTTGTTATCGAAGCATGAATCAAGAGCCTAAACAGGGGAAAGCAGAATCTCGACCTGCGAACATCTCCCCTCCCGACAATACGCCGTCAATCGACCCCGCTCTGGCCGATACCTACGCCTATGGTGCTGACGGTGTACGCGAACCTAACTCGAACGCAATCGGTCATAGAATCGGTCGCTACGTTGTTGAGAAAATACTGGGCGAAGGGGGCTTTGGGACCGTCTACCTCGCACTGGACGAACAGCTGGGGCGTCCCGTCGCAATTAAGGTGCCTCGGCAAAGGGACTCGTCCGACAAGGCGGAACTAGACCGTATCTACGAAGAGGCGCGTACTGCTGTAGAACTGAAACACTCTTCGATCGTTACGGTCCACGATGTGGGACGAACCGAGGAGGGCATCCCGTTCGTCGTGATGGAGTACATCGACGGCCAACCGCTGGAGGATCTACTGCGTTCCGAGCGGCTGTCGCACCCAGAGGCCGCCCAGCTGATGGCCGAGATTGCCAGTGCGGTCCATCATGCCCACACGCGCGGCTTCGTCCATCGAGACCTGAAACCATCAAACATTCTTTTGGATGGGACGAAGCATCCATACGTCGTCGATTTCGGCTTGACACTTCACGAAGACACCCAAGCTTCCCATGCAGGCGAGTACGCCGGGACGCTGCCATACATGTCTCCGGAGCAGGTTCGAGGCGAGTCGGAGCACGTCGACGGTCGGACCGATGTTTGGGCGCTAGGGGTGATTCTATACGAAATGCTCACCGGCCGCCGGCCGTTTCGCGCAGATCGGCGAAGCGAACTCGAAACGAAGATTCTTAGCGGGACTGTTAAGCCGCCGCGCCAAATCGACGATTCGGTCCCCGCAACGTTGGAGCGAATCTGTTCGAGATGCCTTGCCGTGGACGTGATGCAGCGCTACTCGACGGCGGCTGATGTGAAGCGGGACCTTCGGCACTGGCAACGACGGCGAGGCAAGACCGCTCGGCTGCTTGGCATTACGGCTTTGATTGTCGCCATACTGGCGATCGCGCTGGCCGTCTGGCATGTTGGGCGCAAGGAGGGAGGGCAAACGGTGCCCATGGTGGACGAGCCGATATCCGGAACAATCGAGGTCGTTGTCTGGAGCCAAGACGATCCGTCACGTCGACGGATGAGTATCCGCGATCCCGGTGCACTACCATTGGAGCCGGGCGATCAGATCCGCATAGAAGCCAAATTAAACCGGCCGGGATATCCCTATTTGCTCTGGATTAACGCTCGAGGAGAGGTGCTGCCAGTTTATCCGTGGACGCCCGGCGACTGGAATTCGAAGCCCGCAGAAGAGGAACGGACGGATCGTCTGAGCCTTCCGGCCGTCAAGGACGAAGGTTGGGCGGTCGAACCTCCTTTTGGAACGGAGACCTTCGTGTTCCTTGCTCGGGACGAACCGCTGGCAGACGATGTCGACTTGCCCCAGCTACTGGGCGCGCTACCCGCGCAACAATTGCGCGACATTAGCCGAGCCGTTTGGTTCAACGCGGGGCACTTGGAGAGCGAAAACGAAGACAAGCATCGAGGTTTCGATCTTTCTCAAACGAGCCGAATTGACGATTCGTTATTGAGGACTCAACGGCTCCTTCAGGAAAGACTGGGCCCGCATTTCTCGTTGAACCGCGCAGTCAGCTTTACCAGCGGGGAGTAATGGTGATGACCAGTGGACTTGCCAGAACGTCCATCCTGCGTCTTGACTTTGCAGTCTTACTTTTTCTTGCTATCGCCGTCGGAGGCAACGTTGATTCGGTTTTCGCTCAGTCTGATACTACAAGCGAAACGGGACAAGTTGATGAAAGCACGGAACGGCGCGACGAACAGGAAGCATCCCAAACGCCGGACGGACGTGTGCCCCCGTCAATGAGCGACGAGGAAAAGGCGAAGCAGTTGAAACTGGCGAGGCAAATCAGCGCACGCGCCGTCCGACTAATGAGGGCTGGCAAACGCCGGGAAGCGGTCTCTTACGCCCAGCAAGCCGCGCGAATCCGATGCGGCATACTCGGGCAGGAGAATTCCGAAAGCGCCCACAGCCTGTTCCTGCTGGCTCAGGCGTATCAAGCCAACGGGGACTATGACAAGGCAGAGAAGGTCTACCTGCGGATCCTGCAGATTGCCAAAAAGATATTCGGTGAAAAACACGAGAACTACGCCACGACGCTCAACGACTTGGGCTCTCTCTACCGCGCAACGGGGCAATTTGCCAAAGCCGCAACGCTCCTGGAAAAGGCATGCGAGATCCTTCGGCAGTTACGAGGGCAGGACAATGCAAATTACGCAACGTACCTAGGCAATCTCGCCGGCGCGTACAACGACATGGGTGAACTCGGTAAAGCCGGATCGCTGTACGCACAAGCCCACGATATTTGCCGCCGGTCCCTGGGCCGGGAACACACCGCTTACGCGCGAAGCGTGAACAATTTGGCTCGCTTCTACAAGTCCGCCGGCAGATATGCTGACGCCGAGCCGTTGTATCTGGAAAGCGCTGATCTGTGTCGGCACACCGCGGGCGAAGATCATCCGAACTACGCCATTTGCATCCACAACTTGGCACGCCTGTACCTTGATATGGGCCAACATGCCAACGCCGAGACGATGCTTCGCAAGGCAATTGCCGTATCTCGAAAGGCGTTGCGCCAAGAGCACCCCGACTTCGCGTCATTCTTGAGCAGCCTCGGTGGATTGTACGAGTCGATGGGGGAGCACGTGAAGGCCGAGCCGTACTACGCCGAGGCCGTGGCGATTCGAAAGAAGACGCTGGGCGAGACGCACCCGGATTATGCAGTGAGTCTGAATGACCTCGCCGTGTTGTATAGGAATACGGGTCGGATAGCCGAGGCCGAGACGCTGTACCTGAAGGCGCTGAAAATCAGGCAAGATGCTTTGGACGTCGACCATCCGAGTTGCGCCTTGACACTGAACAATCTAGCCATGTTGTATCGGTCTGCCGGCCAGTACGAGAAAGCCGAACCACTGTTGCGCACGGCCAGCGAGATCTTTCGAGAGAAGTACGGCGAAAACCACCCTAAGTACGCCTGGAGCCTCATGAGCCTTGCGGGGTTTTATCAGCTTACAGGTGATTACTCTAAAGCCCAACCGCTGTACGCCGAGGCAGCCGAGCTACGCAAGAGTACGTATGGCGACGACCATCCCTTGTACGCGAGCAGTCTCCAGAGCCTGGCTTCGTTGTCTCACGCGCAAGGAGCAGAGGCGCGTGCGGTGGAATTCGGATTGCAGGCTGAACGGATTCGGCAAAACGCGGCCCTTGAGTTTTTCGCCACCTATTCCGAAGCCGAGTCGTTGAACTTTGCAGCCAAGAACTTGAATACACCCCATGTATTGCTTTCCGCGTGGAAACGTACGGACCTGTCGGCGGAGGAAGTGTACGAGATCCTTTGGGCGCGGCGAGGATTGATCCAACGGGTAACCGCGGAACGTCAACGAGTCCTACAGCGAATGAGGTCGCAACAGGTTCGCAACCTCTATGCCCAGTATCTGAGTACGCGGAAGGAACTCGTGAGCGTGGCCTTGCCCTCGGCGGCCTCAGATTCGCCATCCGACCGTCGCGATCGTATCAGCCGCCTGACGGACCGGAAGGAGCAACTGGAGCGGCAGCTGTCAAACGAGATTCCCGAGATCGAGCAGCGTATCGAACGATTGCGCCGCCCGCACACGGACTTGCTTCATTGTCTCCCGCCGGGTGCGGCCTTCGTTGATTTCATCCGGTATCGCGATATCAGGCACGACCCCTCCGCTCCTCCAAATGCCAGGACGCGCCGCACGATCAGCTACGCTGCATTTGTGATGGCACGCAGTACCGGCGTTACACACGTGGCCTTGGGCGACGCGTATCCGATTGACGAGGCCCTTGCGGGATGGCGCGAGAGTATCATTCGCGGCCGCTCCGAGTCGGACGCCGAGACGCTACGTCGTCTGGTCTGGGATCCACTGGCGGAACGATTGCCGCCCGAAGCGAATACCATCTACATCTGCCCGGACGGCAGGCTCACTGCCTTGCCCTGGGCGGCGCTGCCGATCGACGACCGCCGTATCCTGTTGGAAGACTATCGAGTGGCCGTGGTGCCACATGGTCAGTTTCTACTGGCCCAACTGAGCGGCGATGCACCATCGGCCGCGACTGACGGTGGAACGGTTTTGGCTGTCGGTGATGTCACGTACAATCGGCCACCCGGCGGTTCATCGTCGAACCCGGAAACGAGCCAAGCTCAGTCGTCCTCGACCATCGAGGGCGAAACGTCTCTCCAGTGGTCCGCGCTCCCGGGCACACGCGACGAACTGGCAGCACTGTCCGCGGCTGCCAAGAACCGCCCTGTGCAGAAGCTGGTTGGTGCCGCGGCCAGCACCCACAGAGTGTTGGCCGAATTGCCTCAAGCCCGCTGGGCACATTTCGCAACCCACGGTTTCTTTGCGGACGCCAAATTCCGATCCGTACTGCAAGTGGACCCCGCCCTTTTCCAGGAGAACGAGGATCGAGGCACGGGCGAGCGGAGCAGCATTGCAGGCCGCAATCCGCTACTGCTGTCCGGACTAGTCATGGCCGGCGCCAGCTTGCCTGCCGAACGTGACGAGTACGGTCTGCCGCGTACCGATGGTGGTATTCTGACGGCCGAGGCCATTGCCGGCCTGCCGCTGGAGCAGTTGGAGTTGGCCGTTTTGTCGGCATGCCAAACGGGCCTGGGCGAAGTGGCGGGCGGGGAAGGCGTGTTCGGTCTGCAGCGAGCTTTCCACATCGCCGGTGCGCGAAACGTGGTCGCGAGTCTATGGAAGGTCGACGATCACGCCACGGCGGCCCTCATGTCCCTTTTCTATGACAAATTGTGGCGTGAAGGAAAATCGCCGATGACGGCGCTGCGCGAAGCCCAGCTGGCCGTGTACCGCGACGCAGAGCTGGGCCGTCGAATCGCCAGAGAACGAGGATTCGCCATTCGCAAACCCACCTCGTTGCCCGATGATGGCCGTGCGTCGTCTGACGCTTCACATGCCCCAACGCGTCACTGGGCCTCGTTCGTTGTATCGGGGGCGGGTGCCTAAGACTACGGGAGATTATCATGGGGCGGACAAGTCGACGTAGGGCTGTTGTGGAGAAAGCAATTCCGTCCGGTGCCTGAGGCGGGGATTCCTCATGGCTGCGCTGCAGGGAAGCCCCAATCCCAACCGTGCTGAGTGTACGCCAACGTTGCAGACATCATTGGTACGATGGCCCTCCGAGGCCGTCGATCGTTGCGTAGTCACGCGGTGTTGGCGTGTCCACACAGTTCACTTTTCGTGAGGTTCTGACGATTTGACATAGCCTCGCATTCACCCTGACAGAGACGGCCTCGGAGGGCCATCGTACCGATTCCTTTGCAGCTACGGTGTCCATTCACTCGTTCTGCCCGCGAGAACGGGTCTCCAGCGAGATAATCTTCAACTGCAGCTTGCTGATCAGATTGGCGCATTGAGTTAAGAAGATCGAGAAAGACTGATCGCCACGAAGTTCTTCTTCCGTGAATTCGTGGAGTGCCTTGAGCTTGATGCGCGTGACCTTGTCCTGAAGCGCACGCAGTTCCTCCACGTCGCTGGTACGCATCTGCATTTCCTCGATGCGAAGCGTTTCTTCAAGTAACGTATCCAGATGTTCCTTTTGGCGGCTGATGGTTTCCAGGGATTCTTTTTTCTTCAATCGCCTCCAACGCAACCAAAGCAAATACAGCCCCGCACCGATGGCAACCAGCAACTCCTTCGTGGCGACAATCGACTCCATCACACTCGTTATGTAGGCGATGTTGTCCGTGGGGTTGAAGTATCGCTGGGCAACCGGGTGAAGACGCGTCGGCACGCGACTTGACGCTTCCTGCCTCGGGATCAAGGTGGGGATTTCCAGCCTGAGGCTTTCCTCGTGTACAGAAATCAGCGCGGCGGCGACCAAGCTGTTCGGGGCATCGTTCCGAGCTACCAGGTACGCTGTGGTAGCAATCGTCGGCATCTTCTCTGCGGGGACAGGTGGGTGTTCCGCATAAAGACCTCTTGGTACTTCCGTGGACCGCAGGTTGCGCATCGTAGAATCACTGTACTCTGGAAAGCACTCAGTCTGACCGCGTCCCAAACCATCGCTCGAGGAGCTGCTGGTAGAGAGAAGGGTCGCCCTCCATGAGTTCCAACAAAGCCACGTTGACTTCCTTTCGAAGGTCGTTCTCCAGCGGAAATGTAATGCCGTAGTCGTGCGCTACGAATGTTCGACCCACCAGGACCAATCCTGGCGCATCTAGTGGAATCTGATAACGAAGCAGCGCGGCATCGTGAACAGCCGCGACCGCCTTGCCATCTTCCACCGCCTTCAACGCGGACCTCAGGCTCTCCGTTTGCATGATCCTGACACCTCGCTTGCGCACCGCTTCCTCAGCCATTGTGTCGCGCACGACCGCGACGGGTTTCACCAAGTCCTTGCGTTCTAGGTCGTCGGGTCCCAGGATGTCAGAACGGAGTCTCTCGACGGTGAGCGCGGACGAGAAGGTGCCCACTGCAATGCCGAACAGTACTATGCCTACGATGATGATCAGCACGCCAAGGAAGCGGCTCAGCGGCTTCCGCGGCACGAAATCTCCGTAACCCACCGTCGTCATCGTTACAATCGTCCACCAGATTCCCTGACCGACCCCCAGAAGCCAGCGGTCGTCGAACGTATCGCCCCTTCCTCTTTCGGTGAGCCAGATTACGTGAGCGCAAACGCCCAAGAAGAGTGCCATCCACAAGAGCGCGTACAGAAGCCTTGACGACGTTAGGATGTCGCTATAACCGGCGCTTCCGTCCGGGCGCACCGCGACACCAAGGCCTCCCCGATAGAAAGGCGTGGAAAAATCCAGCATTCGCTCACGTTCGGCCGTGAACGAAGTGGCGGCGATACCGAGATCGACGTCGCCGTTGCGTACGGCCTCCAGGTGCTCTGGAATGTCCCGATGGGCTCGAAACTCCACCGACCGCGGCGGCTCCATCTGAGCCGCGATAGCTTTGATTAGATCGATCGAGAAGCCAGTGATATCTCCCGATGCTTCATCGACCATGACGAAGGGGGCTGCAGGTTTAACACCCACCAACAGTTTTGACTCACTGCTTTCGTCCTCTGCCGCTAATGAGCGAGCTTCGGCGAGAATTGGAATAAGAAGGGTCAATACGCAAGTAGGCAAGAGCACTCGCATTCTCTTCCTCCTGGCAAATCATCGCGGAATCGAACTACACGGGGCAAGAACACAAGACGACAGAACACGGTCAAAGCTACTCGCCTCCACCGCATCCGCCACAGCCTCCACCACAACCACCACCATCGCTGGAATCGCCGAGCACACCGCTGAACCAGCCCCCGCCGCCTTCGTCGGAACCTCCGAACAGGCTGCTGAACCAGCCCCCCTCTGATGCGTCGCCAGCGTTGCGTGTTTCGCCGCCGGATGAAGCCGACTGCGAGACGGCTTGACTTTCCGTGGTCCCTTCGGCAGCTGCCGCGGTTGCGGCTATGTCGTGTTCGTACGCATTGTCTCCGTGGACTTGAAGATCCTCCGCGCTCGGTAATTCAAACTCCGCGCGAGGATTCATTGTGTTGCTCCCGCCTGCGTGGAACCCGTGATCACCGACGTCGAAAACCGTTTGCCCCTGTTCATCAACCACAGAACAGTTGTGGCAATAAATGTCGCGTTGATGGGTCATATCTGACCAGATCCACGTGTAGAAAAAATAGTCATCAACGCCGTAGTAGTCAGCGTAGACTGGATCACTATCATACGTTTTCGCCCATTGGTCACCCTCTTGTACGGGCTTTGAAGGCCGGATGACCCGACTTTCCGAAGTTCTCTGGATAGTGTCGACGCTGATTCGCGTTCGCAGGGCTTCTTCAATTCGATCTAGGAAGCAGTCGAAATGGCTTTGCCGCGCCGACACGTACTTATCATACTTCTTCTGTGATGCAAAATGAGCGCCGAGCCGATCTCGGACATCCGGCTGAGTCTTGTCAATATCATCACTGTAGTAGACGCTGCGTAACTCCTTCATGAGTCCGTTGACCGTGACGCGGATAGGGTGCTCCCCAATCTCATGCACCCGAAGGATGTACACATCGATCAGATACTTGAGCACTTCATCCTCGTGCTCCAGGACCAGTCGTAGCGAGTCGAAAACGCCCTGGTCGGCCCCAAGATGTCGCTCGCTTAGCGTAGCCATCGCTTCCTTGAGATCATCCTCTCGACCTTCTGTGTCCAAGTACAAGTCGGCGTCGTCCTTCGCCAGACGAACGATGTTGCCAATGCCCAACGAATGAAACGCCTGGTTTAGTCGCTGCAGAATGCTGACCGCGGTGAAGGTCTCTCGCTCCTCCCTTTCGGACGCAAGTCCGGCTGTCAGATAATAGAGCATCTTTCCAAATGCTTTTGTCGGCTTGCCAAATTGGATGTCAGTTATGTCTGAAGGATCGATCGAAAGTGTGCCGTGAAAATACATATTTGCTCCTCCGGTAGCTGGAATTCTCGAACTTCACCTGGCGCGTGGGCCCGAACCATGAATGAGGATCTTCAACTGAATCTTGTTAATCAGGTTCGCACATTGCGTAAGAAAAATTGAAAAAGCCTGATCGCCACGAAGCTCTTCTTCCGTGAATTCGTGAAGTGCCTTGAGTTTGATACGGGTGACCTTGTCCTGGAGCGCACGTAGGTCCTCCACGTCGCTGGTACGCATCTGCATCTCCTCGATGCGAAGCGTTTCTTCAAGCAACGTGTCCAGATGTTCTTTCTGGCGGCTGATGGTTTCCTGGGATTCCTTTTTCTTCAATCGCCTCCAACGCAACCAAAGCAGATACAGCCCCGCACCGATGGCAACCAGCAACTCCTTCGTGGCGACAATCGACTCCATCACGCTCGTTATGTAGCCGATGTTGTCCGTGGGATTGAAGTATCGCTGGGCGATGGGGTGCAGACGCGTCGGCACGCGACTTGACGCTTCCAGCCGTGGGATCAAGGTGGGGATCTCCAGCCTGAGGCTTTCCTCGTGCACGGAAGCCAGCGCGGCGGCGACCAGACTGTTCGGGGCATCGTTCCGAGCTACCAGGTACGCCGTGGTAGCAATCGTTGGCATCTTATCTGCAGGGACGGGCGGGTGTTCCGCATAAAGGCCTCTTGGCACTTCGATCGAACGTAGGTAGGGATGCAGCATGTCGACGGCTTCGGCGTCGGCGATCGGTAGCAGATCAAACTGGTTCGTGCCGAGCACCTTTGTCAGACCTGCGTGTCCAATTCCCGCAGTGACAATGGCGGCATCCAACGTGGGCTCGTCCAACAGTCGGCCGAAATACCAATCGTTGTGCCCCAACTCTGCTTCGTCGATCTCGAAGTGCCTTACAACGCGCAGAGCGCTGACTCGATTCCCGGATCCTTCGCGTCCCAGCGATACGTTTCGTTTGGCAAGGTCCGCGATCTTCTCGATACCGCTTCCTTTGCGGACAATGATCAGAACCAATTCGGGGAAGAGCGGAGTTACCACCGACACGTCGCTTATTGGGACGGAACCACCTTGGATTACCGCCAGGTCCACTTCCCCGGCGCGGAGCTTCCTCAGATTCTCGACCGAACCTTCGGTTGTCTCGATCGCGACTTTGCGCTCCGTGCGTTCCATCAGCGACGGCCGTATGGCCAACCCCAATTTGTGATACAGACCGCCTTCCTCTGCCGTTGCGATGCGGATGGTCCTCGGCAGGGTGTCCCGGCGTACGAACCACACCGCCAGAGAGATGACAAATAGGAACAGGGCCGTCCAGCTCACCCACTTGCCGATGGTCTTGGTTGTCGTTCGAGCCACTACGTTGCCTCCACCTACGTCTCGCCGTGAATCGCTGATCGTTGTACCGTATCCATTTGCGCGAACCAGCAACCGGGATCAGCCGTGAACGGATCGCCGGTGACCGCGTAGGACTGACACTTCAATCCCCCGCGGCATTGGCTACTGTGACGGCATCCCTGACATCCCTCGCTAATTCTGTCCCGATTCCGCAGCGTACGAAAGACATCACTCTCGTAGTACAACCGGTTAAGCGGCGTTTCCAACAAGTTGCCCACACGGATCGGCATGCGGCGGCACGGAAAGAGGTCCCCGTTCGGCTGGACGGTGATCAGCGAATCGCCTGCCGTGCAATGATAGGGCGTTGTGCCTGCAACCAGAAACTGCAGGGCCCGGTGCATGGTGATTTCCGTCCGTCGAAACAAACGACGGGCCGCTTTCTTGCGCTCAGCGGCCATGATTTGAAAGAACTCGCGAGTCTCCTGCGGCGTCAGTACGCATTCACGGAGGTCCGAGCCGCTTCCACAAGGGATGAGGCGATCGGCCCATACCCTCGAAACACCCAGTTTCCGGCCCAATTGGGCGACACAGGAGAATTCGCGGTAGTTGTCTCGGTGGGCAGTGAACGAGATCAGTGTGCGGATACGTTCTCTCGTCAGCAGTCTCAGAGCATCGACCGTCCTGTCGAAGTTGCCTGCTCCGCGAATCTTGTCGTGCGTGGCTTGCGACCCTTCGATGCTCACTTGGACGAAGGCCGGCCCGAGCGCGCGCAGACGCTTCGCCAGGCTGGCGTCAATCAATGATCCGTTGGTGAGGATCGCAAAGCTGAACTCTCGCCTGTTACGATTAAACACATCAAGCAGATCGAGAAAGTCGCGGCGAACGAATGGCTCGCCACCAGTCACGGTGATGTGCCCCCTTGGGCCGCCGTTTCTCGCTCTTTTTCGCCACGTGCTCAGCAGTTCCCGATACTGTCTCAGAATGCCCAGCAAGTCCGCAAATGCCAACTCGTCGCGCGAATAGTCGTCCTGGTAGCAATGCCCACATCGAAGATTGCAGCGTTCCGTGATATGCCACTGGAACAGCAATCCGCGCGGCTGATAGGCCGGTACAGAGCTAACGTTGTTTTCGACGTCCATTCGTCTGAACCTTCAGAGCCGGAAGTTGCCCTCACTGTTGCGTTTGCTCTCGATTCTCGGCGGTGTAATGCCCTTTATCCGAAGCTATTCGCCACCACATCCACCGCAGCCTCCGCCGCCACATCCGCCGCCATCGCCGCCATCGCCTCCGTAATAGCCACCACTGCCCCCACGGCGGGCCCCCTTCGTTAGAAAACTGATCACCAACACGACAACGACGAAGACAACTATAAACCAAACAGGTGGTCCATCGCCTTTGCCGAGGCAAACGATTCGAAGGAAAATTGAGCCCAGTTCGCTTTCCATTGATCAGTCCCCCTTACCACTAAATGCCGTCGGACGAATCGCAAAAAGAATGCACAGTGCCACAAGGCCCATCATTATTAGGAACCCGACGTTATGTCGCCCTTTGGCCAAGGCGACGGCCAGTTTGTAGCCGCCCAAGCCAACAATAACCGCAGCACCGGCCAGCCTGACGGGCCAACCGAAAGTGTCGGCATCGCCGTAGTTGTCCGTTTTCGAAGTGACGCTGCGTGAGGGAAATGGCTCAGTGCGAATGCTCAGCATCATCCAACAGACTCCGAGTGTCAGAACGACAACGACTCCGTACAGAAGGAGAAATTTGGGGCCGTACATATTGGCGATCGCATTGTCCATAAGCCAGTCCATTGCCTTTCCTCCTACAATTGGTCGACAACGCTGGCCGCTTTCTGAACGGTTGCCATGAACGAGTTGTAGAGCTGCTTTAATTCCGCAGCCTTCGGTCTAGGTTTCCTGCCGTCGAGTGCAAGGATCTCATTGAGTAGTTTCGCGTCAAGTTGAAATTCTTCCGCCGCTGTTTTGGCAATCGCCGTCTTCAGCACAGGTGCTTCACCAGTTTTCAGAAGCAGGAGAGCCCTCAGGTTGTTCAAGAACGAGGATATAGTAGTGGTCAACGTGCGTTCGACGAGGTTCATTCGGTGAGCGCGGCCGAGGTAGAAGCTGCGGAGTCGCAGCATCAGATTCTTGATCTCCTGCTCGCAGCGTAGCCGGATGTGATCCTCGGCAATGGGCAATTCGGCAAAGACATCTCGCCCGCACAGCAAGAGGTGGTGCTCTTGCATATCGAGGAATTTGACGGGAAACACGTCCGTCGAGCTCCGCAATTCGTCTTCACTCAGAACCATTGCTGCCAAGCGAAAATCGCGCACACCCTTTCTGAGAGGCGCCGCAATCTGGTCAAGAACCTCGACGCTCACCTCCTTCACGACTACTAATACGTTTGCAGTCGACGTGCGCGACTGGTACTGCTCCTTCTTCGCTAGTTCGCCGTAGACAATGATCGATTCCAGCCGATCTCCGAGGGCGTCCTGCAGTCGATTGCAGAATCGCTCTAGTCCTTTTTGCACGGTTGCTGGAAGGTCTGCGAAGCTTTCATGCAAAGCGTTTTCCATTTCTCAAATCCTCCGTTTACCAAGATATCGCCGGCCGTTGCCATCGCTGGATAGCTCAACTCATCCATCACAGCGGGCACCACCATCGCCGTTGCCCCCGCCGCACCCGTTACCGCAACGACCACCACTTTAGGATTGTACCGGTGAATGCGCCGCTCATGGTAGTGACAGAGATGGAAATTGAAACCGAATAGCCCTTTTCTCCGGTGTCGAGGGAAGGTCCGTTCGTGTCTACGCATTGTGGTGTGGCTTAGACATGGCGGCAGCAATGCTCAGGGAAACAACCTGTTGCGTTCTCGCCTGTGTCATCAACGCATATTTCTTGCCGCTCTCGGAAGGAAGAGTGTTGGAGAAACTGGTCTCCTCAACCATCCGTACACAACTCGTTTCCCGTTGAGCGGATGTGAGTGTCGTCTGGAGCTTTCGCCGAAGAATATCAGCACCCGTGAGTGGTGGCATTGTAGCAAGTTGGCCCAGGTCGCCAAGCAACTCCCTTCCACCGGTGCGGAATGAAGGCGAAAGCACTTTCTTGCGACCATGACGAACCACTCCGCCTCACAAGGCGCAGAAACCTCTCATTGGAAGGAAGGCTCCGTGACTATCGTTTGTGGGCGCGCGAACTGAGAGATCCACGAAGGATTCTGTGCGCGGCTTCACGGAACTGGTTGAAACAAGGCGACTTACGACAATTGAATATCTTGACTGGATTTGCTCATCAAATCCACTGCACGGGGGGACGTGTCGCTCGCCGGGGAGGTGTATGAGGTCCTGTTCATTCCGCCGAGATTCTGTGCTTGTTCTGCCCCCAGAGCATACCGTACTAGGAGGGAGGCAATTACGTCTAGCAAGACGTTTGAACCAAGCAGTCGGGCTCACGACGGTGATGAGATCGCACTTCTCGGGCTACTTGTCCGTTATCGAAGTTGCGTCTGCAGCCCGGAGTGCAACCAGCTAGATTCCGGTATTCAGTTGTGAGTGGATTCGTCGGACGTCTTGCAGGAGCGTTGCCAGGAGTTCCACCGTGACTACCATACGAAGTCCCGGTTTCACCCAATTGCCGAGTGCTGGTTCTTAGCCGACTGGTAAGGTAAGAACGGGCTTTGTGCCGGTCGCGCCACCACCGGCCTGCAGTTCGAACAACTGCATCAAGAGCGTGAACGTCGCTTTGGAGTCGTGGTCGCGATCGTCAATGTAGAACCAATAATCCCGGTAGCGCACAGCGATCGCCGCGCAGTGTGGCTTCTTCTTCTGACAGTTCACGTAGAGTAGTTTGCCGGTGAGCTGCGCCCAATCAAATGGTACGCCTTGCTCGTCCACCGTCGTCATGACCAGGCCCGCCGCTTCGTGTTCAAACGGGACGCGAATTGCGTGCGAAAGATAGTACATTGTTCCAAGCAAGGATCGTGGCTCCACATCTAGTTCGCGACGTCCGATTTCTATGTTCTTGATTTTGAAACGGCTCTCGAGCTCTGCAATTTCATCGACCTCCAGCGACTTAATGTCCCAACTCAAGACTAGCCGGTCTTCCGAGCCGGCCAAAATGTAGTCGTCGGGGTACTCGACGATGCA
The DNA here is from genome assembly GCA_964617665.1 of uncultured Pirellulaceae bacterium. Taxonomy (GTDB): domain Bacteria; phylum Planctomycetota; class Planctomycetia; order Pirellulales; family Pirellulaceae; genus JADHUC01. Next base: position 14,042 of record CAZUAH010000098.1, read on the forward strand.
GTCGATCAGTCTCATTCCGAGTTCCTTACAAGCGAGCAACGTAAGATCTCCGAACTCCCCGGGGACAGTGACAAATGGCCTGGCTTGGTCTCCATCCGTTTCCGTCGCGTTTGCGCTGTCCGGATCGGGAATCGCTTTGGATGGACGCCACTGTACTCGGATTGGCGTCTGTTGCCCTCGTATGCTTATGTCCTCAACGAGGTTCTGAAGCAGTTCTTCATCAAGGTACGCTTGTGCTTCCTTCGAGTTGAGGGCTATCTTATCGGCCGCGATGGACACTCTTTCCTGCTTTGGCTGGATCTTCCAGCCTTCGCGCGCTGCTGCAACGATGGCGTCCGAATCGACCGCATCCGGAGAAATCGCTCCGGACAATAACTTCTCCGAAGACTCGTAGCCTATCCTTAACTTGCCGTCGACCTGAAACTTACGCAGCAAGTCGACAACCTGCTGAAACTCATAATACTCACGTTGCGATATACTTGTGGGTGTAGCGCCAGACGCGCGTCGCGCGTTTTCCATACCGTTCAGATCCTGCACTGCCATCTTCAGAACTCGATCTACATTCCACCCGGAACGGACCAGTAGGACGATTGTGTCCTCGCCAAGCGGCGAAATCAGGCGTTTCACAAAGTCCTGCCCACCCAGCGGGTCGTAGTTCGGCTGCTTCAACGTCGGCTCCGATGCTCAAAAAACTCGAAAGCTTCTTTTCTGTAGCGCCGCCACCGATAGATGCGGCTTCGCCGAACGCAAATTGCGTTGACAGGCTGCTCAACTGCATGAAGGAGGGAACATCCCGATATCGCAGGCGTACCAAGTTCAGAAGCAGTTGCTCGCTAGCAGTGGTTTGGATAGCTTGGTTGTATTTCTGGCGACTGTGTCGTATTGCTAGCGGACCGGCACAGCCTGCTGCCGTCAGCAATAGACATAGCCACGACCAAGTTCTCAGGACTCGGGAAGGCCGCATGGCGGACTCGCTGATCTGATGAGACTGTGCGTCAGAGGAGAAGAGGTCTCTTCCCTCCTCGTCAATCTGCGAAGGCTGCTTTAGACAAACATCGCTATTCTTGGTGATTCTGCTACAGGCTGTTGCCCCGACAAATGCACGGGAACGTCTTGAAATCCTTGCCACGTTGTGTGCGGTACCGATAATATGAGGCCAAGGCAGAACGCCGACGCCTCGAACATCGGAGTTCATCATGCACGAACGACGAGCCGAAAGGAGATGAACATGATACGCGCTATCCGACGTGACACATTGTGTGCAGCGATTGTTCCAGCGGCATTCTTGTGCCTATCCGTGGCCGCGCTGCGGGCCGCTGAGACGACGCGCCCTCGCCTCGAAAGCGGTTTTGCTCGAAAGATCCTTGAAGAAACGGGGATCAAAGGTGGACTGATCGTCCATCTGGGCTGCGGTGACGGAGAACTCACCGCTGCGTTGCGGGCAGGTGACAGCTATCTCGTGCAGGGACTGGACACCGATCCGGCGAATGTGGCCAAAGCTCGCAAGCACATTGGGCAGCGGGGCATCTATGGCGAGGTGTCGGTGCGTGAGTGGTCCGGCAAGCGGCTTCCGTATGGCGACAATGTGGTGAATCTCGTGATACGGGATGCGGGATGTGAGATACGGGGTGAGGAGATCCGACGTGTCCTGACGCCTGGCGGTGTCGCTGTGACTCTTGACTCTCGTCTCTCGACTCTTGACTCCTCCCGCAAACCGTGGCCGGAGACGATCGACGAATGGTCACATTGGCTGCACGATGCCAGTGGCAATGCGGTTGCTCGTGATCGAGTGGTTGGCCAGCCGCGACACCTTCAGTGGACGGCGCGGCCGAAGTGGTCGCGGCATCACAATACGACACCCAGTTTGAACGCCGCCGTCTCGGCAGGGGGACGTTTCTTCTACATTGCGGACGAAGCACCGCCAGAGGTCGATAACTCGCTGCCGGATCGCTATAGCCTCTTCGCTCGCGACGCTTTCAATGGCGTGCTTCTCTGGAAGATCCCGATCGACTACTGGGGTTGGGAAGCATGGGTACAAACTATGTACAACAATTTTATGTTGGGACGCCATATGCATCCCACGCAAATCCAACGTCGATTGGTGGCGGTGGGCGATCGGGTGTACGTAACGCTGGGGTTTAACGCTCCGGTTAGCGAGTTGGATGCCGCAACCGGCCGGCTTCTGCGGAAGTTCGATGGGACCGAGAATACATCGGAGATTCTTTGCTATGACGGCCGTTTAGTGCTCGCCGTGAATAAGGAGCCGCAACACGCTGGATTCATCGAAGAAGATCCACCCACGAAGAAGGAGGTCAAGGTGCTGGATCTTGACTCCGGCGAGATTTCTTGGAGTGTCGGCGATTTCGAAGGCATCAGCGTTCGTGGCTCGCCCGTCCAGCGAGTCACTCAGTTGACGATGGCAGTTGGCAAAGAAGGCGTTTTCCTGGTCGAGGAAGACTGCTTGGTCGGCCTGGATCTTGCCACTGGCAAGGAGTTGTGGCGCGTCCCTCGGCCGCCGCGTCCTGCCGAGAAGGTAGTCGATGGCTACCGTAACGATCATACGAATCTGTGCACACTGGTCTACAATGATGGCCAAGTGATCTTCGGCCAGCCGCGCGAACAAAACAGAAGGCCTCCGTGGAATGCGACGCAGCCCTCCGACCTTCTGGTGCTTGATGCCGCCAGCGGAGACGTGATCTGGACGAAAGAAATCGGCAGTTGGGAATACGGCACGCCAATTGGAATCTACGTCACCGGCGGGCTGATATGGGTCCACGATCGTCCCGAAGAGGGCTACCAAGTCGTGGGCCTCGATCCCAACAGCGGTGAAGTCAAGAAGAGCTTCCCGACCGAAGCGATGTTCAACGCGGGCCACCACCATCGCTGCACGCGTAACAAAGCGACCGAACGGTTCTTGTTCACTTCGCGGCGCGGAGTGGAGATGGTGGACTTCCAGAATGGCGACATCGAAGTGAACACGTGGATTCGCGGCGAGTGTGGATTCGGCATGGTGCCGTGCAACGGTCTCCTGTACGTCACTCCGCATCCTTGCCGTTGTTTCATCGAAGAAAAACTAAGCGGTCTCTACGCCTTGGCGCCGGAAGGAAAGTCGAAGAGGCCAAACGTCGAAGAGTCGAAGAGTGATACGCGGCTAGAGCGAGGCCCCGCGTACGGCGAGCAATCCGACCTTCAGCCTCCAGCCTCCGGTCTTCAGTCTTCTTCCTGGCCCACATACCGCTGTGATCCGTATCGCAGTGGTGCAACAGGGAAGGTGTCAGCAGACTTGAAAAAGGCTTGGCAGGCGGAGATTGGCGAGGCGCCAAGTGCCCCGGTGATCGCTGACGACAAGGTGTTTGTGGCTTCGGTGGAAGAACATCGCGTGTGTGCATTGGATGCTGCAAGTGGACAGGAGCTGTGGACGTACACGGCCGACGGTCGTATCGACACGCCGCCCACGGTTCACCGTGGTACGGTGCTGTTCGGGTCTCGGGACGGTTGTGTGTATTCTGTCCGGGCGTCTGACGGCGAGCTCCGCTGGCGGCTGCAGGCTGCACCGCGACAGCGCTGGGTTGTGGCACATGGCCAAGTGGAATCGGCATGGCCTGTTCATGGCAGCGTGTTGGTCGTGGACGATGTGGCCTATTTCGCCGCGGGGCGATCGTCGCACTTGGATGGCGGGATTCACATCTCTGCCGTCAATCCAACGACTGGCGAAGTCCTCCGCGAGGAGACTGTGGTTGCCGAGGATCGGTCGTCGCAGAAGGAGGGCGGCGCGGACGGTGCATTGTCCGACATATTGGTCTTTGACGGAAATGCCGTGCGTATGCGGCAAATACAGTTCGGGCTGTTCGACCGCGGAGAATCTTCCACAACGCGAGACAGAGCCGCGAAAATGTACGTGTTTGCCGCGGGAGGTCTCTTGGACGACACGTGGTTCAATCGCATCTATTGGGCAGTCGATCGAAAGCCTCTGGGGCAACTTGTAGTCGCGGACGAAGATTCGGTCTATGGGATCCGTGCATACCAGAGACCGGGGGATGTAAATGCGCACTTCAAGCCGGGTACCCAAGGCTACCTTCTGTTCGCCCACGACCGCCGGCAGCCAAAGCTTGACGGAGCGGTTAAGCAGGGAGCTAAGAAAAAGCCAAGACGTGGCAAAACACCGCTTGTCGACCGATGGTCGGTACGGATACCGATTCGAGCCCAGACTATGGTACTGGCGGGCGACGTTCTTTTCGCAGCAGGCACGCCCGATGTGGTGGACCCGGAAGAGCCCTGGGCTGCCTACGATGGTCGTCGAGGCGGGGTGACGTGGGCCGTTTCAACGGAAAACGGAAGCCGACTGGCGGAGTACAAACTCGACGCGCCGCCCGTCTACGACGGCATGGCTGCGGCGGGCGGGCGACTGTTCGTATCGACCGTAGACGGCAAAGTGGCGTGCTACGGCGACCATCCCTGACGGTCGCCGTAGTTCGAAATCAACAACTTGCGAAGCGTTCCAGCCGAAGCTCTCCTGGGTCTTTCAGGCCGTCGGCCAGTCTCCGTAGAGCTTCGGTTTCGATCTGTCGAACGCGTTCGCGAGTTAGGCCTAGCTCTTCGCCGATCTCCTTGAGCGTATGCGGGTCGCAACCCTCCAGGCCAAAACGCATCCGCAAGACCGTGGCCTCGCGAGTATCCATCTTCTCGATCATCTCCATCACGTGCTTCAGTACGTCACTCTCCAGCAATTCGTCCTCGGGAGTCTTGGCTCGTTCGTCCATGACCATTTCACCCAGGGACCACCCAGCTTCGGCCTGATCGGTTTGCGGCGTGGAATTGTAGATGCGGATGGCCTTCTTAATGATCGGCAGCTTCTTCTTTGGCAGACCCAATACGCGAGCGATTTCTTCCGGCGTGGGTGTGCGCCCCAAAGCTTCGCTCAAACGCGAATTGGCACGACGCCACTTCGACAACAGTTCCACCATATAGGCTGGGATACGGATTGTCTTCGCCGAGTTGATCAGCGCTCGTTTGATGGATTGCTTAATCCAGTAGCTTGCGTAGGTACTGAAGCGAGTGCCGACCGTTGGATCGTAGCCTTCCACGGCGCGCAGCAATCCCAAGTTGCCCTCTTCGATCAAATCTTGCAGACCCAGGCCTTTTCCCGAGTATCCGCGAGCAATGTTCACGACCAATCTGAGATTGGCTCGCACCATGCGGTCACGGGCTTCGGCATCGCCGTTGGCAATCCGAGCTGCCAGCTCCTGTTCGTCTTGGGCAGATAACAGTGCCGTTTCATTGATTTCGCGCAAATAGGTTTCGAGCGGTGTCTGCGGCGAGGAGTCCGACTTGCGACGGCGGCGCTTGGGACGGGTGTCTTCTAGCTCTTCATTGACGAAGTCGGTCTTGGGAGTAGGATCTGCATCGGCAGAGTGGTCGTCGTCGGCCAAGCGGCCGAAATCGGCAACATGGTCGGTATGCGTTAAGTGCATGGGCGTCGGTTCTTTCCGGTGGCACAAGCATCCCGCCTGTGGAAAGGGGCGCCATGAGAATCCTTTCCTGACTTGAACATAGGCAAACGGATAGAGCCAGAATCCGCTCGATCCAGCTTCAGTATCGTCCGACGCTGCCCAGCGTCTGCAGTCTGCATGCAAGTCAATGACCTACAACAGTTGTGCGTCTGCTTACGGAAGTACCAAAAAAAACGGCCCCGCCGGTTGCAACCGGCAGAGCCATCAATGCGAGGGAGTTGTGCGGGAATCGCAAGCCGCACAGCCTCAAATTAGGATTCGGATTCTTTGGTCGACGGCGGTTCGTCGCCCGCATCGGGTGAAGGAGATTCATCGCTCGCTGGAGATTCATCTGTCGGAGTGGAATCTTCGCTTGCTTCGGATGACGGAGATTCTTCGGACGAAGGAGAATCGTCGCTCGCGTCTGATGACGCGGCCTCTTCGGGCGAAGGAGCTTCTTCGGTCGCCCCGGACGCCGGAGGTTCTTCTATCGGAGCGGAATCGTCGCTCGCTTCGGCTTGCGGGGCTTCTTCGGACGAAGCGGAATCGTCGCTCGCTTTGGCTGGCGGGGCTTCTTCAGGCGAAGGCATCGGTGCGATCAGCGGACCGGACGCCCCGAGTCCACCCTTCAGCGGCGCGGCCGGTTCCTGTTCCTTCGGCTTCGCCTGGACGTCGTCCTCTTCAGCCCACTCGACGCGCTTTCGCGATAGACCGATCTTCCGCTCCTCGGTGTCGACACGAAGAATCTTTACTTCGATCTCCTCGCCAACCTTCACCACTTCTTCCGGATTCTCGACCTTGTGATCGGCCAATTCCGAAATGTGCAACAGACCCTCCAAACCGTCTTCCAATCCGACGAACACGCCAAAATTGGTGATCTTGGTCACTTTGCCCTTGATGACCTGACCGGGCTGATAGCTGTTGGGAATGCTCTGAGACCACGGGTCCTCGTCCATCTGCTTCAGACCCAGGGCGATCCGGCGCCGGTCTTGATCCACGGACAGCACGCGGCAACTCACCTCTTGGCTCTTTTCGAGCATTTCGTTCGGGTGGCTGATCTTCCGCGTCCATGACATGTCCGAAACGTGTAACAGGCCGTCGATGCCTTCTTCCAGTTCGATAAAGGCACCATAGTTGGTCAGATTGCGAACTTTGCCGTTGACCGAGGTGCCTTCCGGATATCGTTCGGCTACGCGGTCCCACGGGTTTTCTTGAGTCTGTTTCATGCCCAGCGAAAGTTGCTGGCCCTTGCGGTCGACACCCAGGATCACCACGTCGATTTCGTCGCCAATACCAACCAATTCGTTGGGATGGTTGATCCGTTTGGTCCACGACATTTCGCTAATGTGGACCAAGCCTTCGATGCCCGGCTCGAGCTTGACGAACGCACCGTAGCTCATCACGTTCACAACCGAGCCGTTGTGAGTCGTGCCCTCGGGATACTTCTCTTCTACATCGTCCCACGGGTTCGGCTGTTTCTGCTTCAGGCCAAGTGCAATCTTCTGCTTTTCGCGGTCGATGTTCAGGATCACCACGTCGATATCCTGGTCCAACGAAACCATCTCGGACGGATGATTGATACGTTCCCAGCTCATGTCGGTAATGTGCAGCAAACCGTCGATGCCGCCCAAATCGACAAAGGCCCCGAACTCGGCGATGTTCTTGACCACGCCCTTGCGCGTTTCGCCGTCGACCAGTTCTTCCAGCAATCGCTCGCGATCCTCTTTGCGCTGCTTCTCGATCAGCGAACGGCGGCTGACGACGATGTTCCGTCGCGCTTCGTCGATCTTCAGAACTTCGCATTGGACAAAACGACCGATGTAATCGCCAATATCCGACGGACGGCGGATGTCGACTTGACTGGCCGGCAAGAAAACGTTGACGCCGATGTCGACCAGCAATCCCCCTTTGATTTTGCGTGTAACCGTGCCGGTGACCACTTGGCCCTCCTCCACGGAATTCATTATGTTGTCCCACTCGATCAGCTTCTGGGCCTTGCGACGGCTCAGACTGACCATGCCGTGCGGGTCGTCGGCCCGGCCCAATTCATCTTCCAATTCTTCGATCAGGACCTTGACGATATCACCGACAGCGGGAGGGTCTTCGTTGGGATCCCATTCATGAAGCGAGATCGTGCCCTCGCTCTTGAAACCAACATCGACAAGTGCCGAGTCGTCGTCTACGCGGACTACGCGTCCGTCGACGATCTTGTTGACATCAAACTCCTTTTCGGAGTCGAGCAGATCGACGAAGGCGGTGGGATCTTCAATTTCGGCCACCGCCGTTTGGAACAAATTGTCAATTTCCTGGTCGCTTTCGAGGCTTCGTATCAGATTTCGGTTTACCATAGTTCACTCTGATGACTGCTCGCCATCGGCGATGGCGTTACAAACAGGCATGCTTTTGGGGTAGAAAAGTCAACGGTCGTCATGGGCCGTTACCATAACAGCCGGGTACAATCGGACCAGTGGAAGCACGTAAATTTAGCAGAATTGCCAAGTTACGACAACCGAGGGATTTGATGGTCCGCCGCTAATTGGCGTGCGTGATGAAAAGCCGCTATGCTGTCACCGAGTCAGATCAACAACTGAGCAGAGGAACATAGCCATGTTCGACAAAACTCAAGTGAAGGTGTTTGTGATCTTAGCACTCTCAGTCCTCGTGATCTCAGCTCAGGCGGGCGATTGGCCACAGTTCCGGGGACCACATGGCAACGGCCACGCGGACGGCGAAGTGTTTCCCTCTGTGTGGGGGCCGGATAAGAACATCAAATGGAAAACGCGGCTGCCGGAGCCGGGCAACAGCAGCCCTATCGTGTCCGGCGACCGTGTGTTTGTGACCGGCACGGAAGACGAAGGACGCACGCGCAGCCTCTACTGCTTTGATCGCAACACGGGCGATCAACTCTGGGTGCGTTCGGTCAACTTCGGCAAAGCCGAGCGGACGCACAAGACGAATCCCCACGGTTCGTCAACGCCGATGACGGACGGTCAGCGTGTCGTTGCCTGGCACGGCTCTGCGGGACTGTACTGTTACGATTTCTCAGGCCGTGAGCTTTGGGGTCGAGACTTGGGGGACTTTGACCACATGTGGGGCTATGGTACTTCGCCAATTCTGCTGCAAGATCGAGTCATCATGCACTGTGGTCCCGGACCACGAGTCTTCATGGCGGCCGTTGATCTGGAGACCGGAGAGACGCTATGGGAAACCGACGAGCCCGTGGACGGTGACGGCAGCTATAACAAGAACAAGAAGTACATGGGTTCGTGGGTTACACCCATCGTTGTTTGCATTGACGGAACGATCCAAATCATCTGCGCCATGGCGACGCGAGTGAACGCCTACGATCCCGACACAGGAAAGATCATCTGGACCTGCGACGGAGTTCGCAGTCCGCGCGGGGATCTCGCTTATTCAGACCCGATCATTGGCGATGGATTGGCAGTATATTTTGCTGGATTCAGCGGTCCGGCAATGGCGTTCCGCTTGGGCGGTACGGGTAACATTACCGCCACACACCGCCTGTGGCGAACCGAACGGAACCCACAGAACATCGGAACTGGCGTACTAATCGGACCGCACGTCTACAAAGCGAACGCCGGCCCCGGCACGCTGCAGTGCGTGGTGGCGGCAACCGGCAAAGAGACATGGCAGGAACGAGTGCCAGGCGGCAACCACTGGGGATCCGTCGTGTACGCCGCTGGGCGGCTGTACGTAACGAACCAGAAAGGGGCCACTCACGTCTTCTTGCCGAATCCCAAACGATTGGAACTCCTGGCCACCAACGAACTAGGCGAAGCCAGCAATTCGACGCCAGCCTTCTCAGACGGCGAAATCTTCATCCGTACCTTCGAGCACCTGTACTGCATTGCCGATCGGTCTGGCGAGTGACGAGAGACGTTTTCCGAAGCGTGTGGTACAGCTTGCTCGCAAACAGTGCAGGCGCTCGACTAGAAGGGCACGGCCAACAAGCTAACGTACCAAGTCTTTACTCTCTGCCTTTCGAGACACCGATCGTCATTGTAAACAGACGCAAATCCTCGCAGAAGCGTGCCGCTGGGGCTCATTTCCTGAGCCAGGGAACGAGTGCCTAGCAGGTGGCGTGCATCAAATTCAAGACCAGGACGATCGCGACCATGTGCCTCAGAGCAGTCGTGCATCGGGGGTGGAATTGGTGGAGAATGAACGACGAAAGGCCAGTTGGCTGGTGCCGAGACGGAATGACAGGCGTGGCTGATAGATCGAAGTCCGCAAATCTTGATCGGGAAGATTTCGAGATTTGATGTCCGGTTTTCGGCGTTTTTTTCGACTACAGACATAGAGGGGCTGATTCAGTCGCAAGGACGACGTGTGCGCCTTAGGCCGTGTGGGGAGCGGTGCCCGCGGGAGCGTCGCGGAGTGGCGGAAACACGTGGATGAGATGGTGGTTGTCGGTAGAGCCGGGACCGCACCATCGTTGGCACACTGTCTATAGAGATCTTTCCAGCAACCGCCAGCATGGCGCATGTTGAAACGCCATCGTTGGTGGGGCATAATTATGTTGTTTCACCGCTAACGGCGAATAGTGTCGCCATTCCGTGCTGACGGCGTGAATATCAAGAATGTGGCGACCTGCGTGAACAACCTCGGGTGGCGTCCCCATAGGGCTGTTCCAATCCTGCTTTCGATCACAGCAGGTCACGATGCAGACTAAGAAACGTCGAGGACGAAATGAACGGTTCACCCATTCCGTTCGTCGGAAACCAAGGAGGTGGACGGCAAACGTGATGTCCAGCATTGTGAGAGTGGAAGTTGTCGGGTTCGAGCGAGACGGCGTCTGCCTCAGGAGGCCTGGAGCGCGTTCCGGTCCCGAATGGATCGTTTGCTATCCGGAGATGTTCGCCGACCAGGGAACGATTCGGCGGTACGCAAGCGAGGCACGATGCGGCGACCAACTGTTGCGAGTCGGCGACGTCACCGAGATCGAGCAAGGCTCCGACGGCCGTTGGACGCGGCGCCCAATCATCCAGAGGGCTCTGGCCGAGGCCGAAAAGGGCGGGATCGTCTCAGCCAAGGTTTCCGAGATCGACAAAAAGTCGGTCCGCGTCACGACGACGTCGGGGCTGACGGCTCACTGCACGTTCGACCATCTCGAAGGTCTGCTCGACCGAGACGAAGAAGTTCCCGATGCGAAGGACGTCCCTAAGGTGTTCGCGGGAAAGATCAAGATCGGCGATTCGCTCGTCGGACGCTGCCAACGCTTAGACGAGGAGCGCCTTCAGCTCGACGTCAGCGGCTATCTTGCTGAACTGGACAGAGAATCACTCGTTCCCAAGTGGCGTCGCGATCTTGCGAGACAGGAGGTTGACGTCCCCGCGATTGAGACGCGGCCCGCCAAGCCCGAAGGTCATGACGAACAGACATCCCGCCCGTCGATCGCCGGCAAAGTCTTGATTATCGACGACTGGAACAAATGGATCGAGAGCATACGGCGACGGCTGAAGAGGGTGAACGGGGAGGCGGAAGTCGAGGTCTTGGCAAAGGAGAAGTGGCCGCAGGCCCGTTCCGAGGCCGATCGCATCCGGCCGCGGTGGATCCTCGTCGACGTGCATCTGGACGAGGATATGCCCCACGAGCAGCAGGGTCTGGAGATCGCAAACGAACTGGTCGCCAGCGATGTGCCCTGGGAGGTTCTCGTCATCACGCATGCGGACCTTGATCATGTCCGCCACATTCCAGAAGGAGCGCATGGACCGATTTCAAAGTCCAAAGTGATCGAGGCGATGGCAGCAATCGCCGCAGGCCACGCAGCTGCCGCGATGCCATCGGAGCTTGCAGAATCGACCGACGTTGAGGAACTCACCTATCGACGGTCTCCGCAAAGCACCGAAAGGCAAATCGAGGCCCTTCTTCGCGAAGCGGAAGCGGACCTCGGCGCGGACTTGGCCGTGCTCGGCTACGATTTCCTCGACGACAAGGCAAGATTTCTCTTCGGCAGTGACGAAATGCAGATGCGATTCGATCGCTACGCCGAACACCTCCAGAAGTCGCAGATCCGCGACTTGGCGTACGACCCGGCGGAAGAGGCCTGGAGGCTGTATCCCGCCCCAAGACACGAAGACCCCTGGCACTGGCTGCGGAAGCTGTGGGGCAGCGATCTTCGCCACGCGGTGGGTGTCCGGCTGAACCTGCCCGACCGAGACTGCGTCGCCGAGCTGTTCGCCTTTTGGACGGAGCCCGACGACGTCTGGCCCGAGGGTCTGGAGGAAATGATCAAGGATCGCACGATCCTCGACACTTTTCGAGCCTACGGCACCGCGATCGAGGACGCCTGCTGGCACGAAAAGCACGAGAACCAGCTCGATGAAAACCGTAAGGAAGTGGAGAAATCCCGACGCTCCGAGGACCTCTCGCACGAAGTGAAGACATTTACGGGCGAGTTTCTCGGCATGATCGCGGAACTCCGCAAGCGGTTCGGCGCCGATGACGCCTCTCTCGACGCCGAACTGGAGCATTGCGAAAGGAATGCGAAGCTCGTCGAATCGCTGACTGACGAAATCCTCGCGCCGGCCCAGTTCGAGCCGGAACGAATCCTCCTGGAAGAAATCCTCGACGAATGCGCCGCGAGGTATTCTTCGGCCAGGGAGGAGATCAAGGTCGTGGGGCCGATTGTGAAACCTCAAAATCTGGCATTCTATGGGCGAAAAGATCTGCTCGTCCTGATCGTCGACAACCTCCTTCGGAACGCCGTCGCGGCCATTCGAAAGTCGCCGCGTCCCGTCGAGGTAGACGGCGCAAAACGCATCGGCCAGATCGTGATCGAGGCCTGCCCAGTTTGCGCGGACAATGCGTTTCTGCAAATCCTCGTTCACGACACCGGGTGCGGGATCTCGCGCGTTGTGCTGGAACAGATGTACGGACATCACTACAGCACGTTCGGCGGAACCGGCCTGGGTATGGGCATCTGCCGCCGCGCGGCCGCGCGGCTGGGTGGACGCATCGAGGTGCTGCATACGGCGCTCGGGGCCGGAACCACGTTTCGGATCGTCCTGCCCGCCGCGCCCGAGCCAAAGGAGTAACTCATGGCCGACCAAGACGTTCTCCGCGTCCTGATCATCGACGACGATGAGCACAATGCCAAGAAATACGGCAGTGCTGTCGAGGAACACTGCAAGAGACTTCATCAAGAAGTGCGAGTTCTCACGGCGAGTACGGCGAGCGACTCGTTGGAGGAGATGGGGAATCTCAAGGACAAGCCGCGGGTCTTCGTGTTCTGCGACAACGAACTGGGCAAGAGTTGGAAGGTCCAGGACGAACAATGCTCGGGACTTGACATGCTTCCGCACATTCGCCAAGCATTGCCCCAAGCCCGGACGGTCCTCTACTCCGCGAAGGCCGACCCGCCCGACATACGGATCGCCTTGGAACGCGGCGCCTACGACATGGTAACGCGACAGTCTTTCGATGCCGCGTCGAAGGGGCTTTTGACGGTTCTCGCGCAGATGGCGGCGATCGAACAGCGGATGGCAGAGGCGCAGGCTGGCGAGGACGGCGACACCGAATCCGCGGATCCGTTGGCCCGCCTGCTGATGAAGATTCGCACGAGCCTCATGGTGGTGGGTCGCCACGGTAGGATCTGGTTCCAGAACAAACCTAACGAAGATCTTTATCTCTCGGAGGCCTTAGGCGGAGAGATCTTTTTTCGGTGCTTTCACGAATGGACGTGTTCCACGGGTTCGTTTTCCTGGCACCCAGTAATGAAAAGCATGCTTCTGGGGAGATCGATCGAGCGAACCCTATTGCTGCCCATGCGTCAGAAGAAGGGCGAAGATGCGTTTCGCATCGGATGCGTTCGGATGCTCAGCGAACCGCTTTGGCCGCTCGGCGGTGCGGCGTCGAAGGTAGGTGCTCCCTGTGCTGGTGCTTTGGTCTCTAGTACTGACTGTACGCCAGAATGGAAGACAAAGCCCGCGGCGAATAGGATGCTCGACTTGCTCGTCATGATCGCCCAACTTCTACATCGGGAGCAGGTCCATCCGCTGCAAGTGAACCTGTACCAAATCAGACGCTCCCAAACGAAATGTCAGGCCGCCGTCTGCTGCATCGTGCAGGGCGCGAACACCGGTCAGCACGCCCACACGAACGAAGTGAGTTTGATTGTGGGATCGACTCTCGCGGTCTCGAACACGGCGTTGACGCCAGGTCCAGCCACCGAGGTACATTTGACGGAAGGTACCGTAGACGAGAGCCTGCCGGGTACGTTTTCGCTGAGCGAACACCCAGCGGGGAATATGGAAGCGAAGACAGACGCGGCTATGATCCAGGGCGTGACCACGTTTCATGAATCACCACACTCAATTCAACCGCTGTTCGGGCATTGCGACCAATCCGTAGGGGCGTTTCATTATCTCGTCTTGAACAACCCCGACGACCCGCGGCATCGATTGGCAATCCTGGAAGGCATCGGTATCGACGGAGATTCCTGCCTTGGCCACTGTTCAGCGGGGAAGGCCAAACACAAATGTGATCTCGACCTGTATCTGAGAGAACTCGCTATCACGTTGCGCGAAATGGACCGAGACCGGGAAGTCCCGCAAGCACCAACCTTTCACGAGTGCGACTCTCGGAAGTGTCTTTGGAATGAGGTCGAGGACGCCATGGAAGAACTTCGATCTGCCGTCAAGCCGACCGGTGGCGGGCTTTGGTGGCATTTTCGGGAATATGTCCTGGAAGAGGATTCGTTCGGCCAGTCGCGGCATCTTCTCAGGCTTGCAAGCGATGCAGCCAGCATCGGCAAGTCACCCTACATCAAGTATGCGTGCTGCGAGGAGTCGTGTCAGGATGTCGAACTCCCGTCACCGCGGGATTGGGACGACGACGAAAGGGAGAAGATCGCACTCAGCAATTGCTTCGTGTCGAGCCCCCCCGACGGACACGGGTCCCGCTCATGTCGCATTTCCGGCCGACCGCGGCTGTGCCACGAGGCGCCATCGAAGGACGGGAACACGAACCTCGCAAAGGTAATTCGGCTCGCCAACGAAAAGGGCGACACGGAGGCTGTGAGACTCCTAAACGCGATTCAGTCGTTCGGCGATTTCCCGGTCGGCAAAAAGGTCGAGCCGGTCGGGACATTTCACATTCAATCCACCGTCAACGATGTGTTCTCCCACGCCGTCTTCAAGTATCTGATCGGCGTCGCCGCTGGCATAGAACGGGCACTACTGCGAATCCGCGCCCACGAGAAGGCGCGTGAACTGGACAGGCTCGAACTCAAGCGGGAACGTGAACGCCTGATTCGCGACCACTTGGCCGGGCGCACTACGCGCATCGCCGAGATGCTCGACGTCGAGCCCGAATCATTGGATCGCGACCTGCTGCGGTCTTTGGCCAGAAGCGTTTCGTTTCACCAGAGCCTGCTCGACGATCGGCTGGCTCCGACGTTGACCAACCTCGAGAATCAAGCCGATTTCAACAAGGCCTTGGCCCGAGCCGCAGCATCCGTCAGACGCGAATGCAAAGCCAACCCGATGTTTGCCCGTTTCGGGGACGACAGCCTCGAATACGCCTCACCCGCCGCTCCGATCTACTGCCGCGCCGACGAGAAGGCGCTGGCCGAGGCCTTTGCCTCTTCGCTTCTCGCCGCCATGTTGTATGGACAAGACGCTCCGAGAGTGAAGGCGGAATTGAGTTCGGAAACGACGGGCAACAAAGAGGTGATCCGTTTCTCCGTACGCTTCCCTGGCCGACTGGACCACGAGCTCAAGATTCTAGAGGACATCTGGACGAGCGACGCCGATCCAGCCAACTTGCGACAAACCCTTCTCAAGGATAACCCGCCTTCCCAGCTTCGAGCGGCGCTCTTGGAGTTGGCTTGCGCCCGACTCATGTTCGCATTAGGAGTCGCCGCAGAGACTACCCCGAGTTCTAAGACGGAGGGGCAATTCGCCGTCTTCACCATGGATTTCCATCCGACCTGAACGCGATATGTCCAGCGAGAACCGTTTTTACCCAGATTTGCTGCTTGTAACGGATGACCCGAACGTCGCCGGTAGGTTCCCACGGAACGAATCTGGGAAGGCGAAGACCGTCGTCGTGAGTTCGATTTCCGAGTGCCATTCCAGGCTTGGGCGTGATCCCCGTTTCGACGCCGTAGTCATCGACTCGGGGCTCGGGGCGAGCGCCGACGATTTGCTCGGCTGGGTCGAGGGCAAGCGCCGCCCGGTCGCGGCGATTCGCCTGTCCCCCACCGGCGATGACGGGGGAGGTCGGAACGACGTCGCTTTCAGGGCCGACGATTCGCTCGTCGACCGCGTGTACGCAGCCATTCGCCGCAAACTGGCTTTCAAGTTGGTGATCGCCGTGCCTGAAGACGGAGACCTACGATCGGCTGCAAGCAAGGCGTTTGCGACGAAGGACGATTCGAGTGTGCTGCAGACAACGGTTCTCTCGGAAACCAAATCGCACCTCAAAGACCTGGAGGAACGCAAGGACCAGCCAGAGAGCGCTATCGAGTCGCTGTACGACAAGTATCTTTCTGTGAAGGAAGTCTGCTCAGCGCTGTCGATCACAGGCAAGGCGGAAACCGACTTCGTGTTCGCGGCGGGACGCCGTTACGACGCACCTTCCTGGCGTCTGCCGTGGGGCGCCCTGTCTGCGTGCGTATCGGGTTACCCCGACGAGGCCGTGCTACTCTATCTCGCGGCCCGTGCGGGGCTGACCTTGGGAGCGGGGTTGCCGTTTCATCGCGATGTCTCAGGCTGTCCCCTCGATTTCTGCTTCGACCTGCTCGATTTCCCGCGCGGAATGACGTCCGGAAGGCTATGCGAGGCCTGTAAGGCGACCCGCGACGCCTTGCTGCGAGAAGGGCGCTGTGGATTGACGCGGTTGCAGATCGACGCCCTGCTGGACCTCTCGTCGCGCGCCGCCGAATTATGTCAAACGAAGTCGAGCGGAGTAATCGTTCCCGCGGCCACGATCACCAAGGCCATCAGGGCCGCCAAGATCTGGCCCCTGGAGGAGGAGTTCTCCAAGAATCTCAGTCGGATGGCCCGTACAGCGAAGGAGCATTTCAGCGAGTATTCCACGGCACGGCGCATCCTCAACAGCGACAGCAGTTTCCTGCTAGCGGCTCGGCACTACAACTCCGACTCGCCGACGATACCTGGCCCACGCGGGTTCGCCCGGAGGTCTAACATCGACGTTCCGGCGGAGTATCTCGGCGGTGGCTACTTTCTCGCTCACCGCGGAGTCGGCGTGGCCATCGACCCCGGATACAATTTCTTGAGGATTCTCTACGACGTTGAGCCGTTCGGGTCGGAGACATCGACGAGCGGACCGCAACGAGGCTATACCACTGAAGACATCGACGTCGTCATCGTCACGCACAATCACCTGGACCATCACGCCGACCTGGAGACGATCCTTCGGACGCGACGCGGAAGGAAATTGACGCTCTGCTGCAATCGCGAGTTGATCGAGGAATACGCACTGGAGAATCGAACGAAGCACACGCAGCTCGAGCTCGTCAAATGCAATACCGACGACCAGTCTGTAGAGATCCCTCTGGGGCGTCACATCGACAAACGGATGGCTATCCAGAGGCTTCCGGCCCTGCATTGGCAGCACACGTATTCCCGACAACTCGTGAGGAGTGCTAGCGATCGGCTCAAAGCCCACTTGAACGGATTCGGACTGACGATCACTCTGCACGAGGACCCAAACGTCTCGAACTCCACATCCGCCGACCGGCGGCTGAAGACGCTCCTCATCACCAGCGACACCCTTTGTCCCATAGTCACAGAAGAGGCAGGGCCAGACTCCCCGAGAATCCTTGAGGCGTCATACGACACCTACGTCGCTCCGAAGGCATGGTCGCGACTGCTGATGCGGAAAAGTGACTGGGACAAAGAGACCTGCGAGCAATTGGGCAATGCGTATGTGAGTTTCCTGGATCGGTACGCCGAGGTCGAACCGGACGTCGCCTGCGTGCATATTGGAAGCCTTGAAGGAGACAAGCCGGACGCTTGGCGGATATCGGCGAGAACGCCCACTCTCCGATACGGAGGCCACCATCTGGGATTGATGGGGACTTGGCGATTGTTGAACACGATGAAGAGGAAGCCGAAACTTGTGCTGCTGACCGAATTCGGTGAAGAACTCGTCGGTTTCCGCACCCACCTGTGCGATGCTTTGGGCCATTTGCTCGGGAAAACGCCCTCGCAAGTTCCGAAGATCCTACCGACTGATGTGGGGCTCTGCCTCGACCTCTCGACGGGACGCATTCGCTGCTCGCGATGTGATGGCTGGCATCTCTTCGAGGGAATTGCCGCAGCGGAACAGGGAAGCGATTTCGTCGAATACATGCCTCCTGCTGTCGCCGCGAGCAATCTGAGCACATGCCAATGGCGAGGCGTTTCAGGTTCGACGCCGGCGGGATCATGAGGCTTTACTACCGTGAAGCTGTGTGAGCGATGGCTCGCGCGTTTTTGTCTGGATTCCGTCTGGTCAGGAGACTCGATCGACGTTTGAACTCAGTGAACTACCGCGTTTCCCGCATCTCGCGCCAAAGGTCTTCGACCGAACGTGCTCGGATTGCCACATGGAACATCGTCTAGTGAACGCAAACGATTGGGCTTTGGGTTCCGCTTGGGCGGCACGGGTGACATTTCCGCCACGCACCGCCTGTGGCGAACCGAACGGAACCCACGGAACATCGGGACCGGCGTTCTAATCGGACCGCACGTCTACAAAGCGAACGCGGGCCCCGGCACGCTGCAGTGCGTGGTAGCGGCAACCGGCGAAGAGACATCGCAGGAAAGAGTGCCGGCCGGCAACCACTGGGGATCGGTCGTGTACGCCGCCGATCGGCTGTACGTCACGAGCCAGAAAGGGACGACTCACGTCTTCTTGCCGAACCCCGAACGGTTGGAGCTTGTGGCCGCAAACGAACTGGGCGAAGCCAGCAATTCGACGCCAGCCTTCTCAGACCGCGAGATCTTCATTCGCACCTTCGAGCACCTGTACTGCATTGCCGATCAGTCAGGCGAATGAGTGGTCCGAACGGAGCTACCAAACGACATCTTCGGGCGCGATGGGCGATGCGTTCTCCGTCATGTCGGTGATTTCACCCGAGCGCAAATGGACGACGCGATCGGCTACTTGCGCAAGTGCTGCGTTGTGTGTGATCACAACTACGGTCTTGCCCAAATCGTGATTCAAGTCCACCAGCAATCGCAACACTTTCTTGC
>CAZUAH010000099.1:0-21948 GCA_964617665.1 uncultured Pirellulaceae bacterium
AGGGGAAAAGTGCTGTAGCAGCGTGGAGGGTGTTGCGCTGGCCGGGGAGTTGAAGCGAGTACAGATTAGTTGTACTCGGTGGGTACCTTCCCCTTGCTCCACCACCCACCGGATGTGGGTGGGAGCACGATCGGTCTCGCGGGAACTGACTTTTTGGTAACGGTGACTAGCTACCCGAGGCGTTGTAGTCTATAGCCCAAATAAGCCCACCAATGCCCACGCCGATCCCAATCGCCTTGGCGATATTGCGTCGTCGGTCGGGATCCTGTCCCCGCATCACAACGTCACGCTGGGAAACGATCGCAGCAACACTCTGTGCTGAGGGAGGAGCTGTGTTGGGAGCCCAAAGCTGAAACGTACCGCTGCCGTTGGTAGTTTCGATCGTATAGGTTCCACTACGCATCCCCCGGATCGCAAACCGTCCCTGCTGATCCGTCGTCACGGTGGCGATCTTCTTGGCTTGAAGCCGCACCACAACCTGTTGAGAGGATATAGGCAGTCGCTGTGCGTCAATCACCTGCCCAACCAGGATGCCACCATCATGAAGGGCGACGTCCACGATCGGAGCCTGCCGATTTAGCGCGAGCGGCCCTGTAGTTTCGTTCGGCTGTGTAGCAAGAACATTCGACGCGAAAAGCAGGCTCACCATCGCGCATGCCAGTGTCCCCGTGCGTAGAGAACTCACCTGTGTCATTGGACATCCCCCTGATCAAATGTGTGGTGTCGGATCCGTGACCCCAAAAAAGTGTATCGATTCTCTGCGGACCTCCACTGTGGAGGCGAGATCGAAGCGTGTTCTCAGTCATCTTGTGACTGACTGTTTCATAATTGTCATCGGATATGCGAAAACATAAATGCAAGAAAAAGCTGAAGTGCACCACTATTGCTTGGGGAGAATCGCCTGACCCTGGCAGGTAGTCCGCAAAAGGCGCCTATTTCTCCCAGACTGTGCAATGAGTGCCTTCTGGCAATTTGATTTTCGCTGATGGTGGCCTGCTGATGGCTAGCAGATCGGCTGCAATAGGGAATTTCCGGGTCCGAGATTTGGGACTATCGTTGGTTCCCTAGCCGTGAGGCCCAGCATGCTGTGCGAGTCGACGCTCCGGCGTATAGGATGGAATGAACATGCGTTACCAATGGCTGATACTACAAAATGGCAGCCTGCCGCTCAGACCGGATGGCCGGACAGAGCCGCTGGAGCACGTTTGCACATCAACACTGATCTGGCCAGCGGAGGGTGAGCCGTCGCCAACGAACTCCATCGTCGTGGATCCGTGTCTTGGCCCCGCGGGCTTCGAGAACGCCGTGCGCGGGTTGAGCGATATGGATGCGTCTTTTGGCGACGTTGGTTACTGCTTGGAGACGCATCAACATTACGACCATGTCTGTAATCTCCCGACAGCGCGATCGCCTTTGACGGAGGACGATTCGGATTCCGCAGACATGCCTCGTTGGGTGCCTATCGCTCGGGGCGACTGCATGCCACTGCCCGACATCGAACTGGTCAATTGCCCCGGCCATGATCCGGACCTGATGGCCCTGCGTTTTGATGCAATGGATGGCGAAACTTGGATCGTGGGTGACGCAATCCTCGATCAACAGTGGCTCCTCGCATGGATGTTCTATTGGCCGAACAAATACTTGCGAGACGAGATCGTCGAAACATGGCGCTCGGTGGCCAAGATTCTCA
The DNA here is from genome assembly GCA_964617665.1 of uncultured Pirellulaceae bacterium. Lineage (GTDB taxonomy): Bacteria > Planctomycetota > Planctomycetia > Pirellulales > Pirellulaceae > JADHUC01. The sequence continues at coordinate 1,691 of CAZUAH010000099.1, forward strand.
AGGCCGCGCAAGTGGTCATCCCAGGTCACGGTCCACCGATTCACGTTGACGCGAACCTGCTGCAAACTCTGATCGAACGATTCCCGAAGGCTCCGTACTCGGACGACTGCCCTGACGTTTCCGAAACGCTGAGAGACCGACTGCAAAAGATGAACAAGTGAGTTCGTCTTTTCCAAGCCCCTGATCGCCACAATTTTGGGAGGGCGACGCTCCCGCGGCCCGCGCCCCGGCCGCCGCAAAAAACCCGCCCCCCACCCCCCCGGGGGCCGGTGGCGGCGCCCCCCCCCTCCCAGGAACCGGCGGAGTAGACGGACTGACTGCTAATCGGACGGCACCACCTCCGCTTGGGCTGGGACGAGCTCCTCTTTCCGAGCCAATAGCAATAGCCGCATCATCTCCTCTGCCGAGATGGTTGCCTTCCGACGAATCCATTCGCGATCGGTGTTGTCGCCGAACTCGTAAGTGATCGCTGCAGTGCCCAATGTCTGGTACACCCACCGTTGTGATGTGGGTTTTGATCCTGAAACGGCAACTCGCCGAATAGAGTGGCCCGCCGCACGTTTGCCGACCGCTGTCAGCCATTTGGACGTGAAGTCCTTGGGGAACGTCTCTTGATCATCTTTTTGGGTATAGAACACATCGTGGTGAGTCGAATGAAAGTCCAGGAAGAGGTAAATTCGCCGCATGCCATCAGCAGCCTGTAATTGGAGGATTTCATCGCGCAACGCGCGAGTCTCGGGCTGTGCAAACGGACCCCAATCGCGATTCAGATCCACTCCGTTCACGTTGTGGCGCCAGTGTCCGTGCTCGACGCCATCCGGATTGACCAAGGGAACGACGATTACCCGAAACGCGCCCCGAAATCGGCGCGCCAGTTCATCGTCGTGCGTCAATGTTTCGACGAACGCCATCAGGCCGATCGTGCCGGTCACCTCCGGCGGGTGCTGCCGACCGATGATCATCACGTTGTCCGGCTCGGCAGCTTCGGTCAGATCCAGTTTGTGGATCGGCCGGCCTTCCACCGAGCGCCCCAGAATGCTCTTCTTGGCAAACGGCAATTTAGCCAGTCCGTCGAGCCACTCGTTCAATTCCTTGACTCCGATCATCTCTTGACCGGTTACCCACAGCGGATCCGGACCGATCTTCAACTGCAACGTGACTTCTTTCTTCTTTGGGCCCGCTTCGTACGCATCTGGGGCCAGCGTCGTCCAACGCACTCCATCGTGGCTGACCTTGGGGCGGTAACGGTGTGTCCCGTTCTCGTAAGTCATCCGGACGGTGACCGTTTGTTCCTTGTCTGAAGTGACCTTGAACGCATACCACGCGCTGTTGTTAATGGGCGCGTTTTCCGGACGGATGACAATCCGGAATTCGCTTGAGTCAAGTTGAACGCAGGCATTCAGCCGGGCTCCGGAGAAGCAGTTGCTGAACGACACGCCGGGCTGTTCGAAACGGTAGACCTCTTTGTCCTGACACGCGGCCTTGTCTGCACAATTAGCTTGCGGCAGACAGCCTGCCCACAGAAATCCAACTGCGGCGGCCAGCCAGAAAGTGAATAGCCGACGTTTCATATCCAGCGGAACCGTTCGGTGTGATTGCCAAGTGATCATATGCAGCCTCTGCGCGCGGAGATTGTCAAACGGTAAGCCCGTACGCTGCTTCAGCGTTTTAGCGTGCAAGCATCTCGGCCACAACCTGTCGCAGGGGCGAAACGCTAACGCTCGGATCAGTAGCACAAGATGGACACGGCTTTCTGGCTTGCCTACAATCACCTGCCAGATTCTTAGTGGCGCAGACACAGGCAAAGAAGGGATCACGCGAGATGGGCGCGCTGTCGACGCCGGATTTGGTAGTGTTTGTTGCGTCGTTGTTGGCGGTGATGGCGCTGGGGCTTTGGGCGGGTCGCAAGGAAGACACTTCGGAAGACTTCTATCTCGCCGGCAGAACAACGCGTTGGTGGGGCGTGGCGGGATCGATCTTCGGCTCGAACGTCTCGGCCAACCACATCGTGGGAATGATGGGCGTCGGCTTTTCAGTTGGTTTCGCCCAAAGCCACTTCGAGATAACCGCCATCGCCGGTCTGCTGCTTCTGGCCTATGGCTTCCTGCCGGTCTACCGCAAGCTGAACGTCTACACGCTCAGCGAATACCTCAGCCGCCGCTACGACGACCGCTGCCGGGTCGTGTACGCCGTCCTGATGATTTTCATTTTGGTCGTAATCCAAATCGTACCGGGCTTCTATATCGGTTCAAGGTCGCTAAACATCCTGCTGGCCAAGGACACTACGACAAACGCCGCGTCGCCAGAGTCTGAGGTGGAAACCGGCGGCGATTCTGCTGGCGCACCAGCGGTTGCCCGACACGCCCAGATCGGCTTTCGCCACTTTGTGCTTGGCATATTGGTCATGATGTTCGTCACCGGCACCTACACGATCTTGGGCGGACTCAAGGCGGTGATTGTCACCGACGTGATCCAGTCGGTGATGATGCTCGCGGGCGGATTGATCGTAGCCGTGCTGACGTTCACCCAGCCGGAGATCGGCGGCTGGGCCGGCATGCGAGCTTTGGACGCCGCGCCGGGCGCGCGCGATATGATGCACTTGTATCTGCCCTCCGACCACAAGATGCTACCGTGGTCCGGCGTGCTGACGGGGCTGTTGATAATGCACTTCCACTACTGGAGTACCAACCAATTCATCGTGCAGCGAGCCCTGGCAGCCCGATCGGGCCAGGAAGCCCGCATGGGCATCATCGTAGCCGGGTTCCTCAAGCTGTTGATTCCGCTGTTCTCTATCGGAACCGGTGTCGCCGCGTACTACCTGTTCGCTGCTCGATTGCCCGGCATCGCACTGGATCAGGACACGGCCTTTCCCATGCTCATGCGTCATGTGGTGGCGCCTGTGGGGTTCGGGCTGGTTGGCATCGTTGCCGCGGGACTGATCGGCGCCATCCTTTCCTCGATCGACTCGATGCTCAACTCGGCCGCCACGATTGTTACCATCGATTTCTACCAGCGATACTACCGGCCGGGTGCATCGGAAAAAGAACTGGTACGCGTCGGGCAGGCATGTATCGTGGTGTTCCTGGCCGCAGCGGCCCTGTTGACGATCCTTACCATGGATCCCAATTCGAAGGACAGTTTCTTCCTGAACATTGCCAACGAGCAGTCTAGGTTCGCGATTGGAATCGTCGTGGCCTTCGGACTCGGCATGTTCTGGAAACGGTCTACCGCAGCTGCCGGCTTGGCGGCCATTGTTACCGGGATAGTGTTCTCCTACGCGTTGCCGCCTCTGTATGTCTGGCTTCTGGCGCCGCACGAGCCGATCGCTCGCGTGCTTGGCCCGGAACTAAACTTCATGCACCGCGTGGCCGTAGTGGCGATGCTGACTGTGTTGGTGCATGTGGTTGTCACCTGGAAGACACAGCCCGATCCGGAAAAGTCGAGATTCACTTGGACGGATCTTGGCGGACACAAGCCCCAAGTCCTCCGCCGTGCGCTGCTTGCGCTGGCTGCGTCGATCATACTGTACGCAATACTCGGCGTGGTGCTGTTCGTTGGTTGGAGCACGCCGCTGGCCGCCGGACTGATCGCGGCAATCTGGACGTGGAGTCTGTTTGTCGTTTCCACAGTCGCCGCCCGACGCCGCGACGATCGTTCCCTCTCGCTTGGCTCCCTCGTGACCGACGATCGCATTTGGGCCGGACTGCTTGCGGCAACGGCCGTTTGGATGATGTACTATTTCGCTTAGGATCGCGGACGAAACAGCTCGGATGTTGCTCGCAACTGAATAGTAAATCTCCCATGAAATCGACACCACCAAACATCCTGATGATCATGGCCGACCAATTGGCTCCCCTGTGCCTGAGCGTTTACGGGCATCCTGTGGTCAAGAGCCCGCGGATCGACGAGCTGGCGGAACGAGGCGTAGTGTTCGATGCGGCATACACGAACTGCCCGATCTGCGCCCCATCGCGAGCGAGCATGTGTACCGGACGCCATGTGGGGGCGATCGGCGCGTACGATAACGGCGCCGATTTTCCATCGTCCGTTCCGACGTTCATGCACCATTTGGGTCGCGCGGGTTACGAGGTCGTGTTGTCGGGCAAGGCCCATTTCATTGGCCCCGATCAGCGGCACGGTTTCCAGCGACGGCTCACGCCGGAGATTTATCCGTCCAGCTTCACTTGGACGCCAGACTGGTCCCTCGGCGAGTACCACAATCCAGGCACGGCGGTCGATCAGTTGCGCGAGGCAGGCCTGTGTGAATGGAATATGCAAATGGACTATGACGAAGAAGTCCGCTTCCGTGCGCTAGAGGCGTTGCGCGACTTCGCTCGTCGCCAGGAGGCAGGACAGCCATTCTTCCTGTGCGCCAGCTTCACCCATCCGCACGAACCGTACATCACCACACGCCGATGGTGGGATCTGTATCGAGACGACGAAATCGATCCACCCGCGGCACCGGCCGTTCCGCTTGACCAGGTGCATCCCTACAACCGCTGGCTGCAAATCCATCACATGATCGACGTCTTTCCTCCACGCGAGGATGACGTCCAGAGGGCGCGGCATGCTTACTACGGCATGATCAGCTATTTCGATTCGTTGGTGGGCGATTTGACCGACGAGCTTGATCGTTTGGGCCTGGCCGAAAACACAGTGGTGCTCTTGACCGCCGATCACGGTGAAATGCTGGGCGAGCACGGCATGTGGTTCAAACGCACCTACTTCGAACCGTCAGTCCGAGTGCCGTTGATCTTGGCCGGAACAGATCGAGTTGCGGCCGGCAAGCGGCTCACAGAGACCGTCAGTCTGGTCGACCTTATGCCGACACTGCTGGAGATCGCCGGCTTGGACGATCGAGAGGAGATCGAACCGGAACTGGACGGCGACAGCCTTTGCGGCCTGCTTCAAGGTGGCGAGCGACCGTGGAAGGACTATGCAGTGGCCGAGTACTACAGCGAAGGCGTGCTGCATCCCATGCGCATGGCCGTCAGCGATCGCTTGAAATACGTCCACGTTCATCAAGAAGCGGACCAATTGTTCGACCTCAGTCGGGATCCACACGAGTTGACAAACTGCATCGACCAACCCGCCTACGCAGAACGCTTGGCGCGCCTCCGAAAGCTCGTCCACGACGGCTGGGACGCCGAGGCGACCGAGCGGCAAGTGCTGGAAAGCCAGCGCCGACGACGGCTGATCATCGAAGCCCTTTCGGCCGGGCCGTCGCAACCATGGGATGCCCAGCCCGATTTCTATGCTCACGAGCAATACGTCCGCAAGGAAGACGCGCAAGCCACCAACGCGCGACTCCGATATCCCCGCGCTGACGATGAGGCATGAACGGTCAACCCGACAGCGAACCATCCACGACGTGGACCTCTGCGGCGGGATCTATCAATAGAGGGCGGCTTTGTCGATACGGCAACTACAGTTCGCGAATGCGGATGTTGCGGAACTCGATTTGGCAGCCGTGGCTTGACCAAGAATTCCGGCGTTCGTGGTGTTGGCCATGCCTTGGGTGCTGTGATGCGGTGAGTGTTCAGCGTTGGGACTTTACCTCCAAGTGATCGTACGCGGCCAGCACGAACGCCTTCGCGCGTCAACAGCAAAGCGATATCGTATACCTTTGGTCGGATGCCATGGGACTGACAAGTGGCTGTCTTGATCGGTACGGGTAGCGGAAGAGTATGGAGGTCGAAGATGCGGTATGCCTCTGTGTGTCTACTGTTGGTTGTGTTGATGAAACCTGCGGCCGGCGCCGAGCCGGCGCTGGCAACCGCGCCGTTCTCGGCCGATGAGGCTAAGACGCACCAGTCGGCGTGGGCGAAACACCTGGGGCTGCCAGTGCAGGTGGCAAATTCGGTGGGGATGAAGCTCTCGCTGATCCCCCCTGGGCAGTTCGTGATGGGTAGTCCGCAAGACGAGGAGTGGCATCGTCCCGACGAGATTCTGCACCGCGTGACGCTGACCAAGGCCTTCTACATAGGTGCGACCGAGGTGACGCAGGGACAGTGGAAGGCGTTGATGGGCGAGAATCCCAGCTTCTTCACCGACGACGCGTTCCCTGTCGAGACCGTCACGTGGGATCAGGCGGCTGAATTCTGCCGGAAGCTGAGCGAAAAGGAACGGGTCAAGTACCGTTTGGCGACCGAGGCGGAGTGGGAGTATGCCTGCCGAGCAGGGACGACAACTCCTTTCCACACAGGCAATACGATTAGCCCCGGCCAAGCGAACTACGATGGCAATCGCACCTACGCAGGCGGAAAGAAAGGCGTCTTTCGCGAATCAACGATCAAGTGCGGCAGCCTTCCGCCGAACGCGTGGGGATTGCACGAAATGCATGGCAACGTTTGGGAATGGTGCGCGGATTGGTATGCCGAATACCCCAAAGGCGAGACACGCGATCCGATGGGCCCGGCGACCGGCGACTGCCGCATTTTTCGCGGAGGTTGCTGGATCAACTTTCCCGCCGTCTGCCGCTCAGCCAACCGCGCCAAGGTCGCGCCCGTAAGCTGGAACTTTCACTTGGGTTTTCGCGTGGTTCGTCTATTGGACTAGAAGTCACTTATCGCGATCCAACCGTACGTCCAGACAGGCCAACTGACCATTGTTCGTTCTCGCGTAAATGCGCCCGTTAGCCAAAACGGGCATGATCCAGCATCTCCTGTTATGGACTTTCGCGCGGGCCAGTTCGTGATAGCCGCTGGGCGTCGCATCGGCGATCACCACATCGCCCTTTTCGTCAAGAATGACCAGCTTTCCGTCGGCAATCATGAGCGTACCGTAAGGTGCAAAACTCGGCTCGGCCCAGACAATGGCCCCGTCCTGAAGATCGAAGCACATCAACTGTCCGCGTGATCTTTCGCTGACACAGTAGACGTGGCCTTTGTACACCACGGCGCTGTTCATCTTGGTTTCCAGATCCTGATTCAGCCAAATCTGGTTCGGTTGGCCCTCACCGAGTTGGAACAAAGCCCCGCGAGCGCTGCGCCCGCCGTAGCCCGTCGAGATAAGTAACTTGTCGCCAATCACGGTCGGGCACGATGCGTTGCAGTCGTAGTAAGTTCTCCAGTCTATGCGCCAAAGCTCGCGGCCTGTGGAAAGCTGGTGGGCGACCATCGCCCTGGCTTTGAACACCAGCACGCCCCGCTGGCCGGTGTGCTCGAAGGGGATCGGTGTCGAGTAGCCGGCCAAATCGACACCAACGCCCCAGATCTTGCGGCCGGAGGTCCTATCAAGGGCCAACGTGGAATTGCCATCGGCTCCGGTATCAAGAACGACCATTTCTCCGACAACCAACGGCGAACCAGCGTACTTCCAACTCGAATAGCGTCCGCCGAAGTCATCAACCAAATGCTTTCGCCACACGACGCTGCCGTTTTTGATGTCCAAGCAATGAAGGTGGCCGAGGTAGCCGAGCGTGTAGACCAGCGAACCGTCAACAGTCGGAGTCGATGCCGCACCGCCTTCGAATTGCCTGGCATCGAACTTCGAAGGATAGTCGAACCGCCAGAGAACCCGTCCGGTGTCGGCGTCCAGGCACCAGACGACATCCTCGTCCGTATCTTTGCGGCTGCCCATCGTGATGACGCGACTGCCAGCCACGACGACACTCGAAGCACCGATCCCAACATCGGCTCTCCAGGCGATCTTCGGCCCTGACGCAGGCCATTCCGCTGTCCATCCGGATTCGGACGAAATGCCATTGAGGTTTGGCCCGCGAAAGAAGGGCCAATCGTCGGCTGCGGCAGACGCGACTATGGTCAGCAGCATGACGCATGCTCGCGACACGATACCGAAGAGAGATCGGGGGTAGTGCGAGATTCGGGACGGAGTACGAAACATGCGGCAAAACCTCCTCGACTTATACGTTCTTGATGACCAAGTGAGTCCATTATCTTAGTTAACGCGACTCTGCGAAAGCCGTTCGCAGTCATCCACCCTGATTTCGGTCTCGACCGTAGATGGTATCCTGATTGCGACTCGGAATGATCGCTTTGCCGAAATGCAAACGAAGACGTGGTCCACTACGCCGAAGAGACGCAATATGACGAAGCGACTTACTTCCATTCCTCGACGGCGACCCAGTGCCGGGAGTCGTCAAACAGTTGAGAGTCCAGTACCGGATGAACGGCAAGGAAGGCGAAATGGCGTTTCAGAAGAATGCCACGATTCTGTTGCCGATGCCGAAATAGCGGCATATGGGCCCAATTGCCAACGTTTGATTGAGGAGCCACGACGATGGGACCTTTGAAGATACTGACGGTTCTTTTCCTAGGCACCGCGACTGCGTTTGGATCGGAGGGCACAGAGAGTGTCGGCCGGGCTCCGCCGACTTGCGCCTTGATTGTCGTTGACGAGTCGCCGACCGCAGCGCTACTTGAGGCAGAATTGCTGGTTGAGAGCGAGGCAACTTGGCTTGAGCGCAACGAGATCGGCAGAATTCTGGCGGAGCAAGAACTGCAGGCCACCTTCGGAGCTGCGGACGGAAGGAACCGAATTACGTTGGGCGAAGTGTTGAAGGCCGATGTACTGGTCATGTTGCGCAATGGCAAACGGGAAAAGGAGCCTTATGCCGAGTTGGTCGTAGCCGAGACAACCGGCGGGCTACGTCTGCTGGCTCGAAGCGTGCCCCTGTCGGGTGACGACGAAAACGACGCGGCGAGCCTCGCAAAACTGGTCCATGAAGCGTTAGTGAAACATGGTCAAGGGATCCGCGAAGTCTACGCTGTGCCACCGTTCCTCAGCCAAGACCTGAGCCACCAATACGACTACCTTCAGACGGCCTACGCGAGACTCGTGGAACAGTCCTTGATGCGTCAGCCGGGCGCCATGGTTGTCGAGTTGGCTGAAGCAGAAGCGGTCTCGCGCGAGTTCATGCTGGCAGCCCCAGATGAGAAACCTGTCCGCCAGCTTCCGCTGTACTTGATCGGCGAGTATCGACACGATGGCCTTGGCGACGAATTGCGCGTCTCGGTTACACTGCGCGCCAAGCGAGGCGCCAGCAAGATCGGTGAAACCAAGAAGACCTTGCTGCCTGATGAAGCACCGAACACGCTGCTTGACATAGCATCTGGTCTCGTCTCGGATAGCAGTCAGGCTTGGGGTGCGGTCGATGCCGATGCGGAAGCACAGCAGCTCGCTGATCGTGCCCGCAGTTTTCTCAACCTGGGATTCTGGGACCAGGCGGCATCGCTATTTGAATCGAGTCTGCTGCTTAAGCCGGATCAACCTGAGGTCCGAAGTAGCTTGGTCGAAGTCGCGATGCAGACTTCACGCCGACTTACGCGAATCCGCAGCAAGAAAAGCAAAGACTATGTCGCCCTGATTGCCTGCTGGCAGCGCATGTTCGAGCATCTCGAGCGTTTGACAATGAAGGGAGATTTCGACTGCAGTCGTCTTGTTCGGATGGTCTTTTCTGACTCTTCCTCACGCGATATTCAGCAGATACGCGACATCGCGAATGTCCCGGCGACGCTGATGCGGACGGCTGAACAGAATCGTAGACGCGAGATTCAATTGGCGTGTCGACTCTCGCACGTCTACGCGGAATGCGAGGATTGGCTGACGTGCCGGCAGTGTCTCGCTTACGCCAAGAGATACGTGGCGCCGAAGGAGTATTACGACCACCTTTTCGAGTGGATCATGCGCCATCAGGATCGCTTGGATACACAATCCAGGGTCATACTGTTGCGTTCTACGGCTTCCATCGAATACAGGCGATTCTGCCAGCGGCTGTTGGAGACTCCGAAGCTTGATTCAGCTATTGCCAAGGGAGCGCGGAATGTACTGGCCGAGGCCAATCTCAATGCGCCACTGACACCGACGAATTCGGATCAATCTGTCGCAAGACCGGGCAACGAGAACACGGAGCGGGAGTTGACCTTCCGTCCGATCGATCTGCATTACACCTACAAGGGCACCAGAAGACGTGTCAACACGGCATCCGGTTGCCTGGCACTGGGCAACGGCGACGACGTCTTCTGGGGCGTGCCGCTTCCCTATCTGTTGAAAGTCACCAAGACGGGACAAGATGCGGAATTCTTGTGGGCGCCTGAAAGGACCAGTGGGCCAATGCCGCCTCCCAGCTATGATGGCACACATCTATGGTTCGTCCACGGGGAGCAGGTACACGTGGTAGACCCAACGACGGGACAGTCCTGGTCGATTGCCAACGAACAGGGGCTGCCCGAGGGTGCAAGTGTCATCGTGCCCTTGGGTAACCGTTCGGCAATCGCCGCTGGCGGTCGCGACCGCGCATGGTTGGCGCGACTCACGGTCTCGCTTGAAGGAAACCACCGAGTTCACGTGTTCCATGAGGCCAAGGAGACTGGTGCTGCGGCAGTGATGCACGATTCGTCTACCAATCAACAGTCGCCGGAGTACGAAAACGCCTGGCGGAATCCGCGAATGGCCTGCAAGGCCAAATTCGGCGTGTTGCGGGAGTCGGAGAATGGGGACGAATCGGTACGGCGCGTCTTTATCGGGCGATATCACTCGCACAATACGCCCGTGCGACTTCATCCTTGGATAATCGATCCCGACAGTTTGGACGTCGAGGTCATGCAGGACGAGTGGCCGGCACGACCTGAAGAAATTTGGCACGACCGCGACCGCTATTCCCTGCAACTCGATCCTGAGAACAAAGAGATGTGCCGGATCGTCCGGGAAGGCATCGCAGGCGTCGAGGCGGCGGACGTTTGCACCGGCATCGCGGAGGGACGACTGGAATTCCTCGACGCCAGCTTCCACGTGATCGGGAAGAGTTGGTTGAGAGTAGACCCAGCGGACGGACGCCACCAAAGTCTCGGCCGAGTTCCCTGGGTTTTCAACAAGCGGATGGGACCCGCCGGGACTTTCCGTCGCCCGCAGATAGGTGACTGGGAACTATTGGCCGTTGGCCGAAGCAATCACTTTGGCTTCTTCGTCTCCTGCCGACAATACAGAGGTAGCACGGTGCTGGCCGAAGTGGCGTTTGACGGTACAGGCGTGTCTCTGCAAGACATTCTTCATGGCAAGGGAAAGCCACGACCGACGGCCGTGGTCGCTCCAGCGTCGCCTGTGCCGCGACGCAGAACGACGCGTTCGGAGAACCTCTGGAAGAGTAACGTCCGGCGTTGGTACTTGGATCTCGCCTATTCACCGGACGGACGTCTGATTGTCACCACCAGCCGACACCTTTTCGGTTCGCCCTTTACCGTCCAGGCCTGGGACGGTCGCGATGGCAGTCTCGTCGCCGATCTCCTGAAGGAGGGGAACGACGTGACCGAGACGACGTTCAGCCCATCCGGCAAGTACTTCGCGACGGGCGACAAGAAGGGGCAACTGATCATCTGGAAAGCCGACACGCTGGAGCCTGTGCGAAGGTGGCAGGCCCATGAAAGAGAGACTGAACACCTCGCATTTTCCTGGAACGACGATTGGCTGGCGTCAGCCGCCGGTGATCGTCGAGTGCAAGTCTGGAGCGTCCCGACCGTCGAAAAGAAGTTCGAAAACGAGAATCGAATTGGCTTCCTTGACTGGGTGGGCTTCACGCCCGATGACCAGCGACTGATCACCAGCAAGCCTGGGGCCTATTGGGATTTAGCGAGCGGCAAACCTGTGGGCAATGTGGACACAATCCACGCGCCGCTGGGGTTTACACGGGATCGCCGACTGCTGGCAACTGCCAAAGAAGTGGAGCAAGGTTTGATCCTGTGGGATTGCCGCGACGACAGTTGCCGACGACTCTGGCCTAGGACACCAGGCCGCGTGGTCGCGGCCGCAGCGGACGGGACGCGCGTCGCGACACTTGCCAAGCAGGTGGATGCCAACGGAAGATTCACGGCATTCGGCAGCCTGACCGTCTGGGACACAGAAAGCCAAAGGCCAATCGCTCGCACGAACACCGCACCACGATCGCAAGATTGGACGTTCTCGCCGGATGGGAGCGAATTGTTGGCCGTGCGCGGATACTGTACGCCGTGGCGGTGGCGTTACGAACAACCAGTAGATCACCCTACCCCGCGGACCTGGTCGGACCACACCGGCCAACGAACTTCTGAGGCAATCTACTTGGGAGTTACCGATCGTGGTGTCCGGGTACGAAAGCTTGATGGCAGGGAGGTTGTCGTGCCGCTGGACGGGCTTTCGCGCGCCGATCAGTTGTTCGTCCACTATCAGACGCATGCGGCTTCGTTGCCCGATGCCAAGCCCGATGAGCTTATCGAGGACTTCGGACAGTGGATCGATCCAACGGGAGATTGCACGTTCGCCCGAGAGTCCTACAAGCTGAAGGTGACCGTGCCCGCGGGGGACTACGACCTTAATGTGGATAAGGGCAACATGCGTGCCCCACGCGTACTTCATGAGGTCGAGGGGGATTTCGTGCTCGACATCATGTTGGCCGGCGAATTCGCCGTGTCTGACGACTTGAAGAACGAGGCCACGGCATATCGCGGAGCCGGACTACTGGTCATGTTGGACGACGATAACTACTTGCGTCTCGAGTACGGGGTGATCGTACCACAAGGCGATCGTCCCCCTGCGTTCATTTTCAGCTATCGTGTGTTTCAGGGTGGCCGGTTGACTCCAAGCATGGCCATGACCATGTTCCTCGATAAGGCAATGCGCGGAACGCATCTGGCAATCGAACGCCACGGCGACGAGTTCGCTTTGGTGGTGAACGCCGGCAAATTCGGCCTACATCCGTTTGCACCTTTGCATTTACCGTTCCCGAAGAAGGTGCTCGTCGGGTTTGCAGCCGTGAACACGTCTTCAACCCCATTTCATCCCGAATTCGGCAACCTGCGACTCCAACGCCCGCTCACCCAGATGGAAATGGACTAGCCATGGCACTGTCGTCGGCACACGGGAAAGGAAGAACATGCACAGGCGCGACTGTCCAATGCAGCCGCCGCATCGCTGGCCATCGCCCAGAAGATCAGCGGCTCGGTTGACGTCCAGAAGCTGCTGACCCAGATCGGTCAAGATCCGGTGAAGATCGAGATCATCAAGGCCGAATACGGCACGGGCACGAAATGGAAGGACGTATCCGCGATTCTCTGCCGACACGTCCGCGACTTCCCGCTGATCGCCCTACCGTCGTCAAGCTACGACTCCGCCTTCGGCGGCGACCCTGTACCAGGAGTCGTCAAACAGTTGAAGGTCCAGTACCGAATGAACGGCAAGGAAGGCGAAGCGTCGTTCCAAGAGAACGCCACGATCATGCTCCCAATGCCAAAGTAGCCGTTCTTGGGCAGGACCGGATGTTGGTTGCAGCGATGCAGGTCGGACTTCCGAGGCCGAGCACGTCGTATTTTGGAGATACCAGAATGTAACCTACTACCTAAAGCGGATCGCCTTACTGGCAACTCTTCGCTCGATTGGTTATGCTCCTCATATCCAAGAGGGGGATTAGGGCGAGGGTCTTGCGCCAATGACCGAAGTTACCCAGATTCTGTCCGCGATCGAAGAAGGCGACGGTCGGGCTGCCGAGCGGCTTCTGCCGCTCGTGTATGAGGAACTGCGTAAGCTCGCGGCAGCCAAAATGGCCCAAGAAAAGCCGGGCCAGACTCTCCAGGCCACAGCCCTCGTTCATGAGGCATATGTCCGATTGGTTGACGGACAGAATGCCCAATCCTGGAACAGCCGAGGCCATTTCTTCGGAGCGGCCGCCGAGGCGATGCGGAGGATTCTGGTCGAGAACGCTAGGCGGAAAAATGGGCCAGAAGCAGGCGGAGGGCGTTGCCGAGTTGAATTGTCCCACGTGGCACCAGAGGTCCGGGGGCCTGATTTGGAGCTGATCGCTCTGAGTGAAGCGATCGACAAGCTGAATACCGTGGATCCCCGGGCTGCGGAACTCATCAAATTGCGGTTTTTTGCCGGGTTGACCAGACAACAGGCGGCGGACGTTCTCGACGTGTCAGTTGCAACTGCGGACAACGACTGGGCTTACGCCAAGGCGTGGCTCAAAGTGGAGCTTGCAGGAGCATCCGGTCAAGAATGAAAACTCGCGTGTTCTGGAAAATTCGTTAGGGCCTCTGCCGGCAATTCTCGCACTGATTCATGTGGGAACTGTCAATGTATGGGAGCATTCAGCAACCATGACCAGCGGAGTACTTGACGAAAAGACGATCTTCAATGCCGCCCGGAAGATAGACTCGTCCGAAGATCGTGCGGAATACCTGCATCAGGCCTGCGAGGGTGATCGCGATCTAGTCGACCGAGTTCGCACGCTGCTTCGGGCATACGAGGAGCAGGCGGATATCCTCGAATCGCCCATCGTGCCCCCTGCTCTCGATCAGCTCACGGAACAGATCGGATCGACGATCGGACCCTATGAGTTGATCGAGGAAATTGGCGAAGGGGGAATGGGCTCGGTTTACATGGCTGTTCAAAAGGAGCCCGTACGACGAACGGTGGCACTGAAGGTCATCAAGCCGGGGATGGATACCAAGCAGGTCGTCGCTCGATTCAAAGGCGAGCGGCAGGCTCTGGCGATGATGGATCACCCCAACATCGCCCGGGTTTTCGACAGTGGTGCCACGGAATCAGGCCATCCCTATTTCGCCATGGAAATGGTCGACGGCACCCCAATCACCGACTACAGCGACCGCAATCAACTCACGATCCGAGAACGCCTTGGGCTATTCGGCGACGTCTGCCGTGCCGTCCAGCATGCCCACCAAAAGGGAATCATCCACCGAGATCTCAAACCCTCCAACATCTTGGTAACGCGACTCGATGGAAAGGCGATTCCCAAGATCATTGACTTTGGCATTGCCAAGGCGACCAGCGGGCGTCTGACGGAGGAGTCGTTCGTGACCGCTGTTTCTCAGGTGGTCGGTACACCCATGTACATGAGCCCCGAGCAAGCGGCTCTGGGTGGGATGGATGTGGATACCCGTAGCGATGTCTATTCCTTGGGCGTGTTGCTGTACAAACTACTGACGGGGATGCCCCCGTTTGACCTGGATCGCATGAGGGACGTCTCTCCCGATGAGTTCCGTCGCATCATCCGAGAGGAAGATCCGCCCAAGCCCAGCACTCGTTTGAGCACTCTGGATGCGGTATCGGAAACGGTGGCTGACGAGCATCCCGCCAATCGACGCGAGCTGGCCCAGCAGGTCCGCGGCGAGTTGGACTGGATCGTGATGAAAGCTCTGGAGAAAGATCGAACCAGGCGATACGAGTCGGTCGGCGATCTGGCAAAAGACGTTCAACGATATCTTGACGACGAGCCGGTCGAGGCGTGCCCTCCGTCGAGATTGTATCGGTTGCGAAAGATGGCACGGCGCCACAAGACGGTTCTGGCCTTCGCGGCCACGGTGGTCCTGCTGCTTGTTACTGGGTTGCTCGGAGCGACATGGCTGGCGATGGTGGCAACCGATGCGAAGAATCTCGCCGACCAGCGGCTGGACGAAGTTCTGCAGCAGCGAGAGATCGCCGAGCAACGCAGTGAGGAGCTCCGTCAGGATCTTTACGTAGTAGATTTGGGCATCGCTCACGAACTCTGGATGAATGGAGATCGGCAGCGGGCCCTAGAGGGACTCGACGAACTTCGCCCGCGCAAGGGCGAAACCGATATTCGTGGATTCGAATGGTACTACCTCTGGCAGCTTTGCCATTCTGGACGCCAGATGTTGCCCGCGCACAAGGGCGACGTATACGGCATCACCTTTTCGCCTGACGGGACCATGCTGGCCACCGCCAGCGAAGACGAGAAGGTCCACATGTGGGATGTTGCAACAGGTCAATTGTTGACCAGCCTCAGCGAAGACGCCGGCGAGTTGAATTGCGTCGCGTTTTCGCCGGACGGTGGCTTGCTGGCCATCGGCGCCGACAACGGATCCGTCCTGATCCGCGAGACAGATTCCTGGCAATTGCAGGCTACACTTGCCGGCCACAATGACAACGTTTTTGGTGTGGCCTTCACTCCCGATGGTCAACTGCTGGCAAGTTGTTCGTTTGACGACAAGATCAAACTTTGGAGCACGAGGGATTTCACCGAGAAGGCCATTTTGGAAGGCCACTCACACGACGTGGAATTCCTGGCCTTCTCTCCCGATGGCAAGACCCTGGCTACTGCAAGCAGCGACACGACGGTCAAGCTGTGGGATACCGCGACCGGCAAGGAGCGAATGACGCTTCGCGGCCACACGCGCCAAGTCTACGGCGTTGCCTACTCGCACAACGGCCGCTGGCTAGCCACGTGCGGCCAGGATTACACCGTGAGGATCTGGGACGCGGCCTCGGGCGAGTTGCTTCACACGCTCACGGATCACACGGAGTGGGTTCGAGATGTTGCCTTTTCACCCGACGATGGCACACTGGCCTCGTGCAGCAACGACTCGCTGGTCTACTTCTGGGATCCGTCCACCGGAGAACGGATCGGGGCGATCCGCGGCAACAGCGAGCGTCTGCGAGGCCTCGCCTATTCACCGGACGGCAAGACGCTGGCCACCGCCGGATCTCACGGAGTGGTGAGGCTATGGGATACGATCAGCCGGCAGGGACAGAAAACAATCGTACAACACCCATTTCACTTGACCTATTGCTTTGCACCAGACGGAAGCGTACTGACTAGTCTCTCTAATGGCAAAGATGCGAAGCTTCAGAGATGGGACGCCTCGACTGGACATGAGTTGGGAACCGTCCAGGTCCTTCCCTGTGGCCACGTCTGGGAGATTGTTGTCGCGCCGGACAACCAGACGCTCGCCGCCGGGGCATACGGGCTTGCGCTCCTTTGGAATATCGCCACGGGCGAGGTGCTTGCCCGTCTCGACAGTAACGCCGAGCACGTCTATTCGGTGGCCTTTGCCCTGAATGGTCGCGCTCTGGTCGCGGCAAGCGGCGATACAGCAAGCATCTGGGATACGAAGACCCACAAACGCCTGATGACACTGCCGACTGCCCACGCGTGCTTTGCCGTATCTCCCGACGGAGAATCGGTGGCCCTTTCCGGAGAATCTGGGTCTGTGGAACTGCGGGACGCGGCAACCGGCGAGCTTCGCAGGACGTTCCGTGGACACGAGGCCGAGGTCCGCGCGTTGGCCTTCGCCGCCGATGGGACAATGCTCGTTTCAGGAGGCGACGACGACACGATCCGACTTTGGGGCCCTGCCTCGGGGCGGCAGCTCGCAGTTCTGCTAGGACATGCTGACGGAATCAGGAATCTGGCTCTTTCGTCCGACGGCAAGACGCTGGCCAGTTCGAGTTTCGACGAGACCCTCCGGCTCTGGTCGGTGGCTGCTCGGCGAGAGCTAATGATCCTGGATCGTGACAGGTACGAATGCGGCGGTTTGCTCTTTTCCAGGGACAACACATTGCTGCTAGATGCGGAACGGTACCGCGAAGGAGAGCCCAGTCGGATTGTTTTGTGGCTTGGAGGAAAGAACGAAACAGAACCCTAGAGTTCTCTCTTGTCCCCTCTCCCGCTGGCGGGAGAGGGCTAGGGAGAGGGTGGTTGAAAATGGCACACAACTTGATGATTCAATCAACCCTCACCCGCCGCTGCGCGGCGACCTCTCCCAGGCTTGGGAGAGGTGGCGAACAGCGCCCGCACGCCAAACACGTGCGAGGGAGCGGTTGAGACAAATGAGGAAGGCCTCTAAAAGGAGCCGAGGATACGGAGCATCCGACCCCAACGGGGTCCGAACAACATAGCCCAGGGTAAGCGGAACGGCGCAGACGTGGAGCGCTACCCTGGGTAAGACCGAAACAGAAACGTCAACCCTGAATGGGTTGCACAAAGTGATCGCCATTGTGGCACCCTTTCAGGGTGCGGCGGTTGCATTGGACCGGATACCCAGGGTGGCACGACTACGCCGCTGACCCTGGGCTACGTTGTTTAACCGCTTCGCGGTAACGCAGGAAACGGCAGAGCCGATGGATAGACTGTGATTTAGGCCAGGCCCCGTCCTGGCTTGGTGAATAGAAATGGTCGGCCTGGGAGGGCCAACTCATAACAAGAGACAAAACGGTCTTAGTATCACGATAGACGGACAAAAAAGCGGCCGGTGAGCCTCGCGGCCAAGCAAAGAACTCACCGGCCTGGAACCGCCCGAGCGTGCGTTTGCGCGCGCTCAGGGCGATCGTCGTTTGAGTGGAATTCTACACATACGCAGCCTCAGAGAGAAACGGCAAATGGATGTCTTCTTTAACCCCCTCACGGTACCGAAACACCCGCGCACAGCACCCCTAACCCGAAACCTGAATCTCGAACCGCGAATCCCGTAACCCGAATCCTGAAACACAACCCCTGAACAACAAGAGAAATTTTCTCCCCCCCAAGGAGCAATACCATGTCGCGAAAGAAACGCCGTCCAGAAACGAAACGGTCCGGTTTGTTTGATCGCCTCCGCCAGTCGCGGCGCCGCCGAGGCCAACGGCGTAATCGGACCAGGCGATTATTGGCAGAACCGATGGAGCAGCGATACCTGTTGACGACAGTGGTTTGGGATGGTGAAGGCACGGACGCCAACTGGACCACTCCGGAAAACTGGGCGGGAGACGTTGCACCCATTGCCAACGACGAACTCGTGTTTCCCGCGGGTGCCGCACGAAAGACGAATGTGAACGATTTTGCGGTGGGGACAAGCTTCGGTTCGATGCTGATCGAAGGCAATGACTATGTGTTGAGTGGCAATCAGTTGTTGTTGAACGGCTCTGTTACGAGCAACGGTTCGGGCAATACGTTTGACGTGCCGATCCAATTGGGATCTTCGGGCGGGTTTAGCAGTTCATCAGGCACGTTTACGGTCGGCGAGTCGATTGACACGAATGCGAACAACCTGAGTCTGGAGGCTTCGGGGAGCACGTTGGTCGTCAACGGCGTGATTTCCGGCAGCGGCAGCGTCTCGACTGGCGGCACCAGCACGGTCGCCCTTGCTGGTGACAATACCTACACGGGCGCGACAAGCGTCACCGGCGGCATCCTTGCGGTGCGTCATGACAACGCGCTGGGAGCGGGTGACAATACAGCGGCGACCGGCACCAACATCACCAGCAGCAACGGAAGAGTGCAACTTGAGAACGGCGTGGTAGTGGCCGATGAGTTGCTGACTTCGTCTGCATCGGCATATCTCTATCTGGACAGCGTTGGCTCGAACATCACCAATACGTGGACCGGTGATGTCACCAGTGGAACAGGGGCCTACATATACTTGCGCCCAAATTCCAGTGACAACCGATTGAAGGTGGATGGCGACGTTGCTGTTGGTAGTCCTCCGAGTCACGGCTACTTGGTCTACGTCGATGGTTCCAGCACCGGAACGGTCGAAATCAACGGGGCTTTAACCGCCTATCGTCTACAGGTACAGGACGGTACGGCCGAAGTGAACAGTTCGATTGTCACGTATCAAGGTCCGTACGTTGATTCGAATCCTGGAGACCGGCTATCGGGAACGGGTTCGATTTCGTGGACCAGTACTAGCGAGAAGGCCAATATTTACGGCAACCTCAATCCGGGCACCAGCACCTCGACGGGCATCCTGACGCTGGGGAACACATGGTTCCGCAACGCCAGCACTTCCAACTTCGAGGTGGAATTGAACGGAACCACGCCCGGCAGCGGCTACGATCAACTGGCCGTCAACGGTACCGTCGAACTCGCCGGCGATCTTGATGTTACATTGGGATACTCGCCAGCCGTGGGTGACTCGTTCACGATTGTCTCCAACGATGGTACCGATGCAACCGTCGGTTCCTTCAACGGCTTGAGTGAAGGCGGTTTGTTCTCCATTGGCACGGATTTCTTTAGCATCACCTACCAGGGTGGCTCCGACAACAACGATGTGGTGCTGACGAAGGTCCTGGTGGGTGAATGGGATGGTGGCGGCGCAGATGGCAATTGGACAACGGCCGCAAACTGGGTGGGAGATGTTGTGCCACTTGCCAATGCGAATCTCATCTTTCCCGACAGTGCCGCGCGGAAAGCCAATGTGAATGATTTTGCGGTGGGCGCTTCGTTCGGTTCGATGCTGATCGAAGGCAGTGATTATTCCATCAGCGGGAACCAGGTTGATCTTCACGGATCCGTGACTTCACTGGGTTCGGGCAATACGTTTGACGTGCCGATCCAGTTGGGATCTTCGGGCGGGTTTAGCAGTTCTTCGGGCACGTTTACGGTCGGCGGGTCGATCGACACGGATACAAACAACCTGAGTTTGGAGGCCTCCGGTAGCACGCTGCTGGTTGACGGCGTGATTTCCGGCAGCGGCAACGTCTCGACTGGCGGCACCAGCACGGTCGCCCTTGCTGGTGACAATACCTACACG
>CAZUAH010000099.1:22048-32696 GCA_964617665.1 uncultured Pirellulaceae bacterium
CGTCTCGACTGGCGGCACCAGCACGGTCGCCCTTGCTGGTGACAATACCTACACGGGCGCGACAAGCGTCACCGGCGGCATCCTTGCGGTGCGTCATGACAACGCGCTGGGAGCGGGTGACAATACAGCGGCGACCGGCACCAACATCACCAGCAGCAACGGAAGAGTGCAACTTGAGAACGGCGTGGTAGTGGCCGATGAGTTGCTGACTTCGTCTGCATCGGCATATCTCTATCTGGACAGCGTTGGCTCGAACATCACCAATACGTGGACCGGTGATGTCACCAGTGGAACAGGGGCCTACATATACTTGCGCCCAAATTCCAGTGACAACCGATTGAAGGTGGATGGCGACGTTGCTGTTGGTAGTCCTCCGAGTCACGGCTACTTGGTCTACGTCGATGGTTCCAGCACCGGAACGGTCGAAATCAACGGGGCTTTAACCGCCTATCGTCTACAGGTACAGGACGGTACGGCCGAAGTGAACAGTTCGATTGTCACGTATCAAGGTCCGTACGTTGATTCGAATCCTGGAGACCGGCTATCGGGAACGGGTTCGATTTCGTGGACCAGTACTAGCGAGAAGGCCAATATTTACGGCAACCTCAATCCGGGCACCAGCACCTCGACGGGCATCCTGACGCTGGGGAACACATGGTTCCGCAACGCCAGCACTTCCAACTTCGAGGTGGAATTGAACGGAACCACGCCCGGCAGCGGCTACGATCAACTGGCCGTCAACGGTACCGTCGAACTCGCCGGCGATCTGCAGGTAACACTGATCACCAGCTTCGCCTCCGTAGGCGACACCTTCACGATCATTGACAACGACGGGACGGATGCGATCACTGGCGTTTTCAATGGGCTCCCGGAAGGAGGGTTGGTCGAGTATGGGGGAAATATCTGGTCGATCAGCTATGTTGGCGGCACGGGTAACGATGTCGTCCTTAGTGCGCAGACTGTGAACCACTTCCCTACGGGCGACCCTCAGAGTGCTAGTACGAATGAAGACACGGCGGTCGGCATCACACTCACTGGAACCGACTTGGACGGTGATCCGTTTGACTTTTCAATCGATACTCATCCTGAACATGGAACGCTGAGCGGGAGTGGCGCGAACCTGATCTACGCTCCCGATTTGAACTATGCCGGTTCCGATGGCTTTGTCTTCAAGGTCACTGATGATCTAGGCGGATTCAGTACCGCGACGGTATCCATCACGGTTAATCCCATCCAGGATCCCCCGACGCAGGTCAACCTGTCCCCGGCGTCCACTGACGAAAACAGCGCGATCGGCACATCGGTGGGCACGTTGACCACCACCGACCCCGACATTGGCGACTCGTTTACCTACACGCTCGTCTCGGGCGTTGGCGATACCGACAACGCCTCGTTCACGATCAACGGCGACCAACTGCTCACAGCCGAGAGTTTCGATTACGAGACCAAGAGCAGCTACAGCGTCCGTGTCCAAACCGACGACGGCAACGGCGGGACGTATGAAGAGGCGTTTACCATCACGGTGACCGACGTTCCGGAAGGGAGTTTTGGCGACTCGGTGTGGAACGATCTGGATGGCGACGGCACCCAGGACGCCGGCGAGCCGGGGATCGAGGGGGCGGTGGTCGAGGTTTTCACGGCCGTGGACGACGTGTCGCGCGGCGTGGCTATCACGGATTCCAGCGGCTATTACCAGTTGGACGATGTGCCCGCCGACGTGGAACTATACGTCCAGTTCCGCACGCCCGTGGGCGACGTGCCCGGCGGTTACACGTTTAGCCCGAAGGACGCGGGCAGCGACGACACGAAAGACAGCGATGCCAACGCCCAAGGCCTGGCCGACGTGTTCACGCTCACGCCGGATGCGGACGATCTGACCCTCGACGCCGGCCTGATCGGTGCGGTGCCGGACTTTGGCTGGGCGCTGCGGACAGGTGCAACCGAAGCCGATGACGGTCGTGCTATCGCGATTGGTACCGATCAGAGTGTTATTCTTGGCGGTCCTTTCCGGGGTACCGTTGATTTTGACCCGGGTCCTGGGACGCGGATGCTCACGGCTGCGGGAAGCAAGGACATCTACGTTGCCAAGTACACGTCGGCGGGCGCGCTGGTGTGGGCCAGCGCCATGGGCGGCACGAGTTGGGACGAACCCCAGACGATTGCCGTGGACGCGGACAACAACGTCTACGTGACGGGGCGTTTCGAAGGCACGACTGATTTCGATCCCGGAAACGGTGTGTTTGAACTGACAAGCAACGGCAACGCGGACATCTTCCTGCTCAAATTGGATTCCCTCGGGCGTTTGGACTGGGTGCATGGGATGGGTGCCGGTCTGGACGAGGTTGGCATCGGCTTGGCCCTGGCAGACGACGGGAGCGTCCATGTTGCTGGCCGATTCCACGAGACGGTGGATTTCGATCCCGGTCCGGGCAACGCACCTCTCACCGCCGCCAGTGGCTTGGATGACGCTTTCATCGCCAAATACACGGGCAGCGGCGACTTCCTTTGGGCCGAACGGATGGGAGGAGCCAATGGCGACTACGCCTATGGTGTCGATACCGCATCGGACGGCAGCGTCGTGACCACCGGCTTCTTCTCCGGGACCGCCGACTTCGATCCCGACAACTCTCACTCCGGCGACCCTGACATTCTCACAAGCGCCGGGAACAACGATGTCTTTGTGTCGAAACGCGATTCGAACGGCAGTTTTCTTTGGGCAAAACGCATGGGGGGAACTTCGTCGGACGAGGCATATAGCGTTGTCCTGGACAGCCAGGATGCGGCCATTATCACTGGGCGTTTCCTGGGTACTGCTGACTTTGACCCGGCTCCGGCCGAACAGAATCTCGTCAGCGTGGGTGAACGGGACATCTTCGTAGCCAAGCTTGATTCCGCGGGGAATTATGTGTGGGCTCGTCAAGCCGGTGCGTCCGGCGTCGACATCGGCGCCGATGTGGCCATTGGTAACGGTGACGCGGTTTTTGCGACGGGCAGGTTTTCCGGTACCGTCGACTTCGATCCGTCCGCCTCGACAGTCAACCTTACCAGCGCCGGCGACAATGATGTCTTTGTCTGGCAGTTGGACTCGGCCGGGGATTTCGTGTCCGCACGCGGTATGGGAGGATCCGACGCCGACCGCGGCTACGAGATTGCAGTCGATGCGGACGGAAACGCCTACGCCACGGGAATGTCCTTTGGAACGGCCGACTTCGACCCGTCGGGCAGCACGTTCAGTCTGACCAGCGGCGGCGACACAGACGCCTTTCTTGTCAAACTCCTGCCTGATAACACACCGCCGCAAGTCACCGACACCACGCCGTCGCTTCCGGGCGGCACGCTGGCGGCGGGGACCACGTCGATCGACATCGAGTTCAGCGAACCGATCATCGGCGGCGATGATCCGACGAACTACGAACTCCGCAGTCTCGGCCCCGACGCCCTGCTCGGCACAGCCGACGACGTACTCCATACACTTTCGGCCAGCTACAGTGGCACTACGGCCACACTGACCTTTTCCGCCTTGCCCGAGAGCGTGTACCGTCTGACTGTCAAGGACACGATTACCGATACCAGCCTCAATTCCTTGGATGGCGACAACGATGACAGCGCCGGTGGCGATTGGGTGCGGGAGTTCGTGGTGCAGTCGACGGGGCTACTTTCTCAGGCTTTCCCTCCATCGGTGTTTGACTCAGCGGCGACGTTCGCGAGTCCTCATGCTCTCACTACCGGGGGATCGCCCGGTGAATACCTTGGAGTTGATTTTCCGACTCGCACCGCCCATAACGCAAAGCTGTTCGAAGTCGACTTGACCCAGCCTGGCGAACTGTCAAACACAGAGCGGTACACAGTGGATGTGGAAATCCAGCTTGAGAGGCTGACGGCTGACAACGACCTCTTCATTGGAATTTCCGATGGGACGGACGTGGTTGGGATTTTGCGAACCGACAATTCCGGCGGTTCGCTTCACTTCTTCGAAGCTGACGACGGTGGGACCCTTGTGTCGCCTTCACAGACGCTCTTGAAGTCGGGGCTTCCTTCGGAGCCGAGTTCGAATTCTGAGCGATTCCACTTTTCGTTTGTCTTGGATTCGATGACGTACCTGGGGCCGGTTGTTTCCTATGGCATGCCACTGACGTCGAGTATGACAGCCACACGTATTCTCGACCGGGATCAGGCACTCCAACTCGTTGTATTCGCAGATGATCCCCAGGAAGAGTACCGTATCAAGTTCCTCGATGTCTCCGTGCGCGGCGAAAACAATGCTTCTCAGGCTTTTCCGCCACCGGTGCTTGACGCATCGGCGACGTTCGTGAGTCCTCATGCTCTCACTACGGGGGGATCACCGGGTGAATTTCTTGGAGTTGATTTTCCGTCTCGCTCCGCCCACAACGCAAAACTGTTTCAACTCGACTTGACCCAGCCTGGCGAACTGTCAAGCACAGAGCGCTACACAGTGGATGTGGAGATTCAGCTTGAAAGGCTGACGACTGACAACGACCTTTTCATCGGAATCTCCGATGGGACGGACGTGGTTGGGATTCTGCGAACCGACAGTTCCGGCGGTTCGCTTCACTTCTTTGAAGCTGAAGACGGTGGGACCTTTGCGGCGCCGTCACAGACGCTCTTGAAGTCGGGGGTTCCTTCGGAACCGAGTTCGAATTCTGAGCGATTCCGCTTTTCGTTTGTTTTGGATTCGACCACATCCGTGGGGCCGGTTGCCTCCTATGGAATCCCAATGACGTCGAGCATGACAGCCACGCGCGTTCTCGACCGGGATCAGGCACTCCAACTCGTTGTATTCGCAGATGATCCCCAGGAAGAGTACCGTATCAAGTTCCTCGATGTCTCCGTGCGCGGCGAAAACAATGCTTCTCAGGCTTTTCCGCCACCGGTGCTTGACGCATCGGCGACGTTCGTGAGTCCTCATGCTCTTACCACGGGGGGATCGCCCGGTGAATACCTTGGAGTTGATTTTCCGACTCGCACCGCCCACAACGCAAAGCTGTTTGAAGTCGACTTGACTCAGCCTGGCGAACTGTCAGACACAGATCGCTACACGGTGGATGTGGAAATCCAGCTTGAGAGTCTGACGGCTGACAACGACGTTTTCATTGGGATTTCCGATGGGGCAGATGTGGTTGGGATTTTGCGAACCGACGATTCCGGCGGTTCGCTTCACTTTTTCGAAGCTGAAGACGGCGGGGCCCTTGCGTCGCCGTCGCAGACGCTTCTGAAGTCGGGGGTCCCTTCGGAGCCGAGTTCGAATTCTGAGCGATTCCGCTTTTCGTTTGTTTTGGATTCGACCACATACCTGGGGCCGGTTGCATCCTACGGCATCCCACTGACGTCCAGCATGGAAGCCACACGTGTTCTCGACCGGAATCAGGCACTCCAGCTCGTTGCTTTCGGAGATGACCCCCAGGAAGAATACCGTGTCAAATTCCTCGATGTTTCCGTGCAGAGCGAGCCTTCACCCGTCGAGCTCCATTCGCCAAGCGGGTTCATTTTCGATATTGACAACCGCAGTTGGGGATCCGGCGAGCTTCTTCAAGGCACGAAAGACGCCTTTGACGGCCTGAACCGGTTGCAGGTGAACGGGACCGATTTGAACACGGGCACTGCCCCACCGTCATTCGATGATCTTAATAGGACGTTGGTCACGCCCGCCGTGGCCATGTCGAGCCTAAACGTGCACCGCGAGATCACCGTCCCGGCGAACGGTACCGAGGACTTCGCCCGCTCGGTCGATGTGTTCCACAATCCGACTGGCAATGATATCACGACCTCGGTTCGCTTCGTCGGCAACCTTGGATCGGACGACCAAACGGTGGTATGGAACACGTCCAGTGGCGACACCACTCTTGAACCTACCGACCGCTGGTTCGGGACCGACGACGATGATCCCAACGGCGGGACGCCAGCCATCGTCCACTACTTCCGCAATGCTGAAGGGATTCAACCGACTGCGGCGAACGTCGCCGGTGATCGAGGCGATAATGTCGAGTTGGCCTACGACATCACCGTGCCGGCCGGCGAGACGGTTCGGCTGGCCCACTTCACAATCCTAGCCGACACGCGCACCGCCGCCGAAGCGGCCGCCGCAGTGCTGGTCGGGGTGGACGAATTCGGTGGCCAGGCAGGGGCCTTCTTGACGCAGGACGAGTTGGACTCGATCGCCAACTTCGACTTCAACCAGCCGCCGACAGCATCCGACAATACGGTGACCACCAACGAAGACACGACGTATGCCTTCGCGTCCGCTGATTTCAACTTCAGCGATCCTGATACCGGTGATGCTCTTCAGGCTGTCGAGATCACCACGCTGGCCGGTGTGGGTACGCTGTACCTGGATCTGAACGACAACAATGCGAACGACGGCGGTGCCGAGACGTTGAACGCGAGTGACATCGTTGACGTGGCCGATATCGACGCCGGGCGACTGAAGTTCGAGCCCCTGACAGACGAGAACGGCAACGCGTATGACAGCTTCACTTTCAGAGTAAGCGATGGCGAAGAGTTCTCTACGGTTGCGGCGAACATGACCATCGACGTTGTGCCGGTGAATGACGCTCCGTCGTTCACCGTGGGCCCGGATCAAACGGTCCTTGAGGATGCCGGCCCGCAAACGGTAGGCATGCAGGTTGCCGGTTCTCGCGTTTATTGGATCAACAATACGACCGATACCATCCAGAGTTCGAATCTGGATGGCAGCGACCTTACCGATGTTGTGGCGATTTCCAGCAGCGGCATGGACCTGGAGGTCGACTTCGAAGGCGGAAAGATCTATTGGTCTGAGACCAGCAACAGCTTCTGCGTCAAGCGTGCCGACCTGGATGGCTCCAACGCTGAAACGCTCGTGAACAACATCGCTGCCTCCGGCGGGATTCAGCTTGCGCTCGATACGGCAAACGACAAACTCTACTATTTGTCGCAGGATGCTGTCGGATCGAACCGGTTCTTGAATCGCATGAATCTGGATGGCACGGACCAAGAGTTCTTGTTTGAGGCTCTCAGCGACCCTTCCAAGGGTAGCCTGTTCATGTTTGTCGCCGACATCGCGATTGACGAGACCGGGGGCAAAGTCTACTGGACGCACACCAACCAGCATGATGCCATCGGCCGGGCCAATCTGGATGGTTCAGATATCGAGGAGATTATCTCGCCCATCGACCCCGGATACAGCTACCGCAGAATCAAGCTGGATGTGGCCGACGGGAAAATGTATTGGACAGCCAACGATTTTACGAACTCAATCCATCGGGCGGACCTGGACGGGGCCAACCAGGAAACCGTTCTCACTGGCTATGGACTAGCCTTGGGCTTCGATTTGGATCTTGCGGGCAGCAAGATGTACTGGGCCAACGGATCCAACTCCGATCCGAATTTGGAAGGTTCGATCCAACGCAGCGACTTTGACGGATCCGACATCGAGACGATCGTTCAGGATTTGGATATTGCATCGCATGGCCACTTGCCTAGTTTGGGGTTGGGACTCGATCCTAGCGGTAGTGACGGCTGGGCCACCAACATCAGTCCGGGCCCGGCCGACGAGGCAGGCCAGTCGCTGACGTTCGTGGTCACCGGGAACACCGCCCCGTCGCTCTTCTCGGCGGGACCTGCGATTTCGCCAGAGGGCGTACTGACCTACACGCCGGCTCCAGACGCCAATGGCACGGCCACAATTACCGTTGTGCTGCAAGATAGCGGTGGGACGGCCCTTGGAGGTATCGATGCGAGTGATCCGCAATCCTTCACGATCACGGTTCTGCCTGTGAACGACGCGCCGGTGGTCGGGGCTTCGGTGACTGCCGAAGCTACGGAAGACGATCCGTCGTTTAACGTCAATTTGCTGGAACACGCCAGCGACCCGGAGGACGACGTACTGTATGCAGAAAATCTTACGCATACTGGCGGCGATGCCTCCGGGGTAACGACATTGATGTATGACGCCACAAGTGATTTCAGTATCGACAACGGGAATCCCAATGGCGTCTGGACCTACGGCTGGATGCCAACGGATTTCAGCACGTTCACTCCGTATGCAAACATGAACACCGATCCACCCTTGTGGCACGGTGACACGGACCCACCCAGTGTCTGGCTGAACACAACGGACACGACTCTCCATGGAGCCGCTCCTGGGCAGCTTTCGCTGCATCCGGGGCCCGGCCAACAGCCGGCCGCATTGCGTTGGACCGCGCCTTCGGAAGGAGTCCACGGGATTGCGGGCGAATTCTTCGCCGGGGACAGCGGAACGATGTTGGTTGGCGTCCGGCAGGGCTCCGAGTGGCTCTGGCAGAGCAACGATGCAGGAGCGTTCGATCTGACCACTACGTGTGCATCCGGGGAGTCGATTGACTTTGTCGTGTACGGCGGCTACTTCTATGGAACCACGCCACTAGATGCGGTCGTATCGGTTCTTTCCGAGTTGACCGTCATCCCCTCGGCTTACAATCACTTGTCCGAGGGAGAACAGGAAGTCATCACTTACAGTTACGACGTGGTCGATGGCAACGGCGGTTCAGCGGCGCAAACGGCCAGCATCACCATCAACGGCGTCAACGATGCGCCTCAGATAGCCGTCGACAACGCCGCCGTCACCGTGAATGAAGGGGCGACAGCAACCAACTCCGGCCCCTTCAGCGACGTCGACCTGAGCGACACCCTTACGTTGTCCGCTTCGACCGGCACGGTTACTGACAACGGAGACGGTACGTGGAGTTGGTCCTGGTCAACCAGCGACGGACCGGATGACAGCCAGACGGTTGTCATTACGGCCGACGATGGCAATGGTGGCGTGGAGACTGCCTCATTCGATTTGACTGTTAATAACGTGGTACCGTCGCTAACAGTGTCCGGGCCGTTGTCGGTGGACGAAGGTTCCACGTACACGCTGGAACTGACGTCAAGCGACCCGGGCGACGACACGATCAGCCAGTGGTTCATCGATTGGGGCGATGGCAGTGACCCGGACGGTGATAGCGTGGTCGGCGAAATTGTACCGGGCGATCCATCGGAGGTGGACCACATCTATGTGGATGGTCCGCGCGTCCACACGATCCTGGCTTCGGCGACGGACGAGGACGGAACTTATGAGGCTTCGGCAACCGGTGGAAACGCGTCCGTATCGGTCGACCCGAGTTTCGGCGATAACGGCGAGGTCATCGTCGACTTCTTCGACTCGACGGCGGATTACGGCACCAGAATGGTCCAACAGTCCGACGGGCGGATTGTGATTGCCGGTAACGTGCAAGGCGGAATCACAGACATTGGTATCTCGCGGTACAACACCGATGGCACACTGGACGCAACGTTTGGAGACGACGGTCGCGTTGTCACCGACTTTGACAGCAGCGAGTACATAACCGACATGCTAATCGATGATCAGGGCCGTTTGGTTTTGGGCGGCAACTTCGGGATCACTCGTTATTTCCTTGAGGACGACGCAGCCAATGGAATCTCTGCGGGAGACCTTGACACATCGTTTGGTCTTGGCGGTCTCAATTCACTGTTTACGAACATCGATAGCATGAAGAAGGACAGCCAAGGACGCTTGGTTGTATCTGATGGCAATTATCTGCAGAGGTTCAACAACGACGGCAGCGTTGATCTGTCATTCAACGGTGGAAGTCGATTCTATACATACACACTCCTTAACAACTCGTACACCGTGGATCTCGCGCTCGATGAGAATGACAATATCGTCATTACGGGCAATCGAAACGTGGGCGCACCCAACAATACCGATATGTTCGTCGCTCGTATCACGGAAGCGGGCAGTCTGGATGATGGTGCCGATGCTGGTGAGTCAGGATTTGGCACCAATGGCCTGGTTGCGATTGACTACGACGGGAGACATGACTACTCCCGATTCGTCGCAATCGATCAAAGCAAGATCACAATCGCTGGCATGACCGAGCCGGTTTACGACAACGCGACATCCAGCTACGTGGATCCTTCCTACGACCCCAGCGACCCCAATGACATTGAAAGCCTGACCGCTGATGCCGCGCTCATTCGCTTGAACTCGGATGGATCGCTGGACACGACGTTTGGCGTAGGCGGACCCGAGGGCGATGGGCTCGTGCAGATCGATTTGCCGTATGACAACGGTTCTACGGTCTACCACTCCAGTGATTATGTCTATTCCCTCGGCATTACGAGGGACCATGAAATCTTGGTGGGAGGGAGCTTCTACACTCGTTCCTGGATTCGACTGGACGAGCATGGCAACCTCGACACTAGCCTTGGCTCGGCCCCATACGCCGACCGAGTTGTGAGTCCGATTGACCGTATCAATGCCATTCAGGAAGACGCGGACGGTGACATCCTCGTTGGTGGCTATGACAATGGCCCCGGTGGGGAGGGACGCAATTTCGCCGTCGCCCGCCATGCTGCCGATGGCACACTCGACTCCGAAGAATTCGGAGTCAACGGCGTTGCCCAAACGGATTTCGAGGGCTCGACTGCGGACTATATTCGAGAACTCGTCATCTCGCAGTCCGACGGAAGCACGGTCGTCGCCGGCTACAAGACGGCCGGGGTCACTGAATTGGTACTGGCAAGATACCTGGCGGACGGAAGTCTAGATGTCTCGTTCGGGGCAAACGACGGTGACGGCATCGATGGCATGGTCATCGATGGCCGC